>NZ_FOIZ01000001.1:1500000-1800000 GCF_900109295.1 Cognatiyoonia koreensis
CAACTGGAAAGCGGTATCTTGACGGTTCCGGTGGTGCAGCCGTCAGCTGCCTTGGACACAGTGACCCCGCAGTGACAGAGGCCGTCAAATCGCAAATGGACTCGCTCGCGTTCGCGCATACCGGGTTCTTCACGTCCGAGCCTGCGGAAAGACTTGCCGATCTTCTTATCGCCAATGCACCCGGTGATCTGGACAAGGTCTATCTGGTTTCGGGCGGATCCGAAGCAACCGAAGCGGCCATTAAACTGGCGCGGCAATACTGGGTTGAAAAAGGCGAACCCAAACGCAGCCGCCTGATTGCCCGCAAGCAAAGCTATCACGGCAATACCATCGGCGCATTGAGTGCGGGTGGAAACGAATGGCGCCGTCAGCAATTCGGGCCCCTTCTCTTGGACGTGAGCCATATCGACCCCTGTAATGCCTATCGCCTTCAGCAGGACGGTGAAAGCGCGGAGGACTATGGCCTGCGCGCAGCCCAGGCTTTGGAGGATGAAGTCCTGCGCCTTGGCCCTGAAACAGTGATGGCGTTTATGGCTGAACCTGTGGTCGGTGCGACGGCTGGTGCACTCACCCCTGCCCCCGGATACTTCAAGCGGATCAGGGAAATCTGTGACCGCTACGGTGTATTGTTGATCCTTGACGAGGTCATGTGCGGCATGGGCCGCACTGGAAGTCTGTTTGCGTGCGAACAGGATGGCATTGCTCCTGACGTCGTCTGCATCGCAAAGGGACTTGGTGCGGGGTACCAGCCGATCGGCGCGATGCTTTGCACGTCTGACATATTTAGCACGATTGCTGATGGGTCCGGCTTTTTCCAACACGGCCATACCTATCTGGGCCACCCTGCAGCCGCCGCCGCAGGACATGCCGTCGTCAGCGCCATCCTTGATCGCGATTTGGTCTCACGGGTCAATACGCAGGGTGATCTGCTAATGCAGCAACTCGAACAGCGGTTTGGCCAGCACCCAAACGTTGGTGACATTCGCGGGCGCGGGTTGTTTCGCGGCATCGAGCTTGTCGCGGATCGCGCGACGAAAGACCCGTTTGATCCCAATCGAGGTGTGGCCGCCAAAATCAAGAAGGCTGCCTTTGAAGAAGGTCTGATCTGCTATCCCATGTCAGGTACGATCGACGGCCGCAGAGGTGATCATGTTTTGCTCGCCCCACCCTTCATTATCGATGATGCGCAAATCGATGAACTGGTGGACAAGCTGGATCGCGCGATCAGTAAGGTCATCTGAGTCTCCCTACGCCATGACCGACTTCCCGCGCTTCACAGTCAATTGGCACTCCGGCTTTCGGGCGGCGCGCAATTGCTGCATTTGACGTCAACACCATCCAGCCCCCATTGGAATGAAAGGGAATCGGCATCATGACCGATCAACACGACCCCGACAGCAACCCATCTGACGATCTTCAAATCGAGGATACGACGCGTTCCGTGCGGGAACAGCTGAAAGATGCCGTCGATCAACGCGATGTCGAAAAGATCGAGGCACTGCTCGAACCGTTGCCGCTGAGTGGCAAGATGCGGCAGCTTCTGAACCTGTCACAGGACGACCGTGATCTACTTCTTGAAGTCGTCAATGCCGAACTGGCAGCTGATCTGGTCGAGGAAGCGCCCTTTGAGGCAGCGACCGAAATGGTCGAGCGCATGGAAGCGTCCCGGGCGGCAGAAATCTTCGAAGAACTGGATTCAGACCTTCAGGCCGACTTGATTGGCGATCTGGATGACGACGAGGCAGAAGCCATTCTGTCGCGGCTTGATCCGGAAGATGCGGCCGATGTCAGACGTCTGGTAACGTATGACGACGACACCGCCGGTGGCTTGATGGTGGCTGAGTCATTCTCGTTCCCTGACACAGCTACCGTTGGTGCAGTACTGCGCAGCATGGTCAGTGATGACGACGATTTCGAGCGATATCGCGGCCAGCACCCCTATGTCGTTGATGCGGACAGACACCCTGTCGGCGTTGTATCCTTGCGTGGTCTCTTGACGGCCAAACGCAGCGACAAACTGACAACAATCATGACGCCCCCGATCACGGTTGATGCGGACCTTTCGCTGGATGATCTGCAGGATTTGTTCGACGGCAACAATTTCCTTGGCCTTCCTGTCGTTGACTCAACCGGCAGACTCGCCGGGGTCGTGTCCCGAAGTGCGGTCGATGGCGCCGCATTGGAGCGGTCGGAAAGCGAAAGCCTCAAACGTCAGGGTGTTGTCGGAGATGAAGTCCGCGCGATGCCGCTCTGGATCCGCTCTCGGCGCAGGCTGGCGTGGCTATCGGCAAATATCGTGCTGAACATCATCGCAGCAAGTGTGATTTCAGCTTACGAGGAAACGCTGGCTGCCGTTATCGCAATCGCGGTATTCCTTCCGATGGTGTCGGACATGTCCGGATGTTCTGGAAATCAGGCAGTCGGTGTTACGATGCGGGAATTGTCGCTTGGTATTGTTCAGCCAAAGGACGCCTTTCGCGTTTGGCTGAAAGAAGTTTCCGTTGGTATGATCAATGGGTTGGCCCTTGGCGTGTTGATCGGTTTTGTTGCGTTCATTTGGAAAGGCAACCCTTTTTTGGGATTGGTAATCGGTCTGGCGTTGGCGATAAATACGGTAATTGCCGTGTCTATCGGTGGGGTCGTACCGCTGCTGTTGAAACGACTCAAGCAGGATCCTGCAGCGGCAAGTGGGCCCCTTTTGACGACTATAACCGATATGGCCGGCTTTTTTCTTGTTCTCAGTCTAGCGACATTGATGATGCCACTTCTGCTGTCCTGAAAACCGCAAGTGGGACTCAATAGTCCTGTGTTTCGATTTCGAACTCGGCAACTGTAAATGTCAGGCTTAGGGTAAACAGACCGTCTTGATTGTGGGTTTCAAGTTCTGCCCCGAGCTTTGTAGCAAATGCGCGTATCAACTTGCCACCAACACCGCCGCCGATCTCGTCCGGGATGCTTTCGGTCGTGTTTGAAATCTTGAAAGCACATGTATTGCCAGTTGATTTCAACGAGACATCAAGAACACTTGGCCCGTCCACCGGCGCGCGCATGAACTTTACCGCATTTGTCATGGTTTCGGCCGCCAAAAGCGAGAGCGGGACAGCCTGATCGGGAAGCAGCAGGACAGAGTCGATATCCAGACGCAAATCGAGTTGGGATCGATCAATCGGGCTTAATTCAATCGTCTGTTCGACGTTCCGCTTGATTAATTCCCCGACGTCGACCCTGCCACCTTTGGGTGAAGTATATAAGTCGCGGTGGATGCTTGCGAGATTTGTAACCCGATCTTGGATTTTTTGCAGGTTCTCAACGGTTTCATCATGCGTGGCTGTCCGTATCTGCATATTCATGATCGATGCGATCATTTGCAGGTTGTTCTTCACGCGGTGATGGACCTCTTTCAGGAGAATATTTTTTTCGCGCACCATGTCTTCGAGCCGCGCTTCCTCGCGTACGATCGCGTCGGTCATTTCAAGGAAGCGGGCATTCAGAACTTGCAACTCGTTCGGCATTTCCGCTGTCACACGCGTCGACGCTACTTTCCGCTTTGTCGCGAACAGGTCCATGTCAGCGCGCAGACGCGAGATATGCCGCAGAACAAGCGAATAGATCGCCATCGCGGCCACAAGAAGACTTGCAATCCACATCAGCGCCGGAAAAAGCGCGGGTGGCAGCCGGTTGTACCAAGCACCATTGCGAAAATCGACAGAGGCGTTCCACACACCGAGAATTGTCAGCTGACCGTTTTCAACAGGAACAAGCGAGTAGATGTATTTATTTCCATCGGCACCCGTAGCACGGAACGTCCTAGAGCGAGTTGTGTCGACGTCGGTCAGGTTCCAATCGGAAGGCAGATACGCAAGGGCGTCTTCGCGATTGCCCTGTGCGGTGACGATGATGCCCATGTCATTGAACGTAATCAGCTCTTGCAGGCCATCACTACGCAATTTCTCGTCAAGGGAACTTGTATCCAAACGCTCATGCGGGACCGAAATGGTAACGTAACCTGCAAAGCTGTCGGCGATATAATATGGGTAGGATACGATGATAACCGACGTTCCGCTGGCAGGTGCGCCCGCATCGACCTCAATAAATGGACGGTCCCGCGCCGTCGCGTCTGCAAAATTGGGATATTCCGAGAAGTCGCTAACCGTACCGTCCGATGAACATTCCATGGTCCCGTCAAGCGGCATAACGCCGACAAAACTGAACAACTCTTCGCGTTCAACAAAGTTGCGCAGATAGTCCGAGCAGATGGCCGGGTCGTCCAACAGTTCCCCGACGACGTTACCGAGCATGTCACCGGCCCCGAACGCGCGTTCGATTGCGAGCCTGTCTTCCTGCGCAGCGCGGTCCGCGACAGCGAGCAAAGCCATTTCCGTGCTTCTTTCCGCAGCGCGGGCGACGCTCAGTGTCTGGTATACGGCGATCAGTCCAATCGGTAGCAGTGCAAGACCAAGCATCAGGATCACGCGAACCCTTATGCCATTCCGCCACGATTTGTGTTTGTTTCCGGTCTCGTCCATCAACGATCGACCAGTGAATGATCCTGCTGTATAACGGCGACAGTCGCGGTATCTGTCAGTTCCATTTCACCATCACCGTTCAATTCCAAAATTTCAGCCAGACGTTCACGCGCGCGATTCAATCGGCTTTTGATCGTCCCCATCGCGACGCCCGCTGTTGCCGCCGCTTCTTCGTATGAAAATCCTTGCACGCCGACAAGGACCAAAGCTTCGCGCTGTTCAACCGGCAAGGTTTCAAACGCCGTGCGAAAGTCCTTTAGGTGCAAACGACCATCATGATCTGGCTTTACAGAAAGTTTGGAGGAAAATGCGCCGTCGACGTCGGCGACTTCGCGCTTCGCGCGCTGGTGTTGCGTGTAATATGTGTTGCGGATGATCGTAAACAACCAGGCTTTCATGTTGGTGCCCGGTTTGTAGCGATCGATGTTCTTCCATGCTTTCAGCAAAGCGTCCTGCATGAGGTCGTCAGCCTTTGCACGGTTCCGCGTCAAGCTGCGTGCAAACCCGCGCATGTCAGCCAAATATTCCAGCAGTTCGTCCCGCGGATTTGGGGTACTCATTTTTCACCCTTGGGCATGTCTTCATCCTGCGCCTTTAATAGGCTCAGCATATCCTTCATCTCGTCCGGCATATCCTCGCTCGCATACTCATCGAACACCTCTTTTAGGTTTTCGTTGATATATTGCGCGATGAGTGTTTTACGTTTCGGGTCCGCGGGAGTTGACTTCATTGTGTCCGGCACCAAGTTTGCTCTCTAAGGTCTTGAAGGATACAACTAGTGCATCCACACATCGTTCCAAGATTCCAACTGATAAAAGGGGATTTTTATGTCTGTAGGTGCTGAAGAAGCCACATTCTCAGACTTTGTCGCGCAATCGTTGCCATATTTGCGTCGGTATGCCCGTGCGTTGACTGGTTCCCAAAAGAGCGGCGACAAGTACACAATCGCAACGCTTGACGTAATCCTGCGCGACCGCAGTATCGTCGAAGCTGCCGCGAGCATCAGGGAAGGCCTGTTCCAGTGCTTTCATGCCATCTGGGTCAGCAGTGGCCGTCAACTTGACATGGAAGAAGAAGGTATTGTGGGCCGCGCACATGGCCACCTTGCCAAACTGACCGTGAACTCGCGTGAGGTGCTTTTGCTCAACACGATCGAGGAGTTCAGTGTCGACGAAATAGCCAGAATCATCGGAACGGACGTTGAAGATGTGCAGCATCTTCTGGAAGTTGCGATTGCCGATATCGCGAAAAGCAGCGCTGGCAAAGTAATGATCATCGAAGACGAGCCGATCATTGCGGACGATCTGAGCGATATTGTCAGTGATCTGGGCCATCGTGTTACCGGTATCGCGCGGACTCGGGACGAGGCCGTGGCATTGGGCAAAGCCGAAAGGCCAGACCTGATCCTCGCCGATATCCAGCTAGCTGATAATTCGTCCGGAATTGATGCTGTTAATGATCTGCTGAACGATTTCGACATACCAGTCGTTTTCATCACGGCGTTTCCTGAAAGGCTGCTGACCGGCGATAGACCAGAACCCGCGTTCTTGATCTCAAAACCTTTCAAAGTGAAGCAGATCCGCTCTGCTGTCAGTCAAGCGATGTTCTTCTCATCGACCGAGACGCTGCAAAACGCATCATGACATGACGTGCGGCGACTGGTTGTCGCGCTGAATCAAAAAGCCCCGCATCATCTGCGGGGCTTTTTTCATTGAAGTTCCAGATTTACTCGGCGCAAAGCGCGCGAAGCATCCAGACCGCCTTCTCGTGGAACGCTGAACGTGCTGTTGCAAGATCTTCCGTCACTGGATCCTTGTGCTTTCCGGCGAGTTCAACCAACGCGTGCAGACGGTGGGCGATGCGCTCGTGATCAGCAGCGAGATCTTCACACATATCGCCCGCGGACAGGATATCCGGCTTGTCTTCTATCACGGAGTCGCCGACGATCCCGTTCAATGTGGACGGCGCCAGTTTGCCGATTGCGCGGATCCGTTCTGCCAATTCGTCGGCCGCCGCAAACATGTTTTCATACTGGCCTTCGGTCAGGTTATGGACCGCAAAGAACATCGGGCCTGCGACATTCCAATGATACACGTGGGTCTTGAAGGTCAAACGGTAGGTGTCGGCCAATATATCGCCAAGTGCGGTGGCGAGGGCGTCCTGATCCGTAATACCGGTGTCGACCGATTTTTCTTCGCTGATAACGTTTAATGCGTTTGTCATTGTGCTTGCTCCGTTATCCGCGGACGGCACGTGCGATCAAGGAGATCACAAACAGTGCGATGAAGACAAAGAAGAGGATCTGTGCGATCCCTGCGGATGCACTTGCGATACCACCGAAGCCGAACACGGCCGCGATGAGCGCGATCACGAGAAAAGTTATGGCGTAGTAAAGCATTGTCAGCTCCATTTTTTATTCAGGGTTTGACCAGCGTGCGTGCTAGTCTGCTCTCTGATTGGAGGAACCGATTGATGCTACGTTTGTTCCGATGAATCTTTAATCAGCGCCACTCATGGCCAACACATCCTGCAATGCCCGACGAATGTGTTCGGATGTGAAAGGCAGCGAAACGTGGCGAGCTTGGGTGAAGAGACTTTCTTCCCCGATGTGAATGTGCGGCAGATTAAGGGCTTTTGCAGCAGCAGCCTGCTGAGGTGTTATATCGCCGTTGATGTAAGTCACCAGGCACGCAATGTCGGATTCGGTGTCAGTGATTGCTAACAAGAGTGCTGACTTGGCGGATGCGCAGATGAGCGCATCTGGGAAAGCGTTCATGATGACTTCTGTCACGTCGAGCGCGATGACCGGGTCTTCTGCTAGAATGACAAATTTTCGTTGCATGAAACAAATTCCGCTGGGGTTTGTTTCTTCTCGCAAGTTGTACGCAATCGTGCATTAACATAGGTTAATGAGGAGCCAACAAAATATGACGACCAAATGCGCCGACTGTCCTTTACGCAGACAGGAGCTCTTTGATCGTATGACAGAAGACGAAGTGCGCGTGATGCAACGCTTCAAAGTTGGCGAGCTAAAAGTTGATTCTGGAACCCCCCTCCTGATGGAAGGATCAAACAGCCCGCAATTGTTTACTGCGTTGCGTGGTATGGGGTTGCGTTCGAAATTGCTTTCTGACGGGCGTCGGCAGGTCGTCAACCTCGTATTGCCAGGTGACTTTATCGGGCTCCAAGCCGCTTTGATGAGCGAGATGGGTCACTCTGTCGAAGCGACGACCGCCATGACCCTCTGCGTGTTCGATCGCTCGGAGTTCTGGTCATTCTTCCGTGACAATCCGCGTCGTGCATTTGCAATCAGTTGGCTGGCTGCCGTCGAGGAACACTTTCTTGGCGATGCGCTCACGACACTTGGCCAACGGACCGCGCTGCAGGCAGTGGCTTGGGCGCTGATCAAGGTGTTCAGCCGTGGGCAACACCTTGATCTTGTGCATAAAAACCGTATGCCCTTCCCCTATCGCCAGCAGGACATCGCGGACGCGCTCGGCCTGTCACTTGTCCATACCAACCGCACCCTCAAGCAATTGCGCGAGCGGCAACTTGTATCGTGGCAGGACGGGGAATTGGTCGTGATTGACCCGCAGAAACTGGCCGATGTCGCCATGGTCGAAAGCATTGAGCTTGTGACACGTCCCTTGGTTTAAGCTGGAACATTTTCTTTTCTTGCGGGTTTTTCCATTTGAGTAACATTCTCAAGGAGGGAAAATCTCATGGAATATGCAGGAATTGGCGGCTTCATCCTTTTGGCCCTGAACATCTGGGCGATTGTGTCGATCATCGGGTCTTCTGCCAGTACAGGTAGCAAGGTTCTTTGGACGCTTCTGGTCCTTGTCCTACCCTTGGTCGGCTTCATTATCTGGCTGATTGCCGGACCAAAATCAGCCGGCGCAACAGTTTAACCAACCTCCCCCCCCCCAAGGCTCATGAGCCTTGCACTGCCTAACTTTATCCCCGGTCTTCTGTCAGCATAGCTACTTATGCCTGCCAGAAGCCGGGGTTTCTTTTTGTGCGAATGCGGTGCGAGCTTTGGAAATGACAGGAAGATCTAAATCTTCTCTGCCTGTTCCTTGATCGCGATTGCCCAGATCAGCAGTGGAATTGCGATGATGCCGCCGACCGGACCCCATAACCAAAGCCACAGGACGAGCGACAGAAAGACAAGCAACGGATTGACGGACATCGTCCGACCGACCAGTGCAGGCGTTACAAATTGACCTTCGGTCATGTTCATCAAGACATATGCGATTGCGGGTGCAAAACTGTATGGCCCATCAAACGTGACGACGCCTGCTGTCACAAGCGCGACGACGAAGACCGCAGGGCCTAGATACAACACGAAATTGACGAGTGCGGCGATGAACCCCCACAACGGGGCATAAGGCATGTCAAGAAGCAACAGAACGCCGCCAACAAGGAAACCAAAAGTCGTGTTGATGATTGTGATCGTCAGGAAATAGCGGGCGACCCGCTTTTCCGCTTCAACGAGATGCGCAGCTTTCAGGCGCAGGGTCGACCGGGTAACCCAGTCATAGACCTCAACACGTGCAAGCAGGAAAAAATAGAGTGTCCCGACGAAAATCATCAGCCGTCCAGCGTATCCCGGTGCTGACAACAGCGCATCTGTTACTGAAGGGAGCCTGACTGCGTCGTCCTCGTCAGGGGCGTCGTCGGGATTGAGCGCCTCTGCCATGTCCGCACTGACTTCCTCGATCCCGCGCAGTGTGGCCTGCGCGTCCGTGATCGTCGCCCGAAGTTCCAACCAGATGAGCGGCGCACGGTTAATGATGTCGGTGAGAATGGGTTCGAGAAAGAACACCAGCAGACCGATCAGCCCGAGGATGATCATAAGAGAGAAAAGCGCACCGACAGACGGTGGTATACCGCCCCGCCGCATAAAATCGGTCAATGGCGACAGAACGATACCGAGCACGACAGCAAGAAAAATGGGTGCCATGAGGCTCGCAGCAATATCCAATGCAGCAAGCGTCACAATGATGGCGACAAGCCACAGCGCATAGTTGGGAGTGTTCTTCGCTGTCATGGCCCCTCGCTCTCTATTGAGGAACCGCCCTTAGAAAAAAATGTTCCGAGACGATGGAACAATCAATCAGCAAGATGGTTTTTTGATCGAAACGTCACCGAAAGGAAAAGCCAATGAACTGGGATCAAATCAAAGGTCAATGGAAACAACTAAAGGGTCAGGCCCAAGAGAAGTGGGGCGACCTGACAGATGATGACCTCGACAAGGTAGAAGGTAACCGCGAGCAGCTCGAGGGACTTCTTCAGGAGAAGTACGGCAAATCAAAAGAAGCCGCGCGTGAAGAAGTCGATCAGTGGATGGCAAACGCGAAGTAATATCAGTCTGGGCGGGGTTAGCCCCGCCCGATTGAACCGAGTTAACCATGAAGTTGAGGCGTTCCTATGACTATGAGCATCAGAAGCATCCGATATAACCCAAGCACCGCAGCCTATGAAGGACGTGTTGACGTCATTCGTGGGGGTCAGACGTTTCGCTATCCCTGCAGCGTACCTGGGCCACTGAACATGCCCATGACGGATGTGCGAAAGTCCATGCAGCGCAGTGCGGCGCGGATGTCGGACAGTCCCCCCGAACTTTTCTCCCGTCGTTAATTTCGCGATGCGGTTTGCTCTATCCCGAACTCTTCTGTACCTGTCCCCTTGAAGAGTGTGAGTAAACCGATCCCCAAGGGCCTGGCATTTTTGCCGGGCCCTTTTTTCTGACCATACCAAGACCGAGAGGGCCGCCAAATGGACGCAATTTTAGACACGCTGAGCAGTTTGTTCACGATGGAAATCTACGATGGCAAATCGTTCTCTGATTACTTGACGTTCGATTTCCTGATTGGTTTTGCAGGTAACCTGATCGGTGCCATTTTCATTCTGATCATTGGTTTCATCATTGCTGGCATCATGAACCGACGCGTTCGCAGAATTGGTGAGAACCACGCCAATCTTGACAATACCCTCTTTAACTTTCTCGGCAATATTGCCCGCTACACAATTCTCGCCTTCACGACGCTGTTCGTTCTGAACACATTCGGCGTGCAAACCACTTCGATCATTGCGGTGATCGGTGCCGCCGGCCTTGCGATCGGACTCGCGCTGCAGGGCACACTTTCAAATGTCGCGGCAGGCGTCATGATCATCCTGTTCCGCCCGCTTAAGATTGGCGACTTCGTTGAAGTAAATGGCGTGATGGGAACTGTTAAAGAAATCACGCTGAACTATACGGAGATTGCGGACGTCGGCAACGTGATGGTCGTCGTTCCCAATTCCGAAGTCTGGGGCAATACGATCAAGAACTTTTCGGGCTATGATACGCGTCGCGCAGAGTGGACATTTGGTGTCGGATACGGTGCCAACCTTGCGAAAGCAGAGCGAGTGATCCGCGACACCATTTCGGCTGACGAACGTTCGCTTACGGATCCAGAGCCGTTCATTCAGGTCAATAATCTCAACAGCAGCAGCGTCGATTTTCTGGTACGTTTCTGGTGTAATGCTGATGTTTACTTCCAGTATCAGGCCGACATGAAGCGAAAGGTGAAAGAGGCGTTGGACGAAAACGAAATCGATATCCCGTTTCCTACCCGCACGATGGTCTACAACGATCCGATCCCCTTTATTCGACCCGATGAACAAGACCAGGTCGCTGCAGAATAATGAAAGGCTGCCGGTGATGTCCGGCGGCCGTCTTGTCTTTCGCAGTTCGCTGTCTGTTTAGCCCACGCCCTGCGCAAGCATCGCATCCGCAACCTTGCGGAACCCGGCAATGTTCGCGCCTTTTGCGTAATCTATACGCTTGCCGCCCTGCCCCTCATCGGCACACGTGTCATGAATGTTGGTCATGATTTGCATTAGCTCTTCGCACAGCGCTTTTTTCGACATGCTTTTGCGCATCTTGTTCTGACTGATTTCCAGCCCGGAAACGGCAACGCCGCCAGCGTTGGCGGCCTTGCCGGGTGCAAACAACAAATCGCTTTGCTTCACCAGTTCCTTGGCTTGTGCAGTCGTCGGCATATTTGCCCCTTCGACCAAGGCCATGCAGCCGTTATCGATCAGTGCTTTGATGCCTTCAGCGTCCAATTCGTTCTGCGTCGCAGAAGGAATTGCGATATCGCATACGACATACCACGGAGCCTTGTCAGCGTGCCAGTCGGCATCAAATTCGGATGCGTATTTTTCAAGGCTGGCACCCGGTTGTGATTTATGCGTGCGCACCCAATCAATCTTGTCCTGCGTCAAACCATCCTTGTCGTGGATGAACCCATTGCTGTCAGATAGCGTGATGACCTTTGCACCACGATCCAGCGCGAGCTCTGCGGCGTGGGTTGCAACGTTTCCGGCACCGCTAATGACGACGGACTTACCATCAAGATCTTCGTTATGGGCCGCGAGCATGCACGACAGAAACTGGATAACCCCATAGCCTGTTGCCTCTGTCCGCATATCGCTGCCGCCAAAGGAAAGGCCTTTTCCGGTCAGGACGCCCTCGAACCGGTTTGTGATGCGCCGATAAGCACCGAACAGATAGCCGATCTCGCGTGCGCCCACGTTGATATCACCTGCTGGAACGTCCGTGTCCGCACCAATATGACGGTAGAGTTCGCCCATGAACGCCTGACAGAAGCGCATAATCTCTGCGTCTGACCGGCCTGATGGATCAAAATCTGATCCACCTTTGCCGCCGCCCATAGGGAGCCCGGTAAGCCCGTTCTTGAAGGTCTGTTCAAATCCAAGAAATTTCAGAACTGACGTATTGACCGTGGGATGAAATCGCAGCCCGCCTTTGTAGGGGCCAATTGCACCATTAAATTGCACCCGGTAACCGCGGTTCACCTGTACTGCGCCTGAATCGTCGACCCACGATACGCGAAACGTGATGATCCTGTCGGGCTCGACGAGCCGCGGAAGAATGCCCGCGTCCAGGTATTCCTTATTCTCATTCACGACTGGAACTAGATCAGGAATAACTTCTCCGGTCGCTTGGTGAAACTCTTCCTCGTGCGGTGTTCTGATCCGCAGATCCGACAGGAATTGGTGGGCATCAATCTTGGAGGTCATCGCTAGCCTTTGGTTTTGTCAAAGCGTTTGCATCAGATCTTGCAGCCGCTTCGTAAGTTTCGTGTTCTCTTCGTCGTCTACCGACACCACCACGAGCGCGGGGCCTTCAAACGCGAGTGCAGCTTTAAAACGTTCTTTGAAGTCTTCAGGTGCTTTGCAGATTTCCGGCTTCCAGCCGAACGCCTTGCACAGCCCGGCCCAATCCGGATTTGTGAATGACAAGGGCGTGTGATGGCCGAATTGTTCGTCTTGTTTCCACGCGATCAATCCGTAGCTTTCGTTTTCCCAGACGACCACTGTGACATCAACGCCAAGTCGCGCAGCAGTTTCCATTTCCTGTATGTTCATCATGATATCGCCGTCACCGGCGAGACCGACGGCCTTGCGATCCGGACAGGCAAGTGCAGCTGCGATGACGCCCGGCAGCGGCATCCCCATTGAGCAAAAGCCGTTTGAGATCAGACATGTGTTCGGCAGACTTGATCCAAAATGGCGCGCAATCCACATCTTGTGCGCGCCCACGCCTGAGATGAGAATATCAGACGCGCCCATGACGTCGCGCATCGCAGCCAAAGCTGTCTGGGGCGCAATTGCCTTGTTGTTGGGTTCGGGCCTGCGCTGAAGTTCCTCGCGCATCGCGTCGCGCAGATTGTGCTGGCGCGCAAGATCGAACGTTGCGGGTCTATTCATCGCGCATTCTGCAAGCTCTGCGAGGGAAACACCAACTTCACCAACCAGTTCAAGCACCGGCTGATACGCCGCATCGACGACTGCAGGCGAAGCCCCAACATGAATAAGCTCGCAGGTCGCATTGAGGTTTGATGGTGGATATTCGACAAGATCATAGCCAACTGCCACGACAAGGTCTGCTTCGGTCGCGATCAGATCGGGGATGTCGAATTGCCCAAGCCCGATGGTGTGCAGGCAGGACGGGTCATCGGCAGCGACAGCCCCCTTACCCATCATTGTCGTCAAGACGCCGATGCCAGATGACTTTGCAAAGGTGCGAAGCTCTTCGCTCGCCCCTGACCTGATAACGCCGTGACCTGCAATGACAATCGGGCTGCTTGCTTCTGCGATGCGGCTCCAGACCCGTGCCGTTTGATCCAAATTTGGAACTGCTGGCGGCGGTGTGGTAAAGTGTAGAGGTGCTCCATCACTATCCTGTCCTGCAATGTCTTCCGGCAATTCGATGTGAACAGCGCCAGGCCGTTCCGCCGTGGCGGTGCGCACGGCCTGTGAGACGATTTCCGGTATTGTTTCAGGAGTCTTAACGCTGGCCTGCCATTTCGTTATTGGTGCCATCATGCGCATGACGTCCATCATCTGATGGCTTTCCTTGTGCTGTCGTTCCAGCCCGGCCTGACCTGTGATGACAATCAATGGCGTATTGTCCATATTCGCCTGCGCGACTCCGGTCATCAAATTGGTTGCACCTGGTCCCAAAGTACCAAGGCAGACGCCAACTTCGCCGGTCAGCCGACCATGCACTGCTGCCATAAAGGCAGCGCCCTGTTCGTGTCGGGTTAGAACGAAGTCGATTTCCGACTTCTCCAGTGCGATCATGAAATCTGCGTTTTCCTCGCCCGGGACACCGAAAATCCGCTGTACACCCGCCGCCGCGAGGCATTTAACCATCAGGTCGCTGGCATTCATAGGTATTGCCCCACAGGTGCCTTTCGCCAGAATTGGCACTGTGGCACAAAACTTCGAAAATGAACGAGCGTCAGGATCAGATCCCACCCCCGTTTGATTGACCTTAGTGGTCTGGGCCGTCTTTGGCCAACGTCGACTTCTTCGTGTCACGCTCCAAGCGCGTTTCGGTCCGCTTTTTGCTGTAAAGCGCCAGTGCGGCGACGGTCAAAAGCGTAAAGATTGATAGTCCGCCAAGTAAAAGTTCCATAGACATGGTGATTTCCTCAGTTTGGTTGCCTTTAGTAAGGAACCACCAAGCACCTGATCTGTTCCAATGTTGCGTGGTTTCTCAACCAGCAGAGTTGATGATCGCCTCGACGCTCCATGGCGCTGGCACGCTGTCGCTGACTATGATGTTGTCCGCTTTTTTCGGAATATTGCGGATATCGAAAGGTATGACCTGTTCATCTTCGTCTGTCCGTAAGATGATGTTCTGACATGCCATGTCAGAGCATTTCACCACTATATCATGCCAACGGCCAAGTTCTTTGATGGAATTGAAGACCGGCACGTCTTGAAGCTGTGACGCCCAAAAACGGCCTTTACTATCTACTGCACCATCCGGTCTTTCCACTGCGTCGCTGTCAAAAAGGCTTTCATTCAAAAGCGCCCCCATCAGCGCAAGCGAAACGGTATTTCCGAATGGGCCTGTAATCAGCGGTGGCAGCGCCGACACATCGACAGCCTGATCCGATTTTTCGATTTCCCGGATCGCACCATCCTTTGAACGATCGACAAGCACCTGCGCCCCCTCCAGCTTGGCGCAGCGGGTGTCAATCAACATCGGGATCTTGCCACGATCGGTCGAAACACTGGCGAAAATCATACTGATACGGCTTGTCACTATGTCGACGATAAAATCCAGGATTTCGCCTTCGTCTTTCGTTGCTTCCCGAAAGAGGAGCCGCGTTTCACGCAACGTGCGCAGGGTGACGGTTTGCTCTTGTTCGCGGGTTTGATCACCTGTCGGCATCGCACTCTCCCCATGACGTCAGTTTCTCTGAAAGAACAATCAATTAGCAGGATTGTTCCCAAACGCTTTGGAACAATAGCGCATTTTGACAGTTGATGCAGCGAAAGGGGGTGCCCAATGGCAGACCACGGAAATTCCATCAAGAATGACGACACTTACGAGGCTCTTCGCGAAGATGGTGCCTCCAAGTCGAAAGCGGCGGCAATTGCGAATGCGCAAGCCAACGACGATCAATCACCATCAAAGAAAGGCGGAAAAGCGCCGCCTTACGAGGAATGGACGAAGGACGAACTGATGTCGCGCGCGCAAGAGTTGGACGTCGAAGGTCGGTCGGACATGACCAAGGATGAACTTATCGACGCCCTGCGTAATCAATAGGAGCAGCTGCAATGTCAAACTATTCAAAAGGCGATCAGGTCAAGTGGGACTGGGGTGATGGCACCGCGAAAGGTGAGGTCAAAGAAGTTTTCACCAGCGACGTGACGCGCACGATCAAGGGCAATGAAGTCACTCGCAACGCCAGCGAAGACAAGCCTGCCTATCTGATCGAACAGGACGACGGTGATGAAGTTCTGAAATCCGACAGCGAGGTTTCGAAGGCCTAATTCGTTTTACAGGATACTGACAAGGAAGTGCTTTTCGTAACCATCACAGCATCACGAGAAGCACGCCAACCGCGAGTGCACCGACTGTTAGGATGCTCGCCAGAATATACATCTGTTTATCAGACTGTTCCGCCACGTCGTGGCTATCCATTCGTTGCTGTGTTCGGCGTGCTTTTGTCGCAGCAGCCCAGAAGATCATGATCGCAGCCAGAACGAAGACGAGGGATACGCCCTTCGCGATCAGCGGGTAGCTCGTATCACCAAACAAGGCGCGCAAACCTAAAGCTAGCGCGATGCATGCCATGCCTGTCCGCATCCAGCCGGCGAACGTGCGTTCATTTGCCAAGACCGTCCGATCTTCAGCCCAAGCCGTGCGCGTGTCCGCAAGATCGTCTGAGGTTGGTTCATCTGGAAGATCGGCTTCAGGCATGACGCATGTCTAGTCTGTCCCTGATTGGCCTGCAATCGGAAGAGGCTCTTTGAAAGTGAGAGTCCGATAAGGGAACGGTATCTCGATCCCGGCTGTATCGAGCGCCTTTTTGACCGCACCGATCACTTCGTCGCGCGACTGACGCACCTTGACCGGTTCTGATCCAGTCCACCACGTTACTTCGAAATTGACGGAAGAACTGCCAAATTCCTGTGCGAATATCTGAATTGGTTTGTCGACGTTCGCAACGGTCTCACACCCACTGACGGCGTCCTTGATTGTGCTTCGCGCTTCATCAAGATCGACATCATAGGCAACGCCGCAGATCACAGTAACGCGCCGCAGCTCTTGTTGTGTGCGTACGATGACGGGATTTTTGAAAAGGATTGCATTCGGGACGATGACAAGTTGGCCATCGGTCCGCATGATATGGCTTTCACGAATGGCTATATGATCCACGCGGCCTTCGATGTCGTTGCAGGCGATGTGATCGCCGATCCGCATTTCTTTGCGGAAAAGAATAATGATGCCTGCAAGAAAGTTTTCGAAAACGTCTTTGAATGCAAAACCGATAGCGACCGATCCAATGCCGAGGCCCGCAAGAATGCTGGCCGGCGTTAGTCCCGGAAATACAATGATCGCCGCGATCATGACGCCAAGAACCCAGATCGCGATAGACACCAGAAGCGAAAACAGGTCTTGCAGACTTTGGCGCAGGTTAGTCCGCGCCAGCGCCCTTTCGACGAGCGATTGCAAAGCCCGCTTCACCGCCCAGGTTGCAATCAAAACGACGAGTGCCACCGCAAACTGCGGAAGCATCTCGATCGCTGCGCGGCCGATTTCGTTCAGCTGCTTTAGAAGGATATTGATCGGCTCCAAGGTGAAGTCCTAGTGCGGCTTTACATCTGACGGCATTGTCGTCTGTGTAGACGCCGTATCGCTTTGCTGACGCATTGCATCCTGTGCAGCGTCCATCGCTTCGCGACCTTGGGCTGCGACGCGATCGACTTCCTGCCGGAAAACTGCCTCGGCCTGGTCAACCAAAGCGTCACGGTAGTCGCCAAATGTATCGTCTTCGATCTTTGTGCGCGGCAGCGTAATTGCAATCAAAGCACCAGCCGCTGCGACACCTGCACAGATGGCTAGTGGATTGGCATCGAACGCATTGCTTGACCGTGTCTTGACGGCATTTCCTGCCTGTTCGATCTTCACTTGGGCATCAAGCGCCTTCTTTCGCGCTTCTATGACACGGGCACGTGCGGCATCACCAAGATTGGCCGTTCCATCATACAACGCATCGCGCATTTGCGCTGCGGTCTGTGTTACTTGATGCTTTGCTTGTGCGATCTTTGTGCGGACAGGATCTGCCTCACCGTTAATTCGCCACGCGGTACCCTTCTCATCGTCCTGTTTTGACGTGCCGAGCGTCAACATGGCAATTCCTGCACCGATCACGGCGACAGCAACCGGATTGTCTTTCGCGGATTGCAAAGCTTTCTGGATAAACTCAGGAGCGGATTTGTCCCAGTTATCCATCAGCGCCTTCGGCTTGAAGCTTTCAGCGAGTGCGGACAGGGAAGTTGCCAAAGCGTTTCTTTCTTCTTCAATTTCCGCTTGAAGCATTTCGTTATTGATGTGGTCAACCATTGTATGTCTCCTTCAAAGCCCGAGCATCTTTTCGGATCGTGCTGATGGTGTCGTGCGGCACCAAAGATGCAGATTTCAGCATTGTCGTGCCTTTCCAGACCAGACCGCCCGCAATCAGCAAGCAAAGTGCTGCTATAATGCAGGCTGCTGCAGTGGGCGAAAAACCGGAAGCGATCAATGCTGCGACAGCCGCGGCTGTCAGAACGTGAAACCCTGCGACGGCGATAACCATCGCGGCTGCGAGTAGCGCACAAGCGACAAAGACCCGGTTCAACCGCGCAGACATTTCTGATTTCAGAAGCGCCAGCTCCTTGCGCAAGAGACGATGCAGGTGCGCAAGAATTGATGAAACGGCTGTCGTCGTATCAGGATGCGATCCTGGTGTCTTCATGACGGGATCCGCTGATCCGGTGTTAGGCCGTGATCCACAGCAGTGTCCGTAGCCTGTTGATCCAGCGTCCGCCCGCTAGAGCGCACGAAACGCCCGACGGCGAAACCGGCAAGAGCAGCGACAGACAAGGCTGCAATCGGGTGACGACGCGCAAGTTCGGCCGTGTCCGCAGCGAGGTTCGCTGGATCAGTTGTACGCACCTTGTCTGCAAAAGCCTGAACACGAGCAGCAGCAGCCTCGACAGCTTCTGTATGCGGTGCGCCTTCGGTCATTTGATCGGCAACAGCGTGTAGCTGCTCTGCCTTTGATGCCGCACCGTTTGCCAGTGCATCTTTCGCGCTTTCTGCCTGCTCCTGAACAGTCGACGTTGCCGTGTCACGAAGCGCTTTCGCGCCGGTTTTAGCAGTGGATTTCGCTTTCTTCAGCGTTTCCTTGCCTGTCTCACGAACTGATTTCATATCTGACATGTTACGCACTCCTTATCAGGTTATTCGGATACGGTCGCAGCGGCCGCAGGAACTTCGCCTGCCGTTTCGGCAGGTTCCCACACGTAGCCCAGCAGACCGAGGAAAAGGACGGCGGCAAAGGCCAAAACCAAAGCTATTCCGATGATTGGCCCGCGATGGCGGCGGGTCTGTTTGTTCACGTTTGTGTCTGGTGCAGACATATCTGTCTCCTTCTCTTCTTAAGAGGAGAGACAAACGAGACGCGAAAATGTTCCAGTAATTGCAGCGTTGCCCCGAAATTATTCTTTCTTCAGGGATTTTAGAAAGTCAGAGACGATTTTCTTGTGCTTTCGCTCCGTAATCTCGTCTTCCAAACGCTTGAGCATGATTTTCAGATGCTGCAGCGTCAGAACGTCGGTTTCGCAGTAAGGAAGACTGTTTGCGATCCCATGATTGAACAGCCGCTCGAACGTCAGAGGCTGGAATTCGACCCGCTTGTACGTTGGTTCAGGCAGTCCTCCCTTATAGTTCGCCGCCGTCGCCAGACCGCTATAAAGCCAGTTGAGGCAGTTGATCGCGGTGTAAGGATCGTTCACGCCGGGAGAAAGTGCGCGGGCGATCATCTCGACGAGCTGCTGGACAATGAATAACGTATTCTGTCTTTCTGTCGGCATCTGGCCGATCACGAAACAACCACGCAATTCATCCAATACTTCGTCGGACAGCTCTTCGTTAGACCAGATGTCCAGAACCGGCGTGTACGGATTCACGAATTCACCGCCGCCTTGAACGATGCGCATATGGCAATCATGTTTCTTTGCGAGTTCGACAAGGCGCGAGACGTCGAACGTCTGGATATATCCGTTCCCGTCAAGGTTGACGGTCCGGTCCGGATCCCGTTTCGGCCGCTCATCGGCCTCATCTTCAATTTCTTTATCGATTGCGTCCTCGACAGCGCCACGCAAACGTTTGCCAAGTCCAGCTGAAATATTGGAAACGTTGATCGTCTCGGGGATGTGATGCACGTAGAAGATCACCGTCATGATCGACACGGCTGCCAGGCCGATAGCGATAGATAAGGACATGTGCGGGACAAAAGCTTCGGTGCTGCCGTCCGATTCATTCGGCACTCCTTGGACGGCCCGCAGCACCAGCAAGGCGAAAACGAACGTGCTGATCAAAATTCCAAGGCTCCACTGCGTGCCCCTGTCCCGCATGAAATTGCCGATCAGGCGCGGCCCGAAGTTGCCAGAGGCAAAGGACACGGCAACAATCGTGACCGAAAACATGACGCCCGCGACACCAAGTATAGACTGCGCAATAACCGACAAGGTCGAGCGAGCCCCTTCAACCTGGGTCGTCTCCCAACTGGCGGGCCACAAATAGAGGACTGAACTGTGGTTGCGGTCCAAGTAGAGCGAAAGCTGCGACGCCAGACAGGCCGTCAGCGCCAAAACAGTTGGCAGGAACCAATAACTGGAGCGTGTCTTTGTAATCAGGTTGGCGACAATCGCGCGTTTACTCATCTATCAGTCTTTCAATCTTGCGCCCATTAAGAAGCACTGAAATTGCGCGCAGTCGCCTGCGCACAGTCAATGGTCAAAAGACTACGCATTTGTCAGAAAGCCAAGCAGCCGTTGTTCGATCGCGAAAAGTCCCGCTTTTTCAACTGCCTGCGCATCGATCTTTTCTACACCCGCGAGGTCAATCACTGCTGGATGAATATAACTATTGCGTGCAACAGTTGGCGTATTGTGCAGCCTTTCGGATGCAGCTTTCGCCAGATCCTTGATTGTGCTTCCGCCTTCTTCGGCCCGTGCAAAAGCCGCAACAGTGCCAGCCCATGTGCGGAACGTTTTTGCGGTCACCGTGTCGTTGCCTGCGGCATCAGAAAGGTAGGCATTCAATTGTTGCGATGACAACGTTCGGGTCTGGGAGTCATCGTCAATCCAAGTTAGCAACGTCGCACCGGGGACATCGTTCACCTTTTGAAGCATTCGCTGCAGTCTCGTATCGGTCACGGCTTTGCAGATCTTTGCACCACCCTTCCCAGTATATCGCAACTCCATGCCATCCTTCTTCGCCTTCAGATGGCGACTGCGCAATGTCAGCGCGCCGAATGTGCCGTTTTCTCGTGTGTAGTCCTCGCTGCCGACCCGCAAAGAGGCATGATCGATCAGCTTGACGGCCGCTGCTAAGGCAAAGTCGAGATCGCCCGGTGCTGCTTCGAGATCGCGCCGCACTCGGCGACGGATACGTGGCAGCACTGCTCCGAATTCTGCAAGCTGGCTGAATTTGGTTTCGGCCCGCGCCGCCGCCCATGCGGGATGGTAGCGATATTGCTTTCTCTCGCGAACATCACGACCTGTCGCCTGCAAATGACCATTCGGTTTAGCACAGATCCACACATCGTCGTATGCTGGCGGAACGGCCAATGCCTCGATCCGCTTCCGCTCAGCACCCCGTGAAATCGTCGTGCCGTCTGGAGCTATGTAGGAGAATCCACGGCCACAGCGGCGGCGGGAAATGCCGGGATCGCTATCGGATACGTAGATTAGCTCGGGATTATCGCTCATATTCAATTGTTACACGCTTTTGCCTGACCCACTGCAGGATGTCCGCTGACGCGGGCCGATGGCAAGATAACCCTTGAAGGGTGAGACTTGTTCCAGATGAAGGTGGGCCGTCAACCGCAATTGAAAAAGAACCACAGGGTTCCATTAAAACACGGCAGCCAGGACTTGCGGCTTGGGCGACTGACTTCGCTAGGTATGTGCCCGCCCGAAACCAACGATCAATTGACGCAAGCCGAATGCCGCGCCCGCAAAGATCGCGGCGAAGGTCACCGGTGCGCTGAATGACAGAATTGAGAAAGCTGAAAGGCCCTGCCCGATGCTGCAGCCAAGTGCCACAACCGCACCCACGCCCATCATCGCCGCACCAAAAATCTGACGGCGTAGTTCGCGCGGGTCTTCGCAGGCCTCCCAGCGGAAATGTCCTTTGATCAAACTTCCTGCGAAGGCTCCAATCCATACGCCCGCGACTGAACCGATACCGAAAGACAGGCTGCGGCCTGACGATGTCATTCCATAAAGGATGCTCTCTCCGATAGGCGCAGAAAACGTATGGGACACGACGGCCAAGTCTTCGTATCCAGTGCGACTGATATAGCTCATGCCTGCCCATGCAATGATGACAGAAGATGCGATGATGAAAGACCAAAAAGCATTACTTTTGTCTTTGCGAAAAGTTCTGTTAGACATTGCATAAACAACGGCCGACAGGCCGATGCCAATACCAATGAACGGAGTCGAAATCCCGGTAAGGTTACCCAACATATGCGCAATGCCATTTGGCTCTGCTGCGAGCGTTGATTCAGGCAGTATGTTGACCCGCACCCAAGCCAGCGGCCCCGATAGCGTCGCATAGGCCGACATACCAATGACGACGACAATGACGAATGAACGTAAATCACCACCGCCGAGACGTGCCAACGCCGTAAATCCGCAGTTCCCAGCGAGCGCCATACCATACCCGAAGAGAAGACCGCCTGCGATGCTTGCAATCGGAACCCAAGTACGGGCCAAATAGAATGACTGGGCGGGGTCAAATAGCCCAAACGCCATCAAACCAAAGCTGCCGATGATCGCAAATCCGATCGCTGCAATCCAAAGCCGGATGCGCTGATCACTCCCGCCATATAGAACGTCTTCGATGGCGCCCAGGGTACAGAACCGGCCCAAGCGCGCGGCCAAGCCTAGCAATATGCCCCCGACCAAACCGATCGCAGCCGCCACATTGGCTTCCCCCCATACGTCCAACATCAGAGCCCTCCCATTGCTCTTCAGCGGTTGCGGCCCCTCCTCCGAGCGCGAAACCGTTCAGTCTGGCTTACAAAACAGTTCATAGACCAAGCCAAGAATGCGGCGAGACCGCTCATCGGTCAAACTGTAATAGATCGTCTTTCCTTCGCGGCGCGGCTGCACCAAACCTTCAAGGCGCAACCTGCCCAGCTGTTGGGATACTGCAGCCTGACGGGCCGACAACAATTCCTCCAACTCTGTCACCGACTTTTCGCCAGTGGCCAGATGGCACAAGATCATCAGTCGTCCCTCATGGCTGATCGCCTTGAGGTAGTTCGTCGCGATGGTCGCATTGTCCATCATGCGATCAAGCTCATCGGGGTCCATATCTGGATGGAACACGGGAAGTGTCATTCTCGGATTAGCCTGTTGTGTCTCAAAGGGTGCGCACTCTGTATACGGTTTACCCAATGGATCAAGCCATCTGCGGTCATGATCAGCATGTCTATCCGGATGTGTCATCAGTAAACGCCACTCCATGGTCATCCAGCATCTTGCCCAAAAGGCCCCAGAAAAAGTCTTCGCCTGCATAACCTTCAAGGCGGGCAACTTCTGCACCATCGACAAGCAGAATAAACGTTGGCGTGAAATTGATCCGCCGCGCGAGTGTTATGTCTTCCGGCAAAGTGTCCGAAATATCGACACGCCGCAAAGGCGCAGCAATGCCTTCGGGCGTTTTGGGATAGGCTGTCGCGATCTCTGCGTTCCAACGCGCGCACCAGATACAGCCCGGCTCTTCAGCCATCATCAGTTCCGTCTGCGCGTCAACTGCCGCGGACATACTGAACACCATCAATACGACGATTGCACGATAAAGGATGGTCAAACGCTTATACATTCAATAATCTTAATATGAAAATAGGATTGGTACAAGGGAGCGCTGATGCTTGACGTGACATACCTTGGGGCAGCATTTGCGGGGCTTTTGTCCTTCTTCACGCCCTGCGTCCTACCGATGGTGCCGTTCTATCTGTGCTACATGGCGGGCCTGTCGATGAACGAGTTGCGTGACGGAGACGCAATCCCTGCAGGGGCCCAAAAGCGATTGATCGTTTCGTCTGTCTTTTTTGCGCTTGGCGTGACGACAATTTTCGTTTTGCTGGGGTTGGGCGCAACGGCAATCGGCCAGACCTTTGGCGCATGGCGGGACACGCTGTCCTATGTCGCCGCTGCCTTGCTGCTTGTTTTCGGTTTGCACTTTCTGGGGGTCGTGAAAGTTCCCCTGCTGTACCGCGAAGCGAAGGTTGAAAGTACCGCAAAACCGACAACAGCCATTGGTGCCTACCTCATGGGACTTGCATTTGGATTTGGATGGACGCCCTGCGTCGGCCCTGCCCTTGCTGCGATTCTGATGGTGGCCAGCGGCATGGGCGATATCTGGCGCGGCGGTCTACTTTTGCTTGTTTACGGTCTGTCGATGACTGCGCCGTTCATCATCGCGGCCCTGTTCGCACGACCATTCTTGGGGTGGGTGCAACGCAATCGCCGCTACATGGGTTACGTCGAAAAGGTCATGGGGGTCATGCTGATCATTTTTGCCGTCCTGATCGCGACGAACTCAGTGAACTACATCGCACAATTGATGATCGAGTATGTGCCGGCTTTTGGCACATTAGGATAAGGAGATAATCTTATGTTTTCACGTCTTATCGTAGCATTTCTTGCCCTAACAACTGCAGTCCCGTTGAGCGCGGCCGAGCTTGGCGACGACGGTCTGCACAAAGCTGACTGGATGCGCGAGACGTTCCTCGATTTACGCGAGGATCTGGAAGAAGCGAATGCTGAGGGCAAACGCCTGATGGTGATCATCGAACAACGCGGCTGCATCTATTGCACAAAAATGCATGAAGAAGTGTTTCCAATTCCAGAGATCGACGCGACGTTGCACGACAGCTATTTCGTGGTGCAACTGAACCTTTTCGGCGACCTGGAAGTCACCGATTTTGATGGCAGTGTTCTGTCCGAAAAAGATATGGCCCAGCGTTGGAACGTCCTGTTCACGCCAACGATGATGTTCTTGCCGCAGGAAGTCGACGCGGACCAGACCGCGCAGCAGGCTGCCGTGGCGGTTGTTCCCGGAGCATTTGGGCGTTGGACGACTCAGAACCTTCTGAATTGGGTGCAGGAAGAAGGCTATCTGGGTGACGAAACCTTTCAAAGATACCACGCGCGCATCCTTCAAGAGAAGGGAATTACCGAATAAAATAAGGGCTTAGGCACGAAACATTCAAATAACTGATTTTGTTGTTGCGAGAATCTCGTTCGGTGGTCTACGGTATACAACAAGATTTTGTGATCCAGGGAGGGACCATGAAACGTAAAATCTTGATCTTCTGTTGCCTTGCCTTTGCAACCCCAACGTTTGCGGAAGACGTCGCACCTGACGACGTCGTCTATAGTGAGTACGGTGAAGTTGAAGCATCTCTGTCTGGCGTCGCTGGAGATCCGGACGCAGGCCGCGAAATAATGGTCGCACGTGGCAAAGGCAACTGTATCGCCTGTCATGAAGTCACCGCACTCAAAGACGAGCCCTTCCATGGCGAAGTTGGCCCAATTCTTGATGGTGCCGGTGATCGGTGGACGGCAGCAGAGCTTCGCGGACTTGTCGCAAATCCAAAAAACACTTTTGAAGGAACGGTGATGCCGGCCTTCTACCGCACAAGCGGGTTTACGCGTCCGGGTGATGCATTCACCGGCAAGGCCGCAACTGGACCGTTGTCCCCCCTGCTGACAGCACAAGAAGTCGAAGATGTTGTGGCCTATCTCCAGACACTGACTGAGTGATCTGGTCCCAATTTGTAGAGGAAAAACGATGAAACTTACGCGCAGAGAAACGCTTTTTCTTGGACTGGGTGCCACCGTCGTTGCGGTTCTGCCGGTTCAGGCGACTGCTGCCGTTGATGAGGCGATTGCCGCCTTTACCGGTGGTGCCGAGATGGGCAGCGAGGGTATCACCCTGATCGCGCCTGAAATTGCAGAAAACGGAAACACGGTTCCAATTGAAGTGAACGCACCAGGTGCCGAGGCAATTTTCATTGTCGCAGCGGGAAATCCGACACCTGGCGTTGCCACCTTCAACTTTGGTCCCTTGGCTGCTGCGCAGTCCGGATCTACCCGAATTCGCCTTGCTGGCACCCAAGATGTCATTGCGATCGCGCGCATGCCCGACGGGTCGTTTGTGAAGGCGAGCCAGGAAGTGAAAGTCACAATCGGCGGCTGCGGCGGCTAAGGCAAGGAATTCAGACATGGCAGACAATGTAAAACCCCGCGTCCGCGTCCCCCGTGATGCTACAGCCGGTGAGGTGATCACGATCAAAACCCTCATCAGCCACAACATGGAGTCCGGACAACGCCGCGACGATGATGGCAACATCATTCCCCGGTCGATCATCAACCGCTTCACCTGCGATTTCAACGGTGTGAACGTTTTAGAAGTTGCGATGGAACCGGCAATTTCAACCAACCCGTTCTTCGAATTCCAAGCCACTGTGCCCGAGTCCGGGACCTTCACATTTACTTGGTACGATGACGACGGTGACGTCTACACCGAAACGAAAGAAATTACGGTCAGCTAAGTAAGGCGGACACGGTCAGGGAGGGCCAAGCGTATGAAATGGTTTCTGAAAACTTCAGCATTGGCAGTCATAGCTGCATCAGCTGTGCAGGCAGATGAGAATGCCAATCTCGTCGTCAATGGTGAGATTGAAATCACTACCCGCGCAGAAGCACCTGCACACATTGATGGGCTGAGCGAAGTTCTATCAGGGTGGTTGTTCCGCTCTTCCGAAACACAAGCGCTTCAGATGGACGACTTTGAAAATCCCGGCATGATCTTTGTTGATGAAGCAATCGAGGCCTTCAACACAGTTGAGGGCACTGAGAGCAATTCCTGCGCAAGCTGCCACGAAAACCCCGAAAGCCTTGCTGGTGCACGCGCGACCCACCCCAAGTGGAACGACGAAGCCGAAGAGGTTCGCACGATGGCAATGCAGATCAACGCATGTCGGACCGAACAAATGGGTGCCGAACCTTGGGGTTACGACAAAGCCGACATGTTGAACATGGAGGCCCTGATGGCGTCCGTATCGCGAGGATTGCCCATCAATGTTGCAATCGACGGACCTGTCGAAGCTACTTATGCGCTAGGTGAAGAATTGTATTACACCCGTACTGGCCAGCTCGATCTTTCATGCGCCAGTTGCCACGAGCAGAACTACGGCAACTACATTCGCGCAGATCATCTTAGCCAGGGTCAGATCAACGGTTTTCCAACCTATCGTTTGAAGAATGCCAAGTTGAACGGCGTACATTCCCGTTTCAAAGGTTGCATTCGTGATACACGGGCCGAGACGTACGACGTCGGTTCCGACGAGTTTGTTGCGCTGGAACTGTATCTTGCTGCACGTGGCAATGGTCTTTCGGTCGAAGGACCGTCTGTCCGAAACTAATCCTTCCTGAGGCCCGCGTCCGAGCATTCGGATGCGGGTTTTCTTTAAGTCGAAACATTCATATTTCTGCATGTGAAAAGTGAGGGAACCCACTATGATATCCAGACGTGACTTCCTTCAGGCGTCAATGGCTGTATCGGCGATCTACGGAGCGTCAGGCTTTGGTAATTGGGGACGTTTGGCGGCCCAGCAAACACTTAGCCAAGACGATCTTTTGCAGTTTGATACCTTTGGGAACGTATCCCTGATTCATATCACCGACATTCATGCGCAATTGAAACCGATCTGGTTCCGCGAACCTGAAATCAACCTTGGCGTAGGTGGCAACAAAGGCCAAGTGCCCCACATAACCGGCGCGGATTTCCGACGGGCCTACGGGATCGAAGATGGCTCTCCTTCTCACTATGCACTGAGCTATGATGACTTTGTCGCTCTCGGCCATGCCTATGGCAAGATGGGCGGCCTTGATCGCTGCGCCACTGTGATCAACAACATCCGGGCCGAACGCCCTGATGCCTTGCTGCTGGACGGCGGCGACACATGGCACGGCTCTTACACGTGCTACAAAACCGAAGGTCAGGACGTCGTGAACGTCATGAACCTCCTCAAACCTGACGCAATGACATTTCATTGGGAGTTCACGCTGGGTTCGGACAGGGTCCGTGACATTGTAGATGACCTGCCCTTTGCCGCACTTGGTCAAAACATTTTTGACAGCGAATGGGATGAACCCGCCGAAGACTTCGCGCCTTACAAGTTTTACGAAAGCGGCGGCGTTAAAGTTGCTGTCGTCGGTCAGGCCTTCCCCTACATGCCGATCGCCAATCCCGGCTGGATGTTTCCCGAATATTCATTTGGAATTCGGGACCAACGCATGCAGAAGATGGTGGATGAAGTGCGCGGACAAGGTGCCGAATTGGTCGTCTGCCTGTCTCATAATGGATTCGACGTCGACAAGAAAATGGCAGAGCGGGTCACAGGCATTGATGTGATCCTGGCAGGTCATACCCACGACGCCCTGCCCGAGCCTTATCTTGTTGGTGAAACGCTCATTGTTGCGTCTGGCTCGAACGGTAAGTTCATCAGCCGGGTTGATCTGGATGTGCGTGACGGGCGGATGATGGGATTCCGCCACAAGCTGATCCCGATCTTTTCGGACGTCATCGCGCCCGATTCTGAGGTTGCTGAGGCCATTGATGCGGAACGCGCGCCGTTCGCAAATGAATTGTCAGAGGTCATCGGGCGCACGGCCGACGATACCACCCTCTTCCGGCGCGGGAACTTAAACGGATCATGGGATGATCTGATCTGTGATGCGTTGATTGAAGAGCGCGAAGCAGACATCGCCATGTCCCCTGGGGTCCGCTGGGGGCCGTCAATCATGCCGGGTCAGGACATCACGCGCGAAGACATCTGGAATGTCACATCGATGACCTATCCGAATGCATACCGCACTGAAATGACAGGTCAATTCATCCATGAGATCATGGAAGACGTGGCCGACAACCTGTTCAACCCTGATCCCTACTACCAGCAAGGCGGAGATATGGTCCGTGTCGGCGGCATGGGCTACCGGATCGACGTCACCAAACCAATTGGTGAGCGGATCACCGAGATGACTTTGCTAAAAACGGGCGAAGCGATTGATCCGGCCAAGACATACACTGTCGCGGGTTGGGCTTCGGTCAACGAAGGCACTGAAGGTCCCCCCATTTGGGACGTCGTTGAAAATCATATCCGCCGCCAAGGCACTGTTTCTGTCGCGCCGAACACGTCCGTGCAGGTTATTGGCGCATAAGATCGAGGACATAGCATGAGCAACATTTACAAAGGCATGAAGCCAACGCGCCGCAACTTCCTGCGCGGCGCTGCGGCGAGTGGAGCGGCGTTGGTGGGCGGCACGACGGTCGCCAAGGCTCAAGCCGATCCGCTGATCGTCGAGAAGCAACCATGGTCGCAATTTCTCGGCGCAGGTGTTGATGAGGCACCTTACGGGATGCCATCCAAGTTCGAGGCCCATGTGCGCCGTCAGGATGTCCCGTGGTTGACAGCTGATCCTATCAGTTCCGTGAACTTCACACCGCTTCACGAGTTGGACGGAATTATTACCCCGAACGGGCTTTGCTTTGAGCGACATCATGGAGGCGTCGCAGAGATTGCACCGCAAGACTACCGCCTGATGATCAACGGACTGGTGGACCGTGAACTGGTCTTCACGTTGGAAGATCTGATGCGCTTCCCGCGCGAAAACCACGTCTACTTCCTTGAATGCGCCGCGAATTCGGGGATGGAGTGGGCCGGGTCGCAGCTGAACGGTTGCCAGTTTACCCACGGAATGATCCATAACGTGATGTATACGGGCATTCCGCTGCGCTTGCTGTTAGAAGAAGCCGGTGTGAAAACTACCGCAGAATGGCTGCTACCAGAGGGTGCGGATGCGTCTGGCATGACTCGCTCGATCCCGATGGAAAAGGCGATGGATGATTGCCTTGTCGCGTTCAAAATGAACGGGGAGGCATTGCGTCCTGAACAGGGTTATCCTGTCCGCTTGGTCGTCCCTGGCTGGGAAGGCAACATGTGGGTCAAATGGTTGCGCCGGATCGAAATTGGCGACCAACCTTGGCACCATCGCGAAGAAACGTCGAAGTACACAGACCTGTTTGCGAACGGCAAGGCCCGTCGCTTCACTTGGGAAATGGATGCTAAATCCGTCATCACCAGCCCAAGCCCGCAAAAGCCGATCACACATGGACCAGGCCCGATGGTCTTGACAGGTGTGGCATGGTCCGGCCGCGGAACAATTCCGCGCGTCGATGTCACCATTGATGGTGGGATCAACTGGCATCAGGCCAGGATGTCCGGGCCAAGTTTCGATAAGTCGATGCACCGCTTCTACTATGACTTCAATTGGGATGGAAAACCAATGCTCCTGCAAAGCAGGGCACATGACAGCACAGGTTATGTCCAGCCAACCAAAGACGCGCTGCGCGCGGTCCGGGGTGAAAACTCAATCTATCACAACAACAGCATCCAGACATGGGCTGTTAACGAGCAAGGTGTGGCGGAAAATGTTGAAATTTCTTAAGCTTTTCATTCCTGCCGGAGCCGGTACGGCATCTGTTTTGACTTTGGCATACTTTCTTGCCGATCAGTTTGTCACGGACATGCCCGCGCCGATGCGTGGGACCTTGATCCAACCTGCGAATGCACAAGAAACAGCCGCTGTAGAACCCGACCCGACCGAAGAGGGTGCTACTGTCGTGGCCGGGGGTCTAGGATTGGGTCGCCTCGCTTTGGAAGAAGAAGTGGCGGCTTGGGATATCGATGTGCGCCCAGACGGGCTGGGTCTGCCTGCTGGCAGCGGTGACGTCTGGACCGGTGAAGAGGTATTCGTTGAAAAATGTGCGGCATGCCACGGTGATTTTGGTGAGGCGGTTGGTCGCTGGCCTGTCCTTGCAGGTGGGCTCAATACCTTGTCTGACGATGATCCGGTCAAGACGATAGGGTCCTACTGGCCGTATCTTTCGACTGTCTACGATTATGTGAACCGGGCGATGCCATTTGGTGAAGCGCAGTCACTTGAACCTGACGAAATCTACGCAATCACGGCATACCTGTTGTACGTCAACGATCTGGTCGAGGATGATTTTACGCTTAGCAATGAGAACTTTCTCGACGTCCAAATGCCCAATGTCGACAACTTTTACATGGATGATCGCCTGACGGTCGAGATGCCTTTGTTCCAATCTGCTGATGTTTGCATGGAGAACTGTAAGGACAGCGTTGAGATCACAATGAACGCGATGGTCTTGGACGTTACGCCTGAAACTGAAACCGCTGAAACAACCGTCGTGGAAGAAGTGGCCGAAGAGGTTGTTGAAGAAACCGCAGTCGAGGAAGTTGCAGTAGAAGACGCTGCCGCCGCAGGTCCCGATCCTGCACTTGTCGCCGCAGGCGAAGGCGCATTTCGTGCATGCAAGGCGTGTCACCAAGTCGGTGAAGGCGCTGTAAACCGCAGCGGTCCACATCTGAACGATGTCCTTGGGCGCACCATCGGCAGCGTCGACGGGTTCCGCTATTCTGCCACTTTCGCTGACGCGATGGCCGCAGGCGATGTCTGGACTAAAGAGGCGCTTGCTGCGTTCTTGACCGATCCGAAGGGGGCTATGCCTGGCACCAAGATGTCGTTCCGTGGTGTGCGCAATGAAGAAGACATCGCCGCCCTGACCGCCTATTTGCAGAGCTTTGCTGCTGAATGAAACGAATGGTTGCAACAATAATTAGTTTGGTCGCCGCCACATCGAGCGGTGCCCAAACCAATGGCGACGCAACCCGCGGTGAAGCCCTTTACGGCCAGTGTTCAGGCTGCCATCAGATCGGCGAAGGGGCCGTGGACCGCATTGGTCCACAACTGAACCACATCTTCGAACGCAACGCTGGCGCAGCGGAAGGATTTCGTTATTCGAAAGGCTTCACCCGTGCGGCGGATGGTGGCCTCGCGTGGAATTACGACACCTTGGATGCGTTTATCGAAAATCCGCGGTCACTGGTCAGCCAGACCCGGATGAGCTTTCGTGGCATGTCTGATCCTCAAGACCGCGCAGATCTGATCGCATATTTGCGCGTCTTTTCAGACAATCCACAAGACATTCCAGAATCAGCCCCGACGGCGCAGGCAGTCGATCACTCTGTTGATCCCGAAATCCTCGCGATCGTGGGTGACCCGGACTACGGTGAATATCTGTCGGGGGAATGTACGTCCTGCCATCAAACCAGCGGTGCGGGCGATGGTATACCTGCGATTACGCAATGGCCTGAACCTGATTTCGTGACAGCCATGCACGCCTACAAGGACGGCGTACGCACGCACCCGGTCATGCAGATGATGGCAGGTCGCTTATCAAATGAAGAGATCGCAGCGCTGGCTGCATATTTCAAGGACGTCGAATAAACCGACGCCAATCAGGGAGGATGACTTATGTCATTAAACAGAAGACATTTTATGGCAGCCACTTCTGCTGCCGTTACGGCATTGTCTGCACCGATGGTGTTGGCACAAGGCCGTCCACGCGTCGTGGTTGTCGGCGGTGGCGCGGGTGGTGCAACCGCCGCCCGCTACATCGCAAAGGACAGCGACGGGGCGATTGACGTCACTCTTATCGAACCAGCACGTCACTATTACACCTGCTTCTTTTCGAACCTCTACATCGGCGGTTTCCGCGAAATGAATTCCTTGGGTCATAGCTATGGCGGGCTTGCCTCTGAATATGGAATCAACGTTGTTCATGATTGGGCAACCGGTGTGGATCGGGATGCGAAGACAGTTGCGTTGGCTGGCGGTGGTGCTGTTCCTTATGACCGCCTGATCTTGTCACCAGGTATCGACTTTGTGGAAGGCTCGGTTGCCGGTTGGGATCTGTCGTCGCAAAATGCTATGCCCCACGCCTACAAGGCTGGATCGCAAACAGAATTGCTCAAGGCGCAGATCATGGCGATGCCAGAAGGTGGCACATTCGCGATGATCGCACCGCCAAATCCGTACCGCTGTCCCCCCGGCCCCTATGAGCGGGTGTCGATGGTGGCCCATTTGTTGAAGAATACTAACCCGACAGCGAAAATCCTGATCGTTGACCCGAAGGAGAAATTCTCAAAACAAGGCCTGTTCGAAGAAGGTTGGGCCAACAATTACAACGGCATGATCGAACGTGTTGGTCCTGACTTTGGCGGTGCCAACGCTAGTGTGGATCCAAATGCAATGACTGTCGACATCGATGGCGAAGTGACCAACGTCGATGTCTGCAACGTCATCCCTGCCATGAAGGCAGGCCGAATTGCAGAACTTGCAAGCGTCACCGAAGGCAACTGGGCCCCCGTGAACGCAGCCGACATGTCATCGAAGATGGACGAAAACATTCACGTGCTTGGTGACGCGTCGGCCCAAGGCGACATGCCAAAATCCGGGTTCTCCGCGAATTCTCAGGCCAAGGTATGTGCCAACGCGGTGCGTGGCGCACTGACGGGGTCAACCGTATTCCCTGCCCGCTTCGCCAATACGTGCTGGTCGCTGATCGACACAGACAACGGGGTCAAGGTTGGTGCGACCTACGAAGCTACTGACGAGAAAATTGCAAAAGTCGATGGTTTCATAAGCGAAACAGGCGAAACGGCCGAAGTGCGTGCGGCGACCTACCAGGAATCCATCGGGTGGTACGACGGCATTACGTCCGACATGTTCGGATAAACTGCATGCAGGCCTTGATCTAGATCAGGGCCTGCATCCCCGACTCAGCGTCCCATGTAGCAAAGGAGAAATTGACATGAAACGGTTTGTACTCACGACGCTCTTGACGCTTACGCCCCTCGCAAGCGCCGCCCAGGAGGCCACGATCTATCCCTTTGATGGAAGTTTCGAAGATGCGACCTTTGCCGTCGAGAGTGCGATCCTCGATCAAGGGCTGGTTATAGACTACGTCAGCCATACTGGCGAGATGCTGAACCGCACCAGCGCAGATGTCGGCAGCGACGTCGAAATCTATGCGGCAGCGGACATATTCCTGTTCTGCTCGGCCAAGCTGTCACGCGAGGTGATGGAGGCTGACCCAATGAACATTGCCCATTGTCCTTACGGTATTTTCGTCACGGATAAAGAAGGTGACGTAAAAATCGGTTACCGCAACTTTCCCGAAGGTGAGATGCAAAAGGTTCAGGCGCTGCTGGATGAGATCGTGAAAGACGCCATCGGCGAATAGGACAAAAATGAACTACACCGACTATTTCGAAAACACACTGCGCGACCTCAAGGACGAAGGAAACTACCGCGTCTTTGCCGATCTGGAACGGCACCGTGGTGCATTTCCCAAGGCAACCAATCGGGGGGATGAAAACCGCGAGGTGACGATTTGGTGTTCCAATGACTATCTGGGTATGGGCCAACACCCGGATGTTATTGCCGCGATGCATGACACATTGGATCAGGTCGGCGCAGGTGCGGGTGGCACGCGCAACATCAGCGGTACGACCCATCAGCATGTGATGCTTGAGGCTGAACTTGCCGATCTGCACCGCAAAGAAGCCGCCCTGCTATTTACGTCTGGCTATGTGTCCAATTGGGCTGCGCTTGGCACATTGGCCGCAAAGATACCCGACTGCCTTGTGCTGTCTGACGCACTGAACCATGCATCCATGATAGAGGGCATTCGCCACTCCAAGGCAGAGCGTAAGATTTGGCGGCACAACGATCTGGCTCATTTGGAAGAACTTCTGGCCGCGCAACCGCTAAGCCGCCCCAAACTGATCGCTTTCGAAAGCGTCTATTCAATGGACGGTGATATCGCACCGATCGCTGAAATCTGTGATCTCGCCGACAGATACAACGCAATGACCTATCTTGATGAAGTTCACGCGGTCGGGCTTTACGGGCCACGCGGCGGCGGCATCGCCGAACGCGAAGGGCTGATGGACCGGATCGACGTCATCGAAGGCACTTTGGGCAAAGCGTACGGCGTTATTGGCGGCTACATCGCGGCAAGTTCTGCGCTTTGTGATTTTGTCAGATCATTCGCCAGCGGGTTCATATTTACCACGGCCTTGCCGCCAGCTGTCGCAGCAGGGGCGAACGCCTCGGTCCGGCATCTGAAATCGAGCAACGCTGAGCGTAGAGCGCACAAAGACAAAGTCGCCGAAGTCCGTGCACGCTTGGACGACATAGGCATCCCACACATCACGAACCCAAGCCATATTATCCCTGTAATGGTTGGTGATCCGGTAAAGTGCAAATATCTCTCGGATGTACTGATGGCCGATCACGGGATCTACATTCAACCGATCAACTACCCGACGGTGCCCAAGGGAACAGAACGGTTGCGGATTACACCCTCTCCCGTTCACAGCGCCGAGGACATCGACAATCTGATCAGCGCATTGGAAACTCTTTGGGCAAAGTGTCAGTTGGCCCGCTTACCGCTAGCCGCGCAGTAGAATTGACACAAGTCAAAGCGCTTGTCGTGCGAAGCTGCGAGAGCTTGGCGCATGTTAGAATCCCTGATCGAAACGTATGGCGAAGGCCCGCTGTTGCTGGGTGCCGGAGCGCTTGTAGGTATCCTATTTGGTGCCGCTGCCCAGCGATCGCGTTTCTGCTTACGCGCCGCAACGGTTGAAGTCGCGGAGGGTTATCTTGGCCCAAGACTCGCAATTTGGCTGATCGCGTTCACTACTGCGGTGTGTGCCGTCCAATGCTTGATTGCATTCAATTGGCTCGATGTCAGCGAAAGCCGCCAGCTTGCTACGACAGGCAGCTTGTCGGGTGCGATCGTTGGTGGGTTGATGTTCGGTGTTGGGATGATCCTTGCGCGGGGCTGTGCCAGCCGCCTTCTTGTTCTGTCCGCAACTGGCAACCTACGCGCAATTGTCACTGGCTTGGTTTTGACGCTAGTTGCACAATCCGCATTGCGCGGCGCATTGGCCCCGCCCCGCGAAGCGTTAGCACAAGTCTGGACCATTCCGGGCGGATCTGCACGCGACATACTGGACCAGTTTGGTGTTGGTGCTGGCACTGCAACCATCTTTGCCGTCTTGACCTTGTGCGCCGCGCTGTTTTTTGGGCACCGTAGAGGTTTGGCTTACAACCACATCCTTGCTGGTGTTGGTGTCGGCCTTGCTGTCGCGCTTGGTTGGCAACTCACCTACCTTGTAGCGGTCAATTCGTTCGATGTTATTGCAATTTCGTCGGTCACGTTTACAGGTCCATCGACCGACACGCTGATGGGGTTGGTCAATAGTCGCCAGCTCCCGCTCGACTTCGGTGTTGGCCTTGTCCCAGGTGTTTTTGTGGGAGCGGGACTGACTGCCGCCATCAGGGGTGAGGCAAAGATACAGCGCTTTGGCGAAGATACTCCGATGGAGCGTTACCTGATCGGCGCTGCCCTGATGGGCTTTGGCGGCATGCTGGCCGGCGGCTGCGCTGTCGGGGCGGGTATGTCTGGTGGCGCGATCTTCGCCCTTACCGCTTGGGTTGCTGTCGCATCCATGTGGATCGGCGCCATGCTGACCCATCGCGTAACGCTGTATCAAGGTCGAGCGCAAAGCGCCTGAGGCTATTCAAATTCCATTTGTTCGAACACGCGCCCCGCGTTTTTGGTTGCGAGTTCTTCGAATGTGTCTAGATGCGCGTAGGGTGATTGATCGACATAGTAAGCGTCCGACAACCCGCCGCCAGCATCCAGATGCGCCCCGACCTGTGCGCGCAAGTACTCCAGGTACCCTTTGGTATAGCGACGCACCTGATCCATATTCGTCGGATGCCCATGCCCGGGAATGACATAGGTCGCGTTCAATGCTTCAAATTCAGTGTCCCACGTTTCAAGCCAGTCCAGCGTGTATGTGTCTTCAAAGATGGGAAGCATCCGTTCGTGGAACGCCATATCGCCCGCTATGACAAGGTTCTGATTGGGCAGCCAGACGACAACATCGCCCGCGCTGTGCGACGGCCCAAGATAGCGGACCTCAATACGAAAATCACCAAGTTCAAGGATGTACTCATCCTCAAACGTCTCTGTCGGCCCTTGCAAAACGGTTCCTTCATGGCGATCGCGGCTCACCCTTTCTGCTGACTCCAGTATCTGGAACCCGCGATCTTCAAATTCAGCGGCTGCGTCCACATGTGCAAGAATTGGAACGCCTTGCGTGATCCAATAGGAATTGCCTAGCATCGCGTGGCCCTGCCCGTTCTCGTTCACGACCAGCACAACAGGGGCATCAGTGCGCGCTTTGATTTCTTCGTGAAGCGCTGCAGCAAGGCCGTACGACCCGCCGCCATTGATGACCACCACTCCCTCATCCGTCATGATAAAGCTGAGGTTGTTATTGTGACCCGCGTTCTCATAAGTCGGCGGGGCCGTCGCCCCAATGGCTGAAAAGACGCCGGGGATAAATTCAACTGGCGCGCTATAAAGGAGTGATCCAGGGTATTGATCCGGAATATTCTCGTTTGCATGAGTTGCAGACGCGAAGACAACTGCGGCTAGCGCGAAACGGATCATGAGTCCTCTCCTACAAAGACAAAGCCTTCATCTCGTTTTTCCGCCCGGCCCAAGCCGCCGTTTGGCAAATGAAAGCCCACAAACCGCATCTGGTCATGCGCAAGTTGGTCAAGAAGCATCTGACGAGTCTTTGCGCCAAGCGTACCATCTTGATCTGATCCGGAAATCCACCCAGGGCGTTCGAACGCGATATGATGATTACCAATTGCGTCCCCAACGACCATGATCTCCTCGCGACCGACAGTCACAACAAACGCCATGTGACCGGGCGTGTGCCCCGGTGTGGCGCGACTGTGGATACCGGGCAAAACTTCTGCTCCGTCATCAAAAAGGATGATCCGGTCCGCAATTTCAGCCAAACGGTTGGCAGCACCGACTGCAAAACTCTGGCGTTCCGTCCCAATCGTGGAAACCGTATTCGGATCCGTCCAGTATGCGAACTCGTCTGCGCCAATATGATAGTCAGCCTCAGGAAACGAAAGATCGCCAAAGTCATCCAGCAATCCCCAAATATGGTCTGGATGGGCGTGCGTGAAGACAACGTCTGTCACATCAAATGGATCAACACCTAATGTGTCGAATGCCTCTATTAGCCGGCCAGTTGTGGGCATGAAATCGGCCCCCGCGCCTGCATCAAACAGAACAGTACGGGTCCCATCCCGGAACAAGGTCACATTGCAGTCCGGGGTCAAGGTATCACCCGCAAGACCGTATCGCGTCAGAATTTCATCAGCACCCGGTGGCGACATCTCGCCCAGAATAAAGCTTTTTGGAAGGACAAGGTTTCCGTCGCTCAGCGTATCCAGCCGAGCTTGACCTGCGATGACATTCGATTGTGACCAAAGCGGCGTTGGCATCGCAAGCGTAAGGCCAATAGCGCCCATTCCCCTTAGATAGTCTCTTCGATCGATTGCCATTTCGCCCTCATACATTCAATTTAATGAATATTAATACATGTAAGGTCTTTCACCAAGCGAAACCTTCAGTTGCGTTTACTGGCAAGCCGGTTTTTCTGGAAAGGCTACTACCAACGATGGTGGCATGGTGGCCGCAAGCTCTCCAATTCGTTGCAATTACAACGAAGCCTACTGCGCACCCGTTACGTTGAACGGCTGCGCGCGGCGAGCGCTGTGAGGTTGATCACAAAGGCGGTGCAATCGCCCTTCTCGTGAGGTTTTCCCGATGCTTCACTAAGTTTTGAACTCAGGCTCCTCATTACGTGCCAAGTGTCATGATTGATGTCTTCTTGCACATTGTTTTGTTTCCTCAGACCTGTCTGAACGCATTACCCATCGCTCCATGCGTTTCTTTGCCTTCAACGTGATAATCAGTCCATCACGACTTTGAACTGCCCATGTTCATTGATACAAAACAGCCTACAAAGACGCGCAGATAGGAGAATTTCTTCGTATTTGAAGACTTGGAGTCCCGATGTTCTGGCAATGCAAGGCAGCCTTACGGAGGTTTTCAGCTATTCATCGCACAATTGATGTCCCTCACGCGTGGGTACGGTGCCAGATGCGAAAGAACCGGTCTGCGCGATAGATCACGAGAGATGCGATATAAACAAGGCCGAATAGAAGGCCTTCGAACTGTTCTAGATGATGAAATGGTGCCCCCACACGGACTCGAACCGCGGACCTACTGATTACAAACGGCCAAAATGGGGATTCGCTCAATTTCTCTGAATTTCGCCAAACAGCCATAAATAACTGTTTATAAACGTTTATTCTTGACGTTGACTACGCCAAGCTTGCATCACCTAACCCACGAAACGCTGCACGAGGCTTCCGATAAGCTTCCGGATTTGGTGGGGACACGATGGCGAAACTGACAAAACGGCATGTCGAAAGCATAGCACCGAACACGAAAGAACGCATCCTTTGGGATGATGAATTGAGCGGGTTTGGATTGCGTGTCTATCCGACGGGCCGCAAGGTCTATGTCGTCCAATACAAGCTACACGGACGCACACGCCGCAAGAACCTTGGCAAACATGGTGTGGTCACAGCCGACGAGGCACGGCGCGAGGCCAAACTGTGCCAAGCCGACGTCGCCCGTGGCGCTGACCCGTCCGCTGAACGCAAATCGCGCTTACGCAGTCCGTCGATCAAAGAACTTGGCGAACGGTTCTTAAGCGAACACGTTGCCCTGCATTGCAAACCGACCACGCATTACGATTACACCAACCTGTTGAAGAATGTCGTGAACCCTGTGCTTGGTGGCATCAAAGCGTCTGAAATCACGTTTGCGGACATCCAAGCGTTCCACCTCAAACGTCGCGAGACACCCTATCAGGCAAATCGCGGTGTGATGGTTCTGTCAAAGATGCTGAACTTGGCGGAAGATTGGGGCCTGCGTCCAATGAACACAAACCCCACGCGGCGCGTCAAACGCTACCCCGAGGAAGAAAAGAAACGATATTTGGACGAAGACGAACAAGAACGGCTTGGCGGTGTCCTTGCCGATATGTTGGCGCAAGGCGAAATCAGCCGATATGTATTCGCTGCATTCTATCTGTTGTTGCTGACAGGGTGTCGGCTTGGGGAAATCCAGAAACTGAAATGGGACTATGTGACCCGCACCCATTTAGAATTGCCAGACAGCAAGACCGGACGGCGGCGCATCCCCCTGCCCCCACCCGCGAGGCGTTTATTGGACAGCCTAGAGCAGCGCGAGGGCAATCCCTATGTGATCTTGGGAACGCATGGGTCTGGCCACTACAACGATCTGCAAAAGCCGTGGCGCAAGATCAGGGCCGTCGCAGGTCTGGACGACGTGCGTTTGCATGATCTGCGGCATACATATGCGTCTGTCGCGGTGATGAATGGGATTGACCCCTTCATGTTGAAAGAGATTTTAGGTCATAAGAACCTGTCCACAACGCTGCGATATGCGCATCTGTCGGATGATGCAGTGCAGAAAGCAGCGGGCAAAATTGCAAATCGACTTGCAGGCGCGTTGGGAAATATGGCGTAAACAACCACATACTATGACTTAATACAATTAGGATTGAAATGACCGGAACAACCTCGCTTCAAACCATCTGGAAAAAAGCTGTATGGATGACGAACAGTCCCGTCGTATATGCACCTAAAGACCAACGACTAGAAAAACAGAGACTAGATAGCGTTTCAGCCCTTGAAGCCTTTGGGAAGGAGGTACAATGCTCCGAGAATAGCAAACTCACCGTGGCCGCTCAGCTTACCAAAGGTCTTGAAAAAGCCCAAAAAATTACGGGTCCACGAATGGCGCTTGCTAGTGCTATGCAGGATAACCTTGTTAAATGGCTCTTGTCAGAAAAACTAATTGCCCTTGGTTTTGAACATCCAAGAAAACTAGATGATCTACCAAGAATAGTTCCTGCAGAATTTTGGCGCGGAACCAAAAATTGGGACAGGTCCACCCTATCGCATCAAAGCATTAAGTTTGTCGATATCCGCATTATTTACCCATCGTATCTGACAGATATGAAAATGGGGAACATCGCTTCTGACGAAGCCGCAGTTGTGAAATCAAAAGTTAAGATCGGTCGCCCATCTGTGTCCGGTCAATTGTTAAGATGTTTTGAGGCTTTGCTAGAATCCGGTAAAATCAACCCAAGGAACAGCTTTGCATCTCACTTTTCAATGATCAAAGCTTGGCTAAACGAACATAATCCAGACATGATGCCCAACCCACAGAAACTATCCGACAATACCATCAGGAAGCATTTATCAAGTAAATTCAATTCACTTAAAGACTAACATAAACTAAAAAATGCAATCACCATAAACTATAAAGTCGTATCCTATTTATAGTAATTCTCACGCTAGCTGCGCCCGCATACGTTGACCTCATCAACAACACTCTAAGCCACTTGAGGACAACACTATGCAGCGAGAAACACACGACACCCCACCACGATCCACCCTCGTAGACGAACGCGAAGCCGCGTCTATCCTTTGCTATTCCGTCCGCGCTTTGCAGAACTGGCGGCATCGTGGCGGCGGGCCGGACTTTGTCAAAGTGTCGGCCCGTTCTGTGCGCTATCGCCGCGCTGATCTGGACGCTTGGATCAAGGCCCGCACCGTCAGCAACACCTCACAAACCATCTAACACACCAGTTTTGCCTCAAAGGGCTTGGCAGCACCTTTGAGGATTTTGGGGCCGAAAGGCTTTCAAACGGGCGCGAGGTCTCGCCGCTTCGCGCCCCTTTTTGCGTCTGCCGACAACTCAAACTGATGAAAGAAACCACATGTCAAACCATCCCGCTTGCAAGCTACGGCTTGGGCTTATCACTGCAACAATCTGGAAGAACGACACCTTCTATACTGTTGATTTATCACGCTCTTACAAGGACCATACAGGCCAATGGCAAAGCACCACCAGCTTTGGCCATGCTGATCTGTTGAACCTGTCCAAGTGCGTACAGCGCGCTGAAAACTGGATTGCGGGGCAAGCCAATGCACCTCAATAATCATACGAACCCGCATCCCATTCGGCCCCAAAACAAAAGCTGCCCCGCCGGAGGCACCAACACCGTCGATCTAGAACCAAAGGCAGGCGTTAGCGGGCAAAGGGGGGTGGTAGTAGCACCCCCCTCTGGAAATACAGCACCCACCCCAATGTTGGTTCTGCACAGGGGCTTTGACACATTTGCAATGTCGATCAAGGCGACCATCCCAGCAGAACTGTACGACCTGCTGGAACGAGAAAAAGCCGTTGCCGAAGAAGAACGCCGCGACGTGCTGGTGGTCTACAATGGCATCCAGTTCCTACTGAGGCCACATGGGGGCGGTGGCTATTGCTTCCTGATCAGCGAAGGTGATAACGGCGCGACATGGTCATTCAAGAAACCCAACACAAAAGACCCTTGGGGCATCCGGCTTAGTTTTGGATCACGCTACCTTGCCTTGAACGGTTTGGGCCGCGCCAAGGCGCATGCCGAACACGTCACAAAGCAATTTGGCATTGTTTATCAGAAAGATGATATCAGCTTCGCGCGTGTTGATTATTGCGTAGATATTCCCGCGCCTAACTTCGCTCTGATCCCAGAACATTTTGTCATGCATAGTCATACCAAACGCCGCGATTTTATCACAGCTGAGGACATATCCGTGCACGGCAAGTCCGGCAGGGTCACGTCTGTTACCGTTGGTAGCACGACAAATAGGCAGGTGATAATTTACGACAAAAGGGAGGAAATTACCGCAAAAGGTAAGGTTTTCTGGTGGGAAATTTGGAGTGCAAATTTACGTAAATATCACGAAATATGCGTAAATTTACCGAACTTTCATACCGTTTCACATCAATCTATCCCCAAAACCCTCATCTCATCCGACGCAAGCCAAAGCCGCGTTTGGCGGATTGAGTTCCGCGCTGGAAAGAAGCTGCTGAAAGACACTTGGAACATTCGCACATGGAAAGACTTGTTTGCACGTTTTGGTGACCTTTGCCGTCAATCGTGTGAGCGTATCCGCTACACCTTACCCGCCCCTAACGACACCAACCGTGCACGCTGGCCCAATCACGAAATCTGGGATTTAGCATGCGCGGAGATGAACGGCGATCTGTTCGAAATGCGCAGCGATGTGGAGCCATGCCGCGTGAAGGAGGTGCACCGGGAACAGCATATCGGGATGATTTATCGGAACATCTTTGGATCAACACTCTCGCTTGCTGCGTTGGAGGGAAAGGAACGCGATAATCTACCTGCGTTCTTTAGAGACCTCGGACGGCGCTTTGACGAAACGGCAAAGGACAACGCGGTGCGGACAGCAAAGCAGTTAAAGGACGCGAAAGAACGGTATGTGTTTATGCAAAAGCCCGACGCCGACGATACGTAACGGTTCGTAGGGAGAATCAGACAGTCAAAAGCGCCTTACAGTATGTAAGGTGCTTTTGCGTGTCGGGCGGGAAGCGGCCATTCGCTGCACTTGCAACGGACATCGGCTCCAACTGCAAAGCGGACATAGGCAAACGGATTTGTGAGCGCACAGAAAACGCTCTGATCACACTGCATCCAGGTTGTTAGTTTCCATCTTTCCCGCCTAGAGTGGAGTAGATCAATCTTCAATGGAACGCGACGGGCTGGAATTCTATGGACCTTGATACTGCTGCGGAACTTTTTGCTGAGATTGCAAGCGAATTTTCGGCCGATGCAAATGGTGCAATTACCGAAGAGGATGTTCGGTTCAGGCTCATCAACCGAATTCTTACTGAAGTTTTAGGGTGGGAATTTAAGGAAATTCAGACTGAGAAACCCAATGAAAGTGGGTTCTCGGACTACCTGATCCAAAGCAATGGAAGAACCCGTGCGATAGTCGAGGCAAAAAGAACAGCCGCTAAGTTGACTACTTCGAAGTCACGGAAGCTCAGTTTCCTTAAAGTCGGCGGATCTGGTCTCGACGACGCACGTGAGGGCATTAAACAGGCATCCAGTTACTGCTTCGAGGAGGGAGTTGACTTTGCCGTTCTGACAAATGGGACCACTTGGATTGCGTTCAGAGCTTCCCGAACTGACGGAAAAAAGCCGGCTGAAGGCAAGGCTGCTGTCTTCAACACACTGGACATTATCAAGGACAACTTTCAGTTTTTTTACGAACTGTTAAGCCGCGAGCATCTTGTAAATCGGGTCTATCGGGCGATCCTCGACGAGCAAGAGGGCTTCAAAATCCTCCCAAAGGAACCCCTCTTTTCACCCTACGAGCTTGGGGCGGGAAAGGTAGTTAGTCGGTCGGATCACACGCGCGATCTTGAAGACGTCTTCGATACCTTTTTCTCTTCGATTGCGGGCGACCAAGACAATTCGTTGCTGATCAAATGCTTTGTAGAGAGCAAAGAAAGTCAACATGCCGAGAAGGTACTTGCAAGGATAACTTCCGAGGTCCTCGAGCAAATTGAGCCCATGCAGACAACGACCGGCGGCCAACTTGAATCTGAAATTGAGAGAGCTGCGAGAGCAAACCGCGGGGAAAAAGTTCTCTTAGTCGGGAACAAAGGTTCTGGCAAATCCACTTTTGTAGACCGGTTTTTTGAACTGACCTTAGCTGACAGCATGCGTCGTCGATGCGTGGTTTTGAAAATTGATCTGAAGCGCTACGAAGGAGACGTAGGAGGGCTATCTTCATGGCTTGATCGTCAGCTTCAGAGTCAGATCAATGACAAACTGTACGGTGAATCCCCTCCTTCGTATGATGAGCTCCAAGGGGTTTTTCATAGTACCTATCAGAGTTGGGCCGTAGGACCGCATAAGCATTTACACGATAGTGATCCGACAGCTTTCAAGATTAAGTTTGGGGAACATCTTCAAAAGATCATTGACGATAGACCTCATGACTATTGCACAAATCAACTAGTTAATATTGTCAAATCCAGAAAACGTCTGCCTTGCATAATTTTCGACAACACAGATCAGTTCTCGAGTGAGGTGCAACAGGCCGTATTTCAGTATGCCAACGCTATATATGAACAAGTTGGTGTTTGTTTCTTGATTGTTCCTATCACAGATCAGACTGTATGGCAGCTTTCAAAAACTGGCCCACTCCAGTCATACGAGGCGAAATCATTTTTCCTTCCGGTACCGAGCACGAAGGAAGTACTTGCGAAACGAATAGAATTTTTGGCTAGTGAAGTCGAAAAGGTCGACGCAAGCAAGGGTAGCTACGCACTGCCCAACGGGATACAGGTCGCTCTGGAAGACCTCCGCGCATTTGTTCGATCTCTCGAGGAAGTCTTCATAAACAATGAATTCGTATCTCGTCGCATTGGGTACCTTTCCAATTTTGATATTCGGAGGTCATTACAGCTTTCGAAGCGAATAATGACGTCACCACATATTGGGATAGACGACCTTATCAAGGTCTACCTATCACGAGGTGCATTACAGGTGGGGCCCGATAAACTCTCCATGGCAATTGTAAATGGTCAACATAGCCACTTCAGACAAGATCAGAGCGAATTCATCCTAAATCTGTTTGCTATCGACCCAAGTCTGATCAGTACACCGTTCTTGCGTCTCCGTATCCTTGTCCTTCTTCTAGACAAGCAAAGGAGCGAGCATGATCCGCTGGACAGCTTTCTAGTTTGCGGCGACATTGAGCAATATTTTGATGTAATGGGTGTGCCGGGCCAAGTGACGCGCGCGCATCTACAAGCACTGCTCGAGGCTAGGCTTATCGAGCCATACAACCCGACAGTAAGTAACGTGATTGAGGGACAAAGCGTAAGTATCACCACAAGTGGTGAGCTACATGTCGAGTTGGCCCTTCACGACATCGTGTATTTCGCCCAAATGGCCTTGAGCACTCCAATAAGGGATCAAGATTTGGCAGCCTTACTAAAGGAGGTCGATCAGAAGACGGACTGGTCTCGGCAGCGAAAAGATCAAGAAATTCGCGAGAAGTTTGTTAAGTACTGTGCCAAGGAAGATCGGGTATTTGTTAAGATTCCTCCAGGAAGAGAAAATTATCGAAATCAACTGACACTGTTGGATGAAATTGAAGCCCGGCAAGTCACTAGTGGTGAAAAGGGCAAAGTAAAGTGGTTCAATGTGAATGCTGGTTATGGCTTCGTGACACTTAACTCTACTGGAGAAGATGCGTTTCTGAGCTTGACGGTTTTAGAACAGTTTGGCTTCAACAGATTAGAGACTGGTCAGGCAATTGTCTTTAAGTCCATCCCAACCTCTCGTGGTCCGCAAATTACTGAGATTTCAGAAATAGACAATGTTGAAGTCGCTGGGCCAGAACTGCCGCAGGCACCGGACTTGAGGCTTGCCAAGGTTGTATTCTACAATCCATCCAAGGGCTTTGGTTTTCTACGTCCTGACGACGGGAGCCGCGATATCTTACTGCCTCGTCGGATTCTAAATGCCGTTGGATTAAGTGATATCAATGAAGGTGAAACCCTACTCGTTGAAAGCGCGATGGAGATCAAGGGCCCCGTCGCCACGGCAATTGCAATCAGCTAGCCTACTATGAGTGTAGGCCAGCAGTGAACGGCAGGAAAGCGGTTTGCGGCTGCAGCATTCAAATTTTTGGGTCAACGGCGGGTTTGGGCCGAATTACAACACTTAACACATTGCTCTGCGGAAAGGTTAAAGTTCGCTTCAAGCTAAATTTCTCTTTCGCACCCTCCGTATCTATTTTAGCTTTGCTTGATGGAACTATTGCCGATCTTCGTTTTTCTTTTAGTCGCGGTGATTTTTTTTGCGTGGTTATTTAAGGGCAAGGAAGATCGTGTATCGCCGCCAAAACCGGTCGCTAGGCCAAACCACCCAAACCTAAAACCCTTTCAATCGAAAACCGCCAAGCCAGTCGCTCAAACCATCAATGGCCCCGCCTATGTAGTTGATGGCGACACAATCAAAATTAAGCAAACACAGATTAGATTGTTTGGCATTGATGCACCCGAAATGAACCACCCGTATGGCAAAAAAGCCAAGTTGGCGATGGTTGCGCTCTGCAAAGGTCAAATCGTGCGTGCCGAAATCACGGAGAAAGATGCGCACGGACGCACCGTTGCGCAATGCTTTCTTCCTGATGGTCGTGACCTGTCGGCAGAGCTGGTCAAACAAGGCTTGGCAATTGACTGGCCGAAGTTTTCGGGCGGTGTGTACCGCGACATGGAAACACCGGACGCGCGAAAAAAAATGTGGCTGGCCGATGCACGTCAAAAAGGGCGCATGCACGTTTGGGAAAAGTTCGAAGCAGGCCAGAAGTAATCAGACGCCGCCAGCCGCCTGCCACTCAAACTGATGCCGTCCACCCAACAAAATTCAAAAACTCACGATGTGATTCTTCTGTCACGGAACTATGGGGATAAACCGGCTTCCGATAAGCTTCCGAATGCAAATTAGAAATGGGGTAAACTAAAACCCCACCACTCAAGTAATTGATTTTATTAATTAAATGGTGCCCCCACACGGACTCGAACCGCGGACCTACTGATTACAAATCAGTTGCTCTACCAGCTGAGCTATAGGGGCACTGCGCGCGTCTTTAGCGTGGGATTTCTGACCTTGCAACCCCTAACGATTGGTCCGTGCCAAAAGCAAGACAGCGCAAAGTCCGACGAATGTAATGACCAGCGCGGCGGGTGCGGCATCCGAGAGGTTTTCCAGCGAAGCCTTTGCGTGAACACGGGTCGCGAGGGTTTCTTCGTAAGACAACAGAAGGGTTGCAGGCAGCTCCTTTACAGCGTCGACAAAGACTAAGAGCAGGGCGGATGCGATCGACGCGCGCACCAACGGCACATGAACCGCCCGCAGTGTCCCACCTGCCGTGTGGCCCAGCGACCGCGCCGCCATTGGCAAGCTATCCGCCACTCGTCCGAACGCCGCATCAGCTGTCCCTTGCGCGATCGCGAAGAACCTTACGACATAGGCGAGCACCAGAACACCCGCGCTGCCAAGAAGCATCAGCCCCGGATCAGTGCCAGTCACCCACAGGACCAGATCAGCGAGCGCATTGTCGATTGTCGCCAGTGGAAACAGGATTCCGACGGCCAGCACTGCCCCAGGGGCGGCATAGCCCAGCCCTGTCAGGGGCATCAGTTTGCCCGGTAGTTTGCTGCGCGACATGCGCACGCCGTAAACCATGAAGACCCCGCCCGCGACAGTCAGTACCGCAGCAAGTCCACAGACAATCAGTGTGCGCAGCAGCGCATCCCGCAGGCCCGGGGCGGCCCATTGATCTGCATCGAATGCATGGCCGAGCAGCACAGCGAGTGGCAGAAAAAAACCGATCAGGATCGGCAGGATGCAGGCAATCGTGGCTGCCATCGCGCCAAAACCGTCCAGATCCGTCGGAACCACAGGGCGTTGATTTCGTCCGGAACCGGCAAACCGGCTCTTGCGGCGGCTCAGCTTTTCCAGCGCGACCAGTACCACGACGAGGACAAGTATCAGACTTGCGATCTGTGCTGCACCACCAAGATCGCCGCCACTGCGCCAGATTGTGAAAATGCCGGTAGTCAACGTTTGGACAGCAAAATAGTCGACGGTGCCAAAATCGTTGACGGTTTCCATCATGACGACCGCCACGCCCGCAGCAATAGCTGGGCGGGCCAGCGGCAGGCCGACACGCCAGAACCGCGCGAATGGACCCGCCCCGAGCGCTCGCGCCACTTCGAATGCAGCGCCTGATTGTTCGCGAAATGCTGCCCGTGCAAGGATGTACACATAAGGGTAAAGTGCGGCACTTAGCACGATGATGGCGGCACCGCGTGTGCGGATTTCGGGAAACCAGTATTCGCGTGACGTTGCATAGCCGAAATAGTCACGGATGCTGGTCTGAACGGGGCCCGCATATTCCAGAAAATCCACCAGCGCGTATGCCCCGACATAAGCTGGCACGGCCAGTGGCATCAACAAAGCCCATTGCAGCCATCGCCGGCCAGGAAACCGGTACATGACGACGAGCCAGGCAGCACCTGTGCCAACCATCGCGGTCAAGGCACCGACACAGACCATCAGGATGACCGTATTTGACAGGTATCGCGGCAAGACAGTCGCGACCAAATGCGGCCAGTTGTTTGTCTCGGGCGTGAGTGCAAAATAAAACACTGCCAGAATAGGTGCGACAACAATGAGCGCAATTAGGGATGCACCAATCGCCCAGCCGTTGAGACCAAGTTTTGACAGGCCCACATATTTCCGACGAATAGACTCAGACATGATGCGACGGACTAGCCGAAAGAAGTTTAACTGTCCAGAAATCCGCCTATGATAGTAAAAAGCATAAGCAATTGGGGCAGCAAGCGTTGGAAATCGCGTTTCACATCGGGGCGAATTGCACGGACGACGACCGACTGTTGAAATCCCTGCTGAAGAATACGCAGACGCTTGCAGACCATGGCGTCAAAGTTCCTGGTCCCGGTAAATACCGCCGTTTGATCCGCGAAACGATCCAGAACCTGAAAGGCGCACCCCCTGCCCCCGATACGAGCAATATCCTCTTGGATGCGATACTGGATGACGAAAACTCCCGGCGTCTTGTGATGAGCAACGCGAATTTCATTTGCATCGCTAACCGAATTTTCGAGAACGGCATCTTTTACGAACAAACAGAGTCGAAGGTCGGGGCGCTAACCAAGCTTTTTCCGGATGCGCAGATCGATCTGTACCTTGGTATCCGCAATCCTGCGACCTTCATTCCGGATGCATTCCAGAAAAGCAAAGCGACATCGCTGACAGAGTTCTTACACGGTTTTCATCCGACACAGGTACGTTGGTCAGATATGATCCGAAGGGTACGCTATGCCGCGCCGGATTGTCGACTGACGGTCTGGTGTAACGAGGATACGCCTCTGATCTGGGCCGAACTCATCCGGACGATGTCAGGGCTTGCGCCCAGCGCGAAGATTACCGGCGGTTACGATCTTTTGACTGCAATTATGTCGCCCGAGGGCATGAACCGGTTTCTGAATTACATGCGCGCCCACCCGCCAAAGACAGAAGTGCAAAAGCGCAAGATCATCACTGCGTTTCTTGACAAATACGCGATCGAGGACGCGATAGAAGAAGACATCGATCTGCCCGGCATGACCGGAGAACTTGTTTTTGAAATGTCAGAAATCTACGATCAGGACGTGAACTTCATCAGCCAGATGGAGGACGTGCACTTCATCACACCCTAAGTCACATACCCAAAGCTGATTTGTACATGTCCAAGACGGCTTCTTCTTCTGCCAGATCATTGGCGTCACGCTTTCGGATGGCGATCACCTTGCGCAGGACCTTGGTGTCGTAGCCGCGCCCTTTGGCTTCGGCCATCACCTCTTTCTGGACATCGGCAATATCTTTCTTTTCGGCTTCCAGACGTTCGAACCGTTCGACAAACTGGCGCAATTCCTGCCCCGCAACGGTGAGTGTGCTTTCGCTGCCCGCGTTGGTTGCTTCGTCGGTCATTTGGGTTCTCCTCTGGTGTGCTCGGTCGTGTCCTAGCGGCCCTACGCAAACCTTGCAAGCAAGTCCCGCGGACGTTAGGCCAGCAACACGAGATGCGGGGTAGGACATGGATGTTTTGATTTGGATCGGCGCAGGGCTGACAGTACTCGGACTGGCCGGAATCATCTATTCTATGGTTCTGGTGACCATGGCAAAGCGCGCAAACCTATCGGATGAAGACATGCGCACGAGGCTTGGCAAGATACTGCCATTGAACCTCGGCACGCTTTTCCTGTCGATGATTGGGCTGATGATGGTGATCGTCGGCCTGATGCTTGGCTAAGACTCTGGGCAGAACACTTCGTACAGCCGCTCAAGCACGGGGCGCACGCGCGGATCGGACAGCCGATACCTCTTGACCCGTCCTTCGCGTTCAAAGGTGACAAGTCCTTCGCCACGCAACCGGGCAAGCTGGCTTGAAACATATGATTGCGGCGCATTGAGTGCCGCCTCCAGCTCTCCGACCGTTTTGTCTCCAGGTACAAGCGCGCACAAAATACGCAGGCGTGACGGATTGGACAGCACCTTCAACATTTCAGCCGCTTCAGCCGCACCGGCATCCATAGGATCTACAGTAAATACATCTCTCATGAACCTCATCTAGCAGGAAAAATAACACATGCCAATATTGAAATGTGATTTTAAACGACTAATGTAACACCAAAGGAGATTCGCCATGCATCCAAACGTCAAAGCTTTCTTCGACGACGCGACAAACACCGTGTCTTATGTTGTATCCGAACCCGAAGGGTCTGCCTGCGCGATCATCGACTCTGTTTGGGATTACGATCCTGCATCGGGACGGACGGATACAAGCTCCGCCGATGAAATCATCGCCTACGTGAAAGAAAATGGTCTGCGCACCGAGTGGATACTCGAAAGCCATGTGCACGCAGATCATTTGTCTGCTGCGCCCTACTTGCAAGAGGCCTTGGGCGGCAAGATCGGAATCGGGACGAATATCACAATCGTGCAGGACACGTTCGGAAAAGTCTTCAATGAGGGGACCCAGTTTCAGCGGGACGGATCGCAATTCGACGCCCTTTTCAAGGACGGCGACAGCATTCATGTCGGTCAACTGCGTGTCGATGTGATGCATACGCCCGGCCACACGCCAGCTTGCCTGACTTATGTGATCGGTGACGCTGCTTTCGTGGGCGATACGCTTTTCATGCCTGATTTCGGCACCGCTCGCTGCGACTTTCCCGGTGGTTCGGCCACGGACCTGTACAACTCGATCCAGAAAATCCTGGCGCTCCCAGACGAAACACGGATTTTCGTCGGTCATGACTACAAGGCTCCAGGTCGTGACGATTATGCGTGGGAAACGACAGTGGGCGAGCAAAAGGCTCTTAATGTCCATGTCGGCGCGGGTAAACCGATGGAAGATTTTGTTGCCATGCGCACGCAGCGTGATGCGACGCTCGGCATGCCGCGGCTGATCCTGCCAAGTATTCAGACCAACATGCGGGCTGGCAAACTGCCGGAACCCGAAGACAACGGCACAAGCTACTTCAAAGTGCCGATCAACCAGCTTTAGGACACAACACATGCAAACGGATTGGTTATGGGGCCTGCTTGGCGGCGGGCTTATTGGATCGGCTGCGGCGCTTTATCTGCTCGTTAACGGCCGCATCATGGGCGCGTCAGGGATCATTGGCGGGCTCGTTGACGGATCTGCCAAAGCAGCCTGGGCCGAGCGAGCTGCCTTTCTTGCCGGACTTTTTATCATACCGGCAGTACTCGCCTACCTCATGGGCGGGTCAGATACGCACCTGACATCAAATGTGGCCGTGATCATCGTCGCAGGTCTTCTGGTCGGCATCGGAACGCGGGTCGCCAATGGCTGCACAAGCGGACATGGCGTCTGCGGTATCAGCCGGCTGTCCTTGCGGGGCATGGTCGCGACAGTCTTTTACATCGGTGCGGGTGGCCTGACCGTCGTCCTGTTCAAACACACGTTAGGGGTGATCTGATGCGGGCAGTTTACGCTTTCCTTGCCGGTAGTCTTTTTGGTGCAGGTCTATTGCTGTCTGGCATGACGGACACCCGAAAGGTTCAGGGCTGGCTTGACGTCTTTGGGGACTGGGACCCGACACTAGCCTTTGTCATGGGGGGCGCAATAATCCCGATGGCAATCGCATGGCGTTTCGTCAACGGACGCACCCCTGTGCTTGGCGGACGTTTTCCGCCCCCACCGGAACCCAAGCTGGGTCATAACCTTGTTGTCGGTTCGGTCCTTTTTGGGGCGGGATGGGGTCTGTCAGGCCTCTGCCCCGGTCCGTCTATCGCCTCGTTGTCATTTGGTGGTTGGGGCGGCATTCTGTTTGTCGCCGCCATGCTGATCGGCATGGGTCTTGCGCCGTCGGTGCGGACACGTCTGGACGCGCTTGCAGAGGCGGGATAATCAGGCGGACATGGATATTCGCACACTGACCCCTGATTACGCGGTTTCACCGCAGATTGATCCCGAAGACTGCGCCGCGCTTTTCGAAGCGGGGTTCGGAACGATTATTTGTAATCGCCCGAATGCGGAAATTCCGGCCTCACACCATGACGATGTGATGGCAAGTGCGGCCGCTGCTGCCGGGCTTGCCTTTCTGTCACTGCCGGTAACGCATCAGACCATGACGCTGGAAATCATCGCAAAGCAAGCAGAAGTCGTCGCCCAATCGGACAAACCAGTGCTCGCCTATTGTGCGTCTGGGACACGGTCCAGCATCGTCTGGGCGCTCGGGCAGGCTGGCGAGATGCCTGCGGACGAGATTATTGCTGCAGCCGCAAAGGCTGGCTATGATCTAGGCGGCCTGAAACCACAGATAGAAATGCTGGCTGCGAAGAAAGGCTAATCGGCCGTGCCTGCTTCGCAGACGTAAGCCACAGAAGACTTGCGGGTTTCAATCCCTACTACCTAGTCGGCAACGGGCGACGCCACTTGCGCGATGCCCATCTGACCGCCTTCCAAGGCTGCGGTCGAACGGCGTGGCGTTAGGTTCGTCATTGCCGGTGCAATCGGGTTTTCAAGCCGCACGGCAATGTGTCCGCCAGATTGGCCAAGTCGGGCTTTGGCCACCTTGACCCCATCAGGACCAACTAATGTGACCGAGCTGACTGTGCACCCATGCAGCGGCAATACTTGTCCGGTCTGCAGGTTGTTCGCCACATGCAGCGGCAAATCGAAACGATGCAAGATGGCGCTGAGTGCTGCAGGAGCCCTCATCACCGTATCATGCAGCTCTGCTGACCAATCCGCTGAAAGAGGCGCGACCTTTGCCGGTTTCACCGGCACCTCATCCCATGGAAGGGCCAGCAGCAGTTCGCCGCGCCGATCTGTTCCGCCCAAATCAAGCGTCAATCGCATCAGCCGATAGGTGACATGTGGCAGGACAAGCCCGATCGCGCGCACGTCGTCATATCGTTCTGTATGCACTATACCCGTCGTCCAACCGTCAAGCGCGGTATTGGACGTCGTATCTGCGAGCTGTCCAAACAGTCCCGCCAACATCGGCTCTGCAAGGACAAGATCGGCAAGGGTGATCGGCCTTTCGTCAGGTCCGGACGCCCCGATCCGGCCCGTTGTTTGCACCTCGACGATCGCTGCGACAAAAGCGCGATCAAGCGCGAGGACGCCGACTGTTTCACCTAGGGAATTCGCGAGCTTGAGCAAAAGCAGCTCATCGCGCAGTGTATCCTGAACACCGTCGAGTTCGAGTGTTTCTTCGACGACCCCGCCTACGGTAAGCTGCAAACCAACGGTGCGTTCAGCAGCGCGGGTGACAGCCAGACGCATCGCGCGCGATGCGGTAACCGGGACCTCTGTCGCCGTGGCGGCAGTGCGCCCGATCATGCGCTGCAATACTGCTGGGTTGCTTTTGCCGGTCATTCCGTAGCCTTCTGACATACGCAGGTTGGTCTACAGGAAAACGGTTACCGATCTGCTAATATCATTACTGTGCCGCGACAGCTTGTGGTGCCGGCAAGGTCACCCGAAACGCACCACCCCCCTGCCCAGGCAAATAGGCGATACGCCCACCAAGCCGCGCCATGACTTCACGGCAAATCGCAAGCCCTAACCCGGCACCGCCTGCCCGCGCATGATCCGTAAGGCGCGCGAATTTTTCAAAGATCATTTGTTGGCTTTCGGTTTCGATACCCGATCCGTTATCAATGAAATCAACAACATATGATCCGGCAACCAGATGTGCACGTATTCGCAGCGTCGGCTGATCAGCGTCACAATACTTCGACGCGTTTGCTATCAAATTAATGAAAACCTGGCAAAGCCGGTCTGTATCGGTGGTCAGCGTAATGTCTTCGTTGCTTGTCTTGCGCTTGATGATCAACGCTTTGTCATGCAAGCCGGCAGACCCGACTGCACGGTCGAGCAATTCAGACAAGCGACAGGTCTGTTCGTGCAACGTCACCTGTCCGTTTTCGAGCACAGACAGGTCCAGCAGATCATCAAGCAACCGGGTCAATCGCATCGATTCATCATGGATAATCCCGGCATGGCGTGCCTTTTCCTCGGCTGTCATATCCATATCGCGCAGAATTTCTGAAAAAGACCGGATAGACGTCATTGGCGTGCGCAATTCATGGCTGATCTGGCTCAGAAAGGCATCCTTCTGCACGGAAAGGGCCGTAAGTTTGGCGTTCGCATCACGCAATGCACGGGCGGTACGTTCCTGCTCTGCCGATTTGGCCTCCAACTTGTTGGAATATTCCATGATCTGCGCCGCCTCGTCAGCAACAGCGATCAGGTCTTCCACCGAAACGCTTGCCCCTTGTGTCATCCGCCCCACCATCGCGTGTGCCGTCGCCGCACCGACCGAACCGGCCAGTTCGCGCTCAAGTCGCGCGACAAAATCGGGGGTGACATCCGGCAGATAGCCCTGCTTTCCCTGCGCGGCGGCGGCCGCTTGAAAGATCGTCTGCGCTTCGGCTGAACCAATAATGCGTTGTGACATGATCAACAGGTCTTCGGCGTTTGCTGCACTTTGGGACCAGGTCGGCGTTGCACCGGAATGCTCGAACACGTTTACGAATTGCGCACCCTGCAACCGTTCCAGTGGGCTTGGGAACGTCAGGATCGAAACGACAAAGAACATCACGCTATTCAGCAGCATCGACCACAACAGGCCGTGAACAAGCGGATCGATCCCAGTGATCCCGAAAAAGGCTTCGGGTCGCAACCATGTCATGCCGAAGGGTCCATTCGACATAACATCAAGAGGAATGACCGCACCGGGACCAAAGCTTGGCAGAAAAAGGGCCCATACCCAGACGCCAAACCCGGTAAGCAATCCTGCAGCGGCACCAAGCCGTGTTGCCCCGCGCCAGAATATACCGCCCAGCATCGCAGGCAGCACCTGCACTGCCCCCGTGAAAGAGATGAGACCGATTGCAGCCAGCGCGGTTCCCCCGCCAGACAGGCGATAATAGAAATAGCCAAGCGTCAGGATTGCAGCGATCGACAACCGGCGCGAAATGATAATGACGCGCCTGACATCGCCGGACCGCGACGCGCCCTCATCCCCGCCAGAGCGCAGCCAGATCGGCAGCACGATGTGGTTTGATACCATCGTTGCCAGTGCAATCGTCGCAACGATGACCATGGATGTCGCCGAGGAAAAACCGCCAAGAAACGAAAGAACCGCAAGGCCGTTCTCCCCTTGTCGCAAAGGCAATGTCAGAACGAAAAGGTCCGGGTTCGCCGTGATCGGCATGACGTTTAGGCCAACAACTGCAATTGGCAGTACGAAAAGGCTCATCAGGAAAAGGTATGCGGGAAAAGCCCAGCTTGCGATCTGCAGGTGTCGTTCGTCTGCGTTTTCCACGACAAGAACCTGAAACATACGTGGCAAACACAGGAACGCCGCCGCAGATAAGAAAATCAGGCTGATCCAGCGTCCGCTGCCTTGGTTCCAGGCCGAAATCGGTGAGGTTTCTATCGCTGTAAGTGTTGCTGCCACCCCGCCACCAAGTCCCCAAACAACGAAGATGCCGACTGCCAGCAGCGCGACAAGCTTGACAATGGCCTCGACCGCGATGGCGATCACGATGCCATTGTGCCTTTCATTCGCATCTAGGTTGCGGGTGCCAAATAGGACGGTAAACACTGCCAAGCCGACAGCCACCCAGATCGCATTCGCATTCAGGTCCGAGTCGTCCCAGGCCACGCCACTGTTTTCTGCGAAGACCGAGAATGACAGGGTAACTGATTGCAGTTGCAGCGCGATATAGGGCGTCGCTGCGACAATCGCCATCAGCGTTACGACGACGCCCAAAAGTGTCGATTTGCCAAAACGGCTGGAAATCAGATCGGCAATCGAGGTGATCCGCTGTGTCTTGCCAATCCGCACCAGCCGGCGCAGGATGATCCACCACCCGACCATGACAAGCGTCGGGCCAAGGTAAATTGTCACGAATTCCAGCCCTGACCGCGCGGCGTAACCAACGGCTCCATAGAACGTCCAAGCCGTGCAATAAATCGACAGCGAAAGCGTATAGATCAGCGGAGAGTTCAACCAGGCCCGGTTGCCTGCTGCTGCTCGCCTTTCAGCCATGAAGGCAACGGCGAAAAGGAACGTCACATAGGCGAGCGCAACGGCGATCACCCAGCTGAAGTCCAGCGTCATTTCGGCTCCGTTTCCGGTTTTAGCCCACGAGTGATGAGTGCGCAGACTACAATCAGCACGATCCAGACACCGAAAACATATAACATCGCATCAGCATTGCTGGTGGATGTGCCATCACCGGTGTTCCACATCAATGGAACGAACCAAAGTATCGCCCCGAAGACTGGCAAGATCCGCACGGCGTCCCGCAGGCGGCGCTGCCGGTAGGATTTGCGTTCAAGGAACAGCTGGCTTTTCTTGATCTGGTTCATTCGCCCAGAACAGTGCGCACGTAATCGCGCACTTCGGTGTTGGAAAATGGCTTGGTCATGAAATGGTTGGCACCCAATTCGTGCGCAAGGTCGCGGTCTTTGGTCTGGCCTCGCGCTGTCAACATCAGCACTGGCAGCGATGACGTGCGTTCATCGCCACGCAGATCGCGCAGGATATCAAAGCCGCTGCGCCCTGGCAGCATAACATCAAGGATGATCATGTCTGGCGGTGTTGACGTCACTTTGGCAAACGCCGTCTGGCCGTCTTCATGTGTATGCACTGTGAACCCGTCACGAGACAGAATGAAGCTGATCGCCTCGATGATGTTTGGTTCATCTTCGATCAGAAGGACGCGTTTGCCCATTCAGTCTGTCCTCCCTGCACTTCTCCCACGGCAACTATTGCCACAAAGCGACTGGCTGTCAAAGTATCAGGCGTCTCCGCGCAAGGCAGACGGCTCGCGCCGCGCTTTGCAATCGTTGCGCGGACAAATGCGGCAGGCAGGGCCGACCTTCAATTCCGGCGCATCCTGCGTTGGCAGCAAAAGCATCGTGGACCTGATGACAGGTGGCATGTTCAACCCTCCACCGCTTTGCGTGGCGACCGCATAACAGAGGAACCGGTCACCCTGTTGGCCGGGCAATGCAACGGTTGCACAGATCGGTCGCCCCGGTTGACTGATGGCCGTGAACACGGGCCAAAGAGGGCAAGCAACGCCGCCTTGCGCTAATGAAAAGCCGTCGACAGACTTCTGCAGCATGATCGCCCCCGCGCCATCACACGTCACAAAGCCTGATTTCGGCAGGTTCGACGACTGCGGCAAACATGCAAGACGTTCCAGAACATCCTGAAACGAAACGTTAAATTGCGCGGCGATGCGATCTGGATGAACGCCTAAATCAGCAATGGCATTGGTGATATTCGATAATGGCATCGCGTGGGCCAGTCGTTGATAACGCTCCATTTCGCTTTGCAGGACTGCCTCTGCCAATGGCGATAAACCGGCTGACCTGGCCTCCTTTTCCGGTGATCCATTCGGTCGCTCCAGGGCTGGTAAGTGGAAGTCGAGCTGCGACAAATACTGCGTGACCTCATCACGCGGTGACAGAGGCGTATCCTGATCCGGTGGCGCGTCCAAGTATCGGACAAGTGCATCACTGCTTTCAGCCAGTCGCACGGCATCATCGTTGATGTTCTTGTGAAACCGACTGATCCAGTCCGCATCCAATCGTTCGCCGCTTGTCAGAATGGACGCGGTTGACCGAATAGATGTGACAGCGGAAATGACGGCGTGCATGGATGTTGCCAGCTGTGGATCGTGGGTCAGCCGATCTGTCAATTCCGCGATCCTCGCCTCCAATATCCCAATGCGGCCGTGTTGGGCCGCGATCAAGGCAGCCCATCCGGGATAACGCGCTGCAAGTTCCTCGGTCCGCTCGATTTCCGCCGGCAATTTCGCACCTGCTGCTGCTGCGTGAAGCTGGTCCAGCACAGCCCGCGATGCGCCTTGCGTCAGCAAGCTTGGATCAACGTCAAGCGCGCGCCCCACGTCAGAGAGAAGCGTTCCCGCGATTCTGCGCCGGTTATGTTCGATGAGATTAAGATAGGAGGGTGAAATGCCAAGCTTCTTGGCCAGTTCCGCTTGGCGCAGACCAAGATCCAGGCGCCTTTCCCTGATCCGCGTCCCTGCATGTGTGTCTCCGGAAGTCGTCAATTCCTGAACCTTTTCAAATGCTTTCTGCGCCTGCAAGAGGATCATTTTACAGACTTTCACGTATATTTGTGCATTTGTTTACAACTTTGTCCAGTTATTTGAACACCATACTGTGCAAACGCCCCTGTCCCCGCGAAACTCTCCTCATCACTGTAAAGTGTCGCTGTGGGGGCGGAGGAGGCAACCACAGTGGAAAATCCAAAGGGAGGATATCAATGTCCAAATCCAACTTCTCGCGTCGTGGCGTGCTGAAGACAGGTGCTGTTGCTAGTGCAGGTCTTATGTTGCCGACGTATCTTCGCGCTGACGGCCACACTGGCTATACCAACGCACCCGGCGACAGTGGGACCGTAAAAATCGGTTTCAACGTGCCGCAGACAGGTCCTTATGCCGAAGAAGGCTTGGACGAACTGCGTGCGCAAGAGCTTGCAGTCGAGCATCTCAACGGAATGGGTGACGGCGGCATGCTGAACACCTTCTCTGAAAAGAACCTCGACGGTACAGGTATCCTGGGCAAGAAAGTCGAATTTGTCACAGGTGATACGCAGACAAAATCTGACGTGGCACGTGCATCGGCACAGTCGATGATCCAGAAAGACGGCGTCATCATGGTGAACGGTGGTTCGTCCTCCGGTGTTGCCATTGCTGTGCAGGGTCTGTGTCAAGAAGCCGGCATCATCTTTATGGCCGGCCTCACCCACTCAAACGACACAACCGGTAAAGACCGCAAGGCCAACGGCTTCCGCCACTTCTTTAACGGTTACATGTCCGGCGCAGCACTTGGCCCAGTTCTTGAAAAAGAATACGGCAACGAGCGCAACGCCTACCACCTGACCGCAGACTACACATGGGGCTGGACACAGCAGGAATCCATTCAAGCTGCAACCGAGGCAATCGGCTGGACAACAAACCAGAACGTGCTGACACCGGTTGGTGCGGGTGACTTCTCGTCCTATATCGCGCCTGTTCTGAACTCCGGTGCAGATACACTGATCCTGAACCACTACGGTGGGGACATGGTGAACTCGCTGACACAAGCGGTGCAGTTCGGCCTGAAGGACAAGCAAGTTAACGGCAAAGACTTCAAGATCATCGTTCCGCTCTACTCCGAGTTGATGGCCGCTGGTGCGGGCTCCAACATCGAAGGCGTGTTCGGTTCGATGAACTGGAACTGGCAGTTGCAGGACGAAGGCACAAAGGCTTTCACAAAGTCCTTCGGCGAGAAGTACGGTTTCCCGCCATCCGGTGCGGCACATACATGCTACGTGCAAACACTGCTCTATGCTGATGCCGTAACCCGCGCTGGTACATTCAACCCATGTGGTGTTGTCGAAGCGCTCGAAGACTTCGACTTCGACGGTCTTGGCAACGGCCCGACGACTTACCGTGGGTCTGACCACCAGTGCTTCAAGGACGTACTTGTGATGAAGGGTAAAGAGAACCCGACAAACCAGTACGATACGCTTGAAATCGTGGAAGTCACACCACGTGCACAGGTCGAGTATCCGGATGACCATCCAATGTTCGCCGGTGGCGATCTGGGTGAATGTAACCCGGGCGCATAAGCCTTTCGCTGGTCGCGCGCATCGGGCGCGGCCAGCATGCCGGGCCAGATTGGTCCAATTCGCCAGACAAAACTTCAAACAACTGTTGAGGGGGTCATCATGTCCCAAGATGCTTCAGCCGCAGCGTCCAATGAACGTATGCGCCAACTGCTGATGAACGCCGCAATCATCTGCATTGGTATTCTCGCGATTGTGGCGCTCATGGCATGGATTAACGTGACCCTGCCCCAAGCGATCGTGCAGACCCTTGACGGTCTGTCCAAAGGTGCCGCCTACGCGCTCATCGCGCTGGGCCTCACGCTTATCTTCGGTACCCTCGGCGTGGTTAACTTCGCGCACGGGGCCTTGTTCATGATCGGTGCCTTCTGCGCCGTGGCCTTCCAGAAACTGCTGGCGGTCAGCACCATTGCGATCGACGAAACGCAAACAGACTTCTTGGGAAATCCGCTCAAGGTCGAAACGCCATACGTGATCAGCTGGTTTGGTGAGAATGTCGGGAACGGCATCATCAACTGGTCCGTTCCGATTGCGATCGTCCTCGTCATTCCCGTCATGCTTTTTGTTGGCTGGGTCATGGAACGCGGCCTGATCAAGCATTTCTACAAGCGCCCGCACGCGGACCAGATTTTGGTGACCTTCGGTCTTGCTATCGTTCTGGGTGAAGTAGTGCGTTACTTCTTCGGTGCCAACCCGATCCAGACCCCTGCCCCCGAACACCTGCGCACATCATGGGACCTTGGTGTGGGGTTCGGCTTTCAGGCAAACGAAGTTATCTATCCAAAGTGGCGTTTGATCTACTTCTTCTTTTCTGCAGCCGTCATCTGCGGCGTCTTCGCCTTCCTGCAGTTCACAACCTTCGGTATGGTCGTTCGCGCCGGTATGGCAGACCGTGAAACTGTCGGCATGCTGGGGATCAACATCGATAAGCGCTTTACAATCATGTTTGGCATCGCGGCGGCGGTGGCTGGCATGGCAGGCGTCATGTACGCACCGATCCTGTCACCCTACTACACTTTGGGCATGGATTTCCTTGTGCTGTCATTCGTGGTGGTCGTCGTCGGCGGTATGGGATCACTGCCAGGCGCGGTTTTGTCAGGCTTCCTGCTCGGGATCCTGCAATCCTATGCAGCGATGACGCAAGTCAAGGACATCATCCCCGGAATCGACCAGGTCATCATCTACCTTGTCGCTATCATCATTCTACTAACCCGTCCGCGTGGCCTTATGGGTCGCAAGGGCGTGATGGAGGACTAAGCCATGATCGGACTGGACCGCAAAGATACCCGCCTGCTCCTTATCGTGATCGCGATGACGATGCTTGCACCCTTCCTTCTCAATCCGTTTCCTACGGGCAGTGGTCTTGCACAATTCAATGCAGGCTATGCCGACCTGATGCAGCGTTTCGTGATCTACGGAATCTTCGCGATCGGGTTCAACATCCTGTTTGGCCTGACCGGCTACCTTTCATTCGGTCACGCGGCCTTTTTGGGTGTGGGATCATACTCGGCGGTGTGGATGTTCAAATTGCTTGACTACAACGTCCTGTGGGCCATCCCGGTCGCCGTGATTGTTGCGGGCATCTTCTCGGTGTTCATCGGGTATGTGTCGCTGCGACGGTCAGGGATCTACTTCTCGATCCTGACGCTCGCCTTCGCGCAGATGTCCTATAACCTTGCTTATTCGGTGTTCACGCCAATCACGAACGGTGAGACCGGCTTGCAGGTGTACAACAACGACCCGCAGATCCTGTTGGGCGCGAACGAACCGCGCGTGCCACATATCTTTGGCCTCGAAATGCGCGCGACGTATGAAATGAGTGTCGGCGCATGGGATTTCTCATTCCCGGTCGGATATTACTTTGCGGCTGTCATCATGCTGCTGTCATTCTACCTGTCGATCCGCATCTTCCGCTCGCCTTTCGGAATGATGCTGCGGGCGATCAAATCCAACCAGACCCGGATGAGCTACACCGGTTTGAACACCAAACCGTACATGCTCGCAGCTTTCGTGATTTCCGGGATGTATGCCGGGCTTGCTGGTGGCCTTCTTGCCGCAATGGACCCGCTGACCGGGGCCGAACGCATGCAGTGGACCGCATCGGGCGAGGTCGTTTTGATGGTGATCCTTGGCGGCGTTGGCACGTTGCTTGGCCCGGTTCTGGGTGCAGGCATCATCAAGTACGCCGAAAAGATCTTCTCAAAGATCAATGAGAATATCCTACACGGCTGGTTTGAATGGATGCCGGACTGGCTTGAAAACCCGATTGTCTGGATTTTTGCCCGCTTTGTCGGCGAAGGATGGCACCTGACCCTCGGTCTGCTGTTCATGCTGGTGATTATCTTCCTGCCCGGCGGTGTCGTCGAAGGTGGACAACGGATTGGACGTCTGTTCGGTCGCAAGAAATCCAAAGACGCCAGTGGCGCAACCACACCTGCGGAATAAGGAGAAACGATCATGGGAATCCTTGAAGTCAAAGGCGTCAACAAGCGCTTTGGTGGTTTGCAGGCACTTGGCAACGTGAACCTCAGCGTTGCCGAGAACACAGTGCACGCGATCATCGGACCGAACGGTGCCGGAAAATCGACACTGCTGAACGTGCTTGTGGGGAAACTGATCCCCGACAGCGGTTCGGTCATGTTCAACGGCACATCCGTTCTCGGGCGTGCGCCACATGAAATCAACCAGATGGGAATCAGCCGGGTGTTTCAGACGCCCGAGATTTTCAGCGACCTCACGGTCATGGAAAACGTGATGATCCCCTGTTTTGCCAAAAGGGATGGTGCGTTTCGTATGCACGCCATCGAAGGGATGATGCACGAAGCCGACATCATCGAGCAGGCAGAAACGATCTTGGAAGATGTCAACATGCTGGACAAGCGCAACATGACAGCAGCGGCGATGTCGCGCGGTGACAAGCGGCGTCTGGAAATGGCGATGTGCCTTGTTCAGGAACCAAAACTGTTGCTGCTGGACGAACCCACAGCCGGTATGGCGCGGGCCGACACAAACAACACGATCGACCTTCTGAAAGAGATCAAGGAAAAGCGCGATATCACGATGGCGATCATCGAACATGATATGCACGTTGTCTTCTCTCTGGCAGAGCGGATCACGGTTTTGGCCCAAGGCACCCCGCTGGTCGAAGAAACGCCTGAAAACATCAAAGGCCATCCCAAGGTGCGCGAAGCCTACCTTGGCGAAGCCCAGGTCTAGAACATAGAGGAATCCAACATGTCAGTGACCGAACAACAATTCGATACGCGCCTCAACAATGCTGCAACGACACCCGCCTTCCTGAGTGTCTGGCAGATCGAAGGCTACTATGGCGAAAGCTATATCGTTCAGAACGTCAGCTTCAATATTCACGAAGGCGAAATACTTGCCCTCTTGGGTCGTAACGGGGCTGGCAAAACATCTACGCTGCGCACGATCGCGCGCCTTGACAGCCCCGAACTGCGGCATGGCGAGATCTGGTTGGATCACAAGCCACTGCACGAAATGAAAAGCTATCAGGCTGCGGGTGAGGGTATTGCACTTGTTCCCGAAGACCGGCGGATCATCGCGGGTCTGACCGTCGAGGAAAATCTGCAGCTTGCACAGATTGCGCCACCCAAGGGCTGGTCGCTTGAGCGGATTTATGAACTCTTTCCCCGCTTGGGTGAGCGTCGCAAGCAAGAAGGTGTAACACTTTCAGGTGGTGAACAGCAGATGCTCGCAATCGCCAGGGCCCTCGCCCGCGACATCAAGGTGCTATTGCTAGACGAGCCCTATGAAGGTCTCGCCCCCGTCATCGTGCAGGAAATTGCCAAGACTCTCGAAATTATCCGCGATCAGGGCATCACGACCGTGATCGTCGAACAGAACGCCGTGGCAGCCCTCAAACTTGCCGACCGCGCGGTCATTCTGGACACGGGCACAGTCGTCTTCGACGGCTCTGCCAAAGAAGTGCTGGAAGACGAAGCACTGCGCTCGAAGTACCTCGCTATCTAACAAATCCTGAGAATTAACCAACGGCTCCGATTATTCGGGGCCGTTAGTTTTGTTTTAAGCATCTGGCGCAAGACTGGGACCTTATAAGCACCGAACTAAAGGAGGTTCCAATGCAGTCCGATGTCACGCTTGTTGGGGGCACAACGCCTCCGACCAACCATACCCAACCGCCGTCTGCGCAATCACTGGCTGCGCGCGTCACGACAAAGCCGCCGCCTGCTATGGCCGTTGCGCAGACAATGCCGCGTCCGTCCGAAACCAGCCAAACAGCCGCCGTGACCGAAGCCAAGATCGCACTGTCCGCCCAAGATGCACCAACCGCGCTATCCCAAGGCGAACGTGTGCTCAAACCGTATGGGGTAACAATGCTGCCGGAACCACCGGCAGAAGGTGAACAACCTGATGCGGAAACGCCTCCCGAAACGGCGTAATCGAAATTCACGACTCTGGCTTTCCACCTGCCCGCGCTTGTCATATAACCGGCGGGAACGACCGTGACGTAGCGTCGCGGGCGGATAAAGACTCGGGCAAGGGGCCAGCAGGACATGAGCAACAAAACCACCCACGACAGCGATGTCGACTTCATCCAGGCGCTTGCAGAACTGCTGCGCGCCAACGATTTGACAGAGCTGCAGGTCAAGCGTGACTACGGCGAAAACGACAGCCTGAACGTGCGTGTGAGCCGCCATACACAGGCGGTTGTGCAAACTTCCGTCCCAGCCCCAATGCCCGTTGCACCAGCAGCAAACGCTGCGTCGTCCGGGCCCGCCACATCAATCCCTGTTTCAGCACAAAATAGCGATGATCCTGCAAACCACCCGGGTGCAGTGACATCACCAATGGTGGGCACGGTCTATATGGCCGCTGAACCCGGTGGTGCACCGTTCGCAACCGTGGGACAGCAGGTGAAAGAAGGCGACACGCTTCTGATCATCGAAGCGATGAAGACGATGAACCACATCCCAGCCCCGCGCGCTGGCACGATCAAGCGGATCCTCGTCGAAGACGCAGGCCCTGTAGAGTTCGGTGCCCCATTGATGATCATCGAATAGGGGCACAGCCATGTTCGATAAAATCCTGATTGCAAACCGCGGCGAAATCGCGCTGCGCGTCGTGCGCGCCTGCCGCGAGATGGGCATCCAGTCTGTTGCTGTCCATTCGACAGCAGATAGCGACGCCATGCATGTGCGGATGGCCGATGAGGCGATCTGCATTGGCCCACCGCCCTCAGCCAACAGCTATCTCAGCTTTCCGGCTATTATCTCTGCCTGTGAAATCTCCGGCGCGCAGGCAATTCATCCGGGCTACGGATTCCTTTCGGAAAATGCCAGTTTCGTGCAGGTGGTCGAAGACCATGATCTGACGTTTATTGGCCCGACAGCAGAACACATCCGGATCATGGGGGACAAGATCACCGCGAAGGACACGATGAAAGCGCTTGGCGTGCCCTGCGTGCCCGGTTCTGACGGCGGTGTCCCTTCTGTCGCAGAAGCCAAACGGATCGGGGAAGAAATCGGATATCCCGTTATCATCAAGGCAACTGCCGGCGGTGGTGGGCGCGGCATGAAGGTCGCCCAGACTGCTGCTGACATGGAAAAAGCGTTTTTGTCCGCTCGCCAAGAAGGCAAAGCCGCGTTCGGAAACGACGAAGTCTACATCGAGAAATACCTGACGACGCCGCGCCACATCGAAATTCAGGTGTTTGGCGACGGCAAAGGCAATGCCATCCACCTTGGTGAGCGGGACTGCTCGCTCCAACGTCGCCATCAGAAAGTGTTCGAGGAAGCCCCCGGCCCCTGCATCACACCTGAACTGCGCGCCAAGATCGGCAAGGTCTGTGCGGATGCTGTTGCAAAGATCAACTATATCGGCGCCGGCACAATCGAATTCCTGTTCGAAAACGATGAATTCTACTTCATCGAAATGAATACTCGCTTACAGGTCGAACATCCTGTGACCGAAGGCATTTTCGGTGTCGACCTCGTCCGCGAGCAGATCCGCGTCGCAGCCGGATTGCCGATGTCGTTCACGCAAGACGACCTAAAAATCAACGGGCACAGCATCGAAGTGCGCATCAACGCCGAGAAGCTGCCGAACTTTGCACCCTGCCCCGGCACCATCACCCAATATCATGCACCGGGTGGTCTGGGTGTGCGCATGGACTCGGCGCTTTACGACGGCTATCGCATTCCGCCCTACTACGACAGTCTGATCGGCAAATTGATCGTCCACGGTCGCGACCGCCCAGAAGCTTTGGCCAGACTGGCTCGCGCATTGGGAGAATTGATCGTTGACGGTGTCGATACGACGATTCCACTGTTCCACGCCCTTCTGGCAGAACCGGCGGTGCAGTCCGGTGATTACAATATCCACTGGCTCGAACACTGGCTGGAAACCAACCTGAACTGATGCGCGACGACACCCCCCCCCTGACACCAGAGCTTTTACTGCAAGCTTACAGGTCGGGTGTATTTCCCATGTCAGAGTCGCGCGATGATCCGGACGTATTCTGGGTGCGCCCCCGTCTGCGCGGCGTGCTGCCGTTGGACGGGTTCCACATTTCCAGAAGTCTTGCAAAGTCCATGCGGCGGGGCGATTTCGTGTTGACCATGGACGCTGCGTTTACAGACGTGGTCAAAGGTTGCGCTGCGCGTGACGAGACGTGGATCAACGACGCGATATTCGATCTGTATGTGGCGCTTCACTTGCGCGGTGATGCGCATTCGATCGAAGTCTGGCAAGCAGACCGATTGGTCGGCGGTGTTTACGGCGTTGCAATTGGCGGTGCATTCTTTGGTGAAAGCATGTTTTCGACCGTCACGAACGCGTCAAAGGTTGCGCTCGCCTACTTGACGGATCACTTACGCGAAAGCGGGTTCACCCTTTTTGACACACAGTTCCTGACGGATCACCTCGCCAGCCTTGGCGCGCTCGAGATTCCGCGCCAGCAATATGAGAATGCCCTCGCCCACGCTTTGGCCCAGCCCATTCGCTTTCAGGTTCCGCAAGTCTTTCCGTCAGCTCAGGACGTCATACAACGCAGCGCCCAGACGTCATAACGCGGATGGTCCATCGCGTTCAGCGCAGGTGCAGACGCAATCATCCAGCCACTGAATATGGGCTCAGGATTGTCGCGATAGGTCACGGTAAGCTCGGCGAAAGCATCACCAGACGGGTTCGACGTCGGATAGCGGCAGTCGATCAGCTTCACCTCAAGTGAACCGACACGACCGGACTCCCCGCGGGTCAGCGAAAGATCAGTAATGATGCCCGTGACTTTATCAAGCACGCGCAATTCGCCGCCCGGACCACTTGTCGCTTGCTGCGCAGCAGCGGCTGTTGACGCGCAGAACATGAATGCAATCAGGATGTTACGCATCATCTTCACCTTCGCCGGTTACGAATTTCAGCAAGAGCGAAATCAAACTGACGGCACCTTGCGTATCTTCAATTTCAGCACCTGCACTAAAATTGCCAAGCGATCCGCCCGGCACGATCTCAACGAAGTTTCCACCAAGTAAACCTTCTGACGCGATCACGGCGGCGCTGTCGTCGGGAATCACGATGCCTTCAAGAAGGGATAGGGTCACATCACCACGGAACGTGTCCGGGTTCAGGTCGATTCTGGAAACCGTCCCGATCTTGACACCGGCAAGGCGGATATCCGTTCCCGCGCTTATCCCTTCGACAGATCGAAAACTGGCTGTAAGGTCGTACGTGCGACCCATTCCGCCAACACCGGCAACTTGTGTCACATAGAACAGGAACCCAAGTGTCGCTGCCAAAACGACAGCGCCGACAGCTACCTCTGCGCTGTTTTCGCGCATTATTCGGGGCTCCATGCCTCGTAATCGGCACGCGGGGCAGGATCAACGCGGCGCAGCGAACCGGCAGGCGCATAGGCCAACGCCGTGCCTGTCAGGTTTTCCTGATGCGGCTTTTCCCAAGGCTTGTGCTTGAGATCAGACTCAGTGGGTGGCTCTTCCCACGTGCGGTGCAGCCAGCCATGCCACTCGGGCGCGACTTTAGAGGCTTCAGCCTCTCCATTGTAGATGACCCAGCGACGGCTATCGTCTGCGTTGCGATAGAATACATTGCCTTGCGCATCTTCGCCGACTTTGTGGCCTTTGCGCCAAGTCCACAGCATGGTGCCGTAGGTCTGGCCATTCCACCATGTAAAGAACCGGTTGATGCTGTTCATAAGGCCCATGGGGTGCTCCGATAAGGTTCGCTCACTCATGCCTCAAATCCTCCGAAAGGTCCAGATGCAACGGGTCAGGATAACCATCCTTTGAGAAAGCGGGCGATGGATTTAGAATGGCGGCATTAAGACGGAGAATTTCAAATGATGAAAAGCTTAATGTGCATCAGTCTTTTGCTTTTGCCAGCCAGCCTGACCGCCCAAACAGACGGTCGTATCAGCGGCACAATCGACGGTATCGCTATCGACGCTGAGGTCGCATGTGATGTCGGCATTTGGTCAGAAGTGCAAACACGTGATGCAGGCGACGGACAGGAAGACACCGACGGGGATGGGTTTGCCATGAAACTATCCGGCGGTGGCGGTACGATGACCTTCGGCATGTTTGCCAATGACATCGGTTTTCAGGGCGGATTTATTGGAAACTTTGACGGAAACCAGCTTGTAATTGATCAGCCTTATCACGTCTTGTTGACAGGGGTCCGGATGCCGCTCGATCTGGTGGTCGACTGCGCAGATTAGGGTGCCAGTGCAGTGACCTCGATCTCGATCAGGTCGTCTGGCGTGATCAGGTTGCACTCGATCATGGTTGCGGCTGGCGGGTTATCGCCGAATGCCTCCCGCAGAACCGGCCAGCAGTCCTGAAAGGTCGCACGATCGGGCAGCATGTAGGTCACACGTACCACGTCGGCAAAACTTGCCCCGGCTTCTTCAAGGGCCGAGGCGATGATGCGCAGCGCGTCTTTGCATTGTGCGACGACGGTATCGCCCTTGCCGCAGGTGCCGGCTACATGGATGAAGCCGCCCGCGACAACGGCGCGGCAATAGCCGATTTTAGGTTCATATTCGCCGCCTGAACCGATGCGTCGGATTGCCATTTAGCTGGCAGTCGCCGCTTCTTTTTTCTTGGCGTCGTCGTGGATCATAAGCGGCTGTGCGTCCGAGAAGACGGCTTCTTCATTCACGACGACCTCTGTGACCGTGTCCATACCAGGCAGGTCAAACATCGTATCAAGAAGGATGTCTTCCATGATCGACCGCAGACCACGTGCGCCGGTCTTCCGCTCGATCGCCCGCTTTGCAATGGCTGTTAGCGCGTCTTCGGTGAAGGTCAGCTTGGTACTCTCCAATTCGAACAAGCGCTGGTATTGCTTGACCAAAGCGTTCTTGGGTTGTGTAAGGATCGTGACCAACGCGTCTTCGTCCAGGTCTTCCAACGTTGCGATTACTGGCAGACGACCAACGAATTCCGGTATCAGACCGAACTTCAGCAGATCTTCGGGTTCAAGGTCGGTAAAGACCTCGCCCACGCCGCGTTCGTCCACATCCTTCACGTCAGCGCCAAAGCCCATGCTGGACCCCTTGCCACGCTGCGAAATGATCTTGTCCAGCCCAGCAAAGGCCCCACCACAGATGAACAGAATGTTCGTTGTATCCACTTGCAGGAATTCCTGCTGTGGATGCTTGCGCCCACCCTGCGGCGGTACCGAAGCGACCGTGCCTTCCATGATCTTGAGCAAGGCCTGCTGCACCCCCTCGCCCGACACGTCGCGGGTAATAGAGGGGTTGTCAGACTTGCGTGTGATCTTGTCGACTTCATCGATGTAGACGATGCCGCGCTGTGCGCGTTCGACATTGTACTCCGAGGCCTGCAATAGCTTCAGGATGATGTTTTCGACATCCTCGCCCACGTAACCGGCTTCGGTCAGCGTTGTTGCATCGGCCATGGTAAATGGTACATCAAGAATACGCGCCAATGTCTGCGCCAGTAGCGTTTTACCGCAGCCTGTCGGACCAATCAGCATGATGTTGGACTTCGCCAGTTCGATGTCGGATTTCTCGGCATGATTCAAGCGCTTGTAGTGGTTGTGAACCGCCACGGACAGCACGCGCTTGGCATGCATCTGGCCGATAACATAGTCATCCAGAACCTGACAAATCTCTGTCGGCGTCGGCACACCCTCGCCTGCCTTCAGGCCAGCGGATTTCGTTTCCTCGCGAATAATATCCATGCACAGTTCGACGCATTCGTCGCAAATGAACACGGTCGGACCCGCGATCAGTTTGCGCACCTCATGCTGGCTCTTGCCGCAGAAACTACAGTAAAGCGTGTTTTTGCTGTCGTTGCCGGATGAATTTGCCATAAACGCGATCCTCGACCCAAGGGCCTCTAAATGTATCTGCCCCAAGACTAGGACAGGCGGTCGGCGTCCACAATGTCAAAATTGACTTGTGAACGCAGTGTTTCTTAGTCGTCGGTTTTGTCGCGGTTTGTCACGATTTCGTCGATCAGACCCCAGTTTTTTGCTTCATCAGGCGACATGAAATTGTCACGCTCCAGCGCAGATTCGACCTTCTTCAGGGTCTGGCCTGTGTGCTTGACGTAGATTTCGTTCAGGCGCTGCTTAAGCTTCTGCGTTTCCTGCGCGTGAATCATAATGTCAGTCGCCTGACCCTGATAGCCCCCGGACGGTTGATGAACCATGACCCGTGAGTTCGGCAGCGAAAAGCGCATTCCGGTTTCACCAGCCGTCAGCAAGAGCGATCCCATGGACGCCGCCTGCCCGATGACCAGCGTGCTGACCTTGGGCTTGATGTACTGCATCGTGTCATAGATCGACAGGCCGGACGTCACTACGCCGCCGGGCGAGTTGATGTACATGCTGATCTCTTTCTTGGGGTTTTCGGCCTCAAGGTGCAGAAGCTGGGCAACGACCAACTGGCTCATGCCGTCATGGACGGGGCCATTCAGAAAAATGATCCGCTCTTTCAGCAGGCGGCTGAAGATATCATATGCGCGTTCACCGCGTGACGTCTGTTCGACGACCATCGGCACAAGGTTCATGTAGGTTTCGACGGGGTCTTGCATATCGGATGCCTCAAATTGGGGGACGCGCACGTCCAAACTTCTTTTGTCCTGAGCACGAGTCTTAGTGGTGCAAGTCAGGGGCTTCAAGGGCGGCTCTGCGCGTGAATGGTTAACAATCCATGAACCACACCTGCAAATCCATTGACAGCTATGTTAGCTATCACTTACGGTAAGTCATGACTTACGAACATGCAATAGCAGCCTTGGCCGATCCGTCCCGACGCACGATTGTTGAGGTTCTGCGTAACGGCCCCTTGCCCGTGGTACAGATCGCATCTGGATTACCGATCAGCCGACCTGCCGTTAGCCAGCATCTGAAAGTGCTTTCCGACGCAGGTCTGCTTGAAGTCAAAGTAATGGGAAATCGCCGGATTTATCAACTTGCACCGACTGGCATTGATCACTTGAGGGCCTATTTAGATAGCCTGTGGGACGATGCTCTGGCCGCATTAAAGCGCGAAGCCGAAGCGATAGCACAGCAACAGAAAGGCAATGAATGACACCTGTCCTGATTACCAAAACCATCCTTGTTCCACTGACCCCATCCGACGCCTTTGTGCTGTTCACCGATGGTATGGGGAAATGGTGGCCACATGCACATGGCAACCTTCACATGGAGCCGCGCAAAGGCGGCAAGATCAAGGATGGCACCAAAGACATCGGGACCATCATCGCCTTTGATCCAGACGGCTTTCTGGCCTTTTCATGGTCACCGGATGATGCCGATGAAACGATTGTCACCGTCGTATTCTCCGCCTCGTCGGACGGGTGCCGCGTCGATCTGACCCATGGGTCAGAAGTCATCCTTGGGGATGTGACAGATGCTGTCAGCACCAGCTACCTGCGTGGCTTTGACCTTATTCTGGGCAGCTATTGCATCTGCGCCAACCGTGTCTTCGTCGTCGCTTGATTTAGTCACGGGCTGATTTACGTCGCCCCACATGTCAGAATTTCAACCAACCCGTGACGCTGGCCTCTCACGCCTGCAGGACTTCTTGCCGCAAGCCGGTTTCAATTACACAAAGAAACGGAACTTCGATCTGCCGGGCCATGCCGAGGTGTCGCGCCTGTCCCCCTATCTGCGCCACCGTATCATCACCGAGGAAGAAGTGCTCAAGGCGGTCCTGAAGCAGCATTCTGCAAATCAGGCCGAAAAGTTCATCGCAGAAGTCTGCTGGCGCACCTATTGGAAAGGCGTCTTGCAATTGCGCCCATCGCTTTGGACGATGTATCAGGCGGACCTGAACGCCGCATGGAACCTTGTTCAGACGAACGGCGGCTTACGTGCAGACTGGGAAGCGGCATGCAAAGGCGAAACGGGCATCGCCTGTTTTGATCACTGGGCGCACGAACTGGCAGAGACCGGTTATCTGCACAACCACGCGCGGATGTGGTTTGCTTCAATCTGGATCTTCACGTTGCGGCTTCCTTGGGTACTCGGAGCGGACTTCTTTCTGCGACATTTGCTGGACGGCGATCCGGCATCGAATACGCTGTCATGGCGCTGGGTTGGTGGTCTTCAGACGAAGGGAAAGACCTATCTTGCCCGCCCGGACAATATCGAAAAATATACTGGCGGTCGATTCAAGCCAGAAGGGCTGGCAGACGTCGCTGTCCCGCTAGATGGGCCTGAATTGCCACCGACCGGACCCGTCCCAACTGGCGATGTGATACCAACGAACGGGAAAATTGGAACACTGGTAACAGACGAAGACTTGTCTGCGGACCCTGCCTTCGCCAACGCGGATTGCTGCGCGATCCTTCGGCCACAAACCCGGTTCGGGCCGCTGCAAACGGCATCGCACGTCGTGACCTTCAAGGGCGCATGTCTCGATGACTTCGCCGACCGCTGTGATGTACCAATCACCCACGTTAATGATGTCGACGGCATCCTTTCTTGGGCGGCAGATGCAGGGCTTGATTGTGTCGTAATGTGGATTGCACCCACCGGCCCGACAGCGGATAAATTGCGCGACTTGAGGAGCCGATTGGCCGAAAATGGCATGTCGCTCAGCGTGCAAATACGGCCCTATGACAACCTTGCATGGCCGCGGGCGACACATGGTTTCTTTCGCTTCAAGGACGTGATCCCGAAACTTCTGGCTGGGGTAAGTTAGGGGCAAAATTCCCCCCTAACTATGGCAGAAAGCGGGCATTTTGCGCGCATTCCCCCTGATTGTCTGCGTTTTGGACACAATTGAATCGCACCGAACACAATATTGCCCGGTGCTGTTCCTACTCATGCCCACCCTTCTTGGCATCTCTTGCTGGATGAATACCGGGAAACTTGTGCGTGCTGGCGCTCGTTTTCCGCGAGGAAGAGTAGGAAGACTATGCAGGGTTATCTGGTTCGTCTGGGAAACGACCGTTTGGGGTCTGGCGATGTGATCGTCGGGCCGACGATCGGTTTCAACGAACAGTCAGTCATCGGTACAGGCTCCTGGACCTGGACCGGGGTCTGGCAAAACGGCACAACTTACTCGAACATCAACGACACCGGCACGTACTATCTTGGCACGGATGGAAACGTATATTTCGTGCCAACCACCTGGCAGGTCGACGACGTCATCAGCGCGTCGGCCACAATCGCCCCCAGTTCAGACTTCCGTGAATTTGGGACCAGCGGGAACAACACCAACATCGTGGCAGGGGCCGAAGACGATGTGATGTATGGCGGTTCCAGTACCAGCACGACTGGAACCGGCAATGATACGATGCATGGTGGTGCCGGAAACGACACCATCTTTTCCGGTGACGGAAATGACCGTGTCATCGGCAGCGGCGGCGACGACAGCATATCGGGCGGTGCCGGCAATGATGTGATCTATGGCGACAATGCCACGACAGTAACATCCCAGTCTGAATCGTTGAACTGGTCCGCACAAGGCGCTGACGGTACGAACCTTGCCGCCGGTTTCACGCAAGACACCGGCACGATGAACGTGACAGTCAACTTCAACGCGGACGGGTCCGGCAGCGGCGACAAGGAAGTCGCGACGCGCCAGCAATATACCGAGAACGGCGAACCTTTCGACAGCAACTCTGCGCTCTTCCTGCAGGGTGACGGTGGCCCCAACACGACAGTCTCGATCATCTTCAACGCCGAAAGCGGCACAGGGATGACGGATGAAGTCAGTAATGTGGCTTTCCGCCTCAACGACGTCGATGTCAACGCGATCCAGTGGGTCGATGTCGTCACGATCAACGCCTACGACATTGACGGCAATCCAGTCACTGTCGTGATGACGGCAGAAGGCGACGATCAGGTCAACGGACAGACCGTCACCGGACAAGGGTCTGGCGTTGATAATCCGGACCTCGCAAACGGCTCTGTCTATGTCGAAATCGCCGGTCCGGTGCACAGCATCGAAATTATCTATTCCAACAGCGTGGCCAACGGGAACCAGTTTCTCTGGATCACTGACGTCCATTTCGACACAGTCGTGGATCCCGACGGCGCGGACAGCATTTCCGGCGGTGCGGGAAACGACCTGATCTACGGCGGTGGCGATGCCGACACCATCGACGGTGATGGCGGCCTCGATACGATATATGGCGGCGACGGAGCCGACACGATCAATGGTGGTGCACAGACGGATACCGTGTTCGGTGGCGCTGGCGACGATGTCATAGACGGCGGCGCAGATGCTGACTCCCTTTTCGGAGATTCCGGCAACGATACGCTTACCGGCTCGACCGGAAATGACACGCTTTATGGTGGTGCCGGAAACGACGCGCTGCTGGGCGGTGATAATGACGACTCGCTTTTCGGCGGTTCAGGTGATGATAGCATCACTGGTGGGTCCGGTCGCGACACGGCCTTTGGCGACAGCGGCAATGACAATGTCTCGCTTGGCGACGGCGACGACGTCTTCGGCAATTTCACCGGCGAATCCGGGAACGACACCATCGCCGGTGGGAGCGGCAATGACACGCTGAACGGCGGTGAAGGCGACGACACGGTTTATGGTGGGGCCGATGATGACCTCATCATCGGAGCCAGCGGCGACGATACGCTTTACGGCGGCACCGGCGACGACCAGTTCAACATCAGCGACAACCACAATCAAGACCAGATCATCGGTGGCGAAGATGGCGACAACGGCGACATCGACAGCGTCAACTTCGGTAATTCGACCAGCACGCAAGGCGTCAACGTTACCTACACCGGGTTTGAACAGGGGACCTATGATTATGCCGGAACGACCGGCACCGGCAGCTTTAGCGAGATCGAGCGGATCGAAACGACAGACTTCGGCGATACAGTCGACGCATCGGGATCAACCTCTGGTGTGACTGTCGCGACCGGTGATGGCGATGACAGCATCATCGGCAGCGCTGGTGCTGACGACATCGACGCGGGTGCCGGTGCGGACACGATTGAAGGCGGTCAGGGCGACGATAACATCGACCTTGGCATTGCGGATGGCAATCCTGACCTGCTGGTCTTCTCGGACGGTGACGGTTCCGATATCGTCACAAACTTTGACGCTCCGATCGACAACAACGATGGCACGTTTACGGGCATCGACACGCTTGATGTTTCCGCACTCAACGACCTGAACAACAATCCGGTCAACACCAATGATGTGACCGTAAGCGGTCCGGTCGGCGGCCCCGTTGTCCTGACATTCCCCAATGGTGAGAGCATCACGCTCCAAGGGATCACACCGGCACAGCTGGCAAGCCCTTTCGCGCTGAACGCCATTGGCATCCCCCTGCCCGACGGCACGGTAAGCGGCACCTCAGGCGCAGATATAATCGACGGGTCCTACCTTGGTGACCCGGACGGTGACATCGTCGATAACGATGACGCCATCCTGCTCGGCGATACGGGGAACGACGACCTGATCGAAGCATATGGCGGCAATGACTCTGTCCTAGCCGGCACCGGAAATGACGAAGTCTATGGCGGCTCCGGGAATGATGCCATCGACGGCGGCGTCGGCGACGACACGATATTTGGCGAATCCGGTGACGATACGGCCGTCGTATCTGCAGACTTTGGCGATGACACCTACATCGGCGGCGAAACCGGTGAAACAACCGGTGACACGCTGGATGCAACTGCCCTGACAAATGACACGACCGTCACTTTCACCGGCAACGAGGCCGGGACGCTGACTCAGGGTGCGAACGCGGTCAGCTTTACCGAAGTTGAACGGGTCGAAACCGGATCTGGTGATGACAGCATCTTCGGCGGTGCAGGCAACGATAGCGTCAACACCGGTGCGGGCGATGATACCTTTGTCGTAACGAACGGCTTTGGCACCGACACTTATGACGCAGTCGAAGGCGGTGAAACAATCGGTGACACGCTGGACGGCTCTGCGCTGACCGGCGACGTCACGGTGAATATGACCGGTGTAGAAGCCGGGACACTGACCGACGCTGGCGACAGCGTCACGTTCACGGACGTCGAAAACATCTTCACCGGTTCTGGCGACGACACGATCACAGGGGGTGTCGGTGCCATCACCGTCGACACTGGCGCGGGCGATGACACGATCTCTATCGCTGACGGCGACAGCGCAACCGCGGGCGCAGGCGACGATCTCTTCATCCTCGAAGATCTGGCCGAAACCAGCAACGGCACCATCACTATCGACGGCGGCAGCGAAAACAGCACCGCAGGTGATGTCCTGCGTCTTGGTGAACTGGCAGACCTCAACACGCTCAATGCCACTGACGACGGCACTGGAAGTCTCACAGGTTCGGTCACGCTGAAAGACGGAACGCTTCTTACGTTCACCGACATCGAAACGATCATCTGCTTCACACCGGGCACGTTGATTGCAACACCGCAAGGCGCACGCGACATTGCGACGCTGAAAGTCGGCGACAGTGTGATCACCCGCGATCACGGCATCCAGCCTATCCGCTGGATCCAAAGCCGGACAGTCCCGGCACTCGACCGCTTTGCACCAATCCGCATCCGCCCAGGCGTGATGACCGGCCAGGAACAGGATCTGCTGGTGTCGCCGCAGCACCGCATGCTGTTCCAGGGCTACCGTGCAGAGCTTCTGTTCGGCGAAACGGAAGTTCTTGTATCGGCCAAGCATCTTGTGGACGGCATTGACGTCATTGAAGAAACCGGCGGTTTTGTGACCTACATCCACATGATGTTCGACCAGCACGAGATCGTGTACGCGAACGGCGCTGCTTCCGAAAGCTTCCACCCTGGTTCGGTCGGCCTCACTGCTGTCAGTGATGAAGCCCGCGAAGAACTTTTCGCGCTGTTCCCGGCACTGCGCAGCGATCCCAACCAATACGGTCAGACAGCCCGGCGCTGCCTGAAAAAACACGAAACCAAATTGCTCAACACATGATTTTCGCGCCGCTCCTTTTTGGGGGCGGTGCTTGCGACCCGCTGAATAAAGAGAGTTAGACACAAGTGGCTGACGTAACAATCAACGGAACCTCTGGCGACGATATCATCGAAACCACAGGCGAAAACACCGATCACGAGGTCAATGCCGGCGCGGGCAATGACTTCATCGTTGATGGCGGTGGAACCGGTAGTGATGACATCTTCAACGGTGACGCAGGCGACGACAATATTCTGGGCGGATCCGGAAATGATACGATCGACGGCGGCGTTGGCAATGACACAGTTCTTGGCAGTGAAGGCGACGACACGCTCCTGCTGAACGACAACTTCGGTGAAGACCGTGTAACAGGCGGCGAATTCCAGGAAATCACAGGCGACGTGCTGGATGCATCCGGCATGACGACGGATGCCACACTGACCTTCGGCGTTGATATTACAGTTGCCAGCGATGGCGGTGGCCCTCCCGGTGGCGGAGGCGGCCCACCCGGTGGCGGCGGTGATGGCGGCGGTGGACCCGGCGATGGAGGCGGCGATACGGTTGTAAAAGGTGCGACACTCGCATCCGGCACCAATTTCGCCGAAATCCTTGAGATTGAATCCTATGTGCTCGGCTCTGGCAATGACACCGTCATCGATGATGACGGCGACAACATCGTCAACATGGGCGCGGGTGACGACCAGTTCCAGATCACCGATGCGTTCGGGCAGGACACGCTGACCGGCGGCGAAGGCGGCGAAACCGATGGCGATCTCGTCGATGGGTCCGCGCTAACGGCCGCGGCGACTGTAACGTTCACCGGCGATGGCGTCGGCACGCTGACTGACGGCACCAATACGGTTACCTTCACAGAAGTCGAACGTGCCGAAACAGGTGCCGGGGCCGACACAGTCTATGGCGGGAGCGGCACCGAAAGCGTAGCCACCAACGACGGCGACGATGTCTTCTTTTTCGGCGACAATTTCGGCAATGACATCTATGTCGGCGGCGAAGGCGGCGAAACAACCGGCGACACGCTGGATGGCACTGCATTGACGGATGCTGTCACCGTGGCATTTACCAGCGACGGTGGCGGCACGCTCAGCGACGGCACCGATACGATGGCATTCTCCGAGATGGAGCAGATCTCGACCGGTTTCGGCGACGACACTGTCACGGGTGGCACCGGGAACGACACGGTCAACCTCAACCACGGCGACGATACATTCGCAGTCCTCGACAACTTCGGCAACGACACCGTCGACGGCGGTGCTGGCGGCGAAACCAACGGTGACTTCCTCGATGGGTCCGGGCTGACAACAGACGCCACGCTTATCCTGACGACCGAAGACGACGGCACGTTGACGTCCGGCACGAACACCGTCAATTTCACTGATTTTGAACGGTTTGAAACTGGTGCGGGCAACGATACCGTTATCGGCAGCGCATCCGACGATACTTTCGCGACAAATGCGGGTGACGATACCGTCTCGGTCACCGCCGGGTCCGGCACCGACACCTGGGATGCTGGCGAAGGTGGTGAAACCACTGGCGACACGCTTGATGCAACCGCGCTGAATGGCGACACGACAGTCACGTTCAACAACGATGGCTCCGGCACGCTCAGCGACGGGATCGACGGCGTGAATTTTCAGGACGTTGAAGTCGTTCTGACCGGTGCTGGCAACGACACGATCACCGGCAGCACCGGAGATGAGACAGTCGCGGCCGGGGCTGGCGACGATACGTTCCAGATTGCCGACGGCTTTGGAAACGACGATCTGGATGCTGGCGAAACTGCCGAGACTTCAGGGGATCGGTTGGATGGCTCGGCCCTGACAGCAGGCGTGACCGTCACACTGACAGATGCCGAAAATGGCACGATAAGCGATGGCACCGACACACTGTCCTTCGCAGGCTTTGAAATCCTTGAAACCGGGTCAGGCAACGACACGATTGTCGGAAGCAATGATGACGATACGATCGCGACGAACGGCGGGGACGATCGCTTCACGCTCGCCAACGGGTTTGGCACAGACACGTTCTCTGCGGGATCGAGCGGTGAAACCACAGGCGATACCATCGACGGCTCCGCCCTCACCGATGATACAACCGTCAGCTTCACCGGCGCACAGCAAGGTACGTTAAGTGCGGGCACGGACAGCATCAGTTTTGACGATGTGGAACGGATCGAAACCGGTTCTGGCAACGACACGATCGCGTCCGGCGCGGGTGACAATTCGGTCGCCACAAACGCAGGCGATGACACTTTCATAATTACTGACGGCTTTGGCACCGACAGCTTCGATGCGGGCGAAGGCGGCGAAACGACGGGTGACCGGCTCGATGCTACGGGGATGACCGCCAACGCGACCGTCACACTCACGGGTGACGGTGACGGTACGCTGACGCAAGGCAGCAACAACGTTTCCTTTACTGACGTCGAACTGATCGAAACAGGTTCAGGTGACGACGATGTAACAGGCGGGACCGGAAACGACAGCGTCGCGACAGGTGCCGGCGACGACAGCTTCAGCGTCCTGGATGGCTTTGGCGACGACATCGTTGATCTCGGCGAAACCGGTGAAACCAATGGCGACACGCTTGATGGGTCCGGTCTGACCAGCGATGTGACACTGAACCTTGCGGGCGGGGACGCTGGAACGCTGAGCGATGGTAGCGGCACCGTTACTTTCAGCGGTGCGGAAAATGTCGAAACCGGCGCAGGCGACGACGTCGCCACCGGGTCGTCCGATGACGATACCGTTGATCTGAACCAGGGCGACGACAGATTTATCATTGCCGAAGGCTTTGGCAACGACAGCGTTGATTTCGGCGAAGGCAATCAGAACAACGGCGGCGATACGCTGGATGCAACCGGCGTGACCAGTGACCTGACGGTGACCTTCACATCCGGTGAGTCTGGAAACGCGACGGACGGCACAAACACGCTGGCCTTCAGCGGCCTTGAAAACGTCGAAACCGGATCTGGAAACGATACGATCATCAGCGGCAGCGCCGGTGACAACGTGTCCACCAATGGCGGCGACGATACGTTCGTCGTTACAAACAATTTCGGAAATGATCAGTTCGACGCCGGTGAGACATCGGAAACAACCGGCGACAGCCTTGATGCAAGCGGTGTGACCAGCGACATCACGCTGAACTTCAGTGGCGCGGAACAGGGCTCGCTTTCATCTCAGGGCGATACGCTCAATTTCTCAGGGGTCGAGTCGGTCACGACCGGTTCAGGATATGACACGATCACATCTGGGGCGGGCAACGACAGCGTCTCATCCGGTGCAGGCGATGATGTCTACATCCTCAACAACGGTTTTGGCGATGACACATTCGACGCCGGCACGGGGAACGAATTCGACGGCGATCTGGTCGATGGCAGCAACCTGACAGGGGACACCACGGTTACCTTCACCGCAGATGGCGAAGGCACATTGGTTGATGGTGCGGACACGCTGACTTTCAGCAACATCGAAGGGGTTGCAACAGGTTCCGGCAACGACACGATCTTCGGCGGCACCGGCGACGATGTCATCCTTGCGCAGGATGGCGACGATACGCTGGTCCTGACCGGAAATTTCGGAAGCGACGCCATCCTTGGTGGGGAAGGTGGTGAATCGACGGGCGACAAGATTGATGCCGGCGCAATAACTGATGACGTGACCATCTCTTTCTCTGGTAACGAAGAAGGCAACCTGACCGCTGGTACAAACAATGCCCTTTTCTTCGAGATCGAAGAAATCGAGACCGGCGCAGGCAACGATACATTCACCGGAAGTTCCGGCAATGAAAGGATCATCGCTAACGCAGGCGACGATACGTTCAATGTCGCTGACAACTTCGGGACGGACAGTTTCGAGGCCGGCAGTACGGGCGAAACAACGGGCGACCGGATCGATGCATCGGCCATGACGGCCGGGGCGACCGTGGCTTTGACGGGTACGGGCACAGGCACGCTGTCCCAAGGTGCCAACACGCTGACCTTCGACGGTATTGAAGCCATTGAAACCGGCAGTGGCGCGGATACGATCACAGGCAGCAGCGGCAACGACACCATCGTCACGAATGAGGGTGATGACACATTAATCGTTTCCGACGGTTTCGGTGACGACACGATTGCAGCAGGCGGTGGCAGCGACCACGTCGACGGCAGCGCGCTTAGCACCGATGCGACGGTCAATTTTACGTCTGCCGAGGCAGGTACGCTCTCGTCTGGGACGGACAGCGTAGATTTTGACGATGTCGAGGCGGTGAGCACCGGCAGCGGCAATGATACAATCATCGGCAGCAGTGGCGCGGAAACCGTCAGCTCTGGCGCGGGCGATGACACATTCACGATCAACGACGGGTTCGGCAACGATGATCTTGATGCCGGTTCCGGCGGTGAAATGGTTGGGGATACGCTCGACGCGGGTGGTCTTAGCATCGATGCAACGGTCCAGCTGAACAACAACGGCACAGGCAGCATTTCTGCTGGCGGCAGCACAGCGTCGCTACGCGATTTCGAGAACTTCGAAACCGGAACCGGCAACGACACCGTGTCAGGCAGCAGCCGCGACGAAACGGTCAGCACAGGTGTTGGCGACGACACATTCGTGATCGATGACGGGTTCGGCGACGACAGCTTTGATGCAGGCGAAGGCGGCGACGTAAACGGCGACACCATCGACGCAAGTCAGGTGAACAGCGATATCAACGTCAACTTTTCTGGCAACGAAGACGGCACATTGACGGCTGGCAGCAATTCGCTGGCGTTCGACAACGTCGAAAACGTCGTCACTGGATCGGGCGACGATACATTCATCGGCAGCACCGGCAATGAAAGCGTCAGCGCAGGCACGGGTGATGATACCTTCGTCATCAGTGACGGGTTCGGGCAAGATACGTTCAATGCAGGCGAAGGTGGCTTCACATCGGGCGACACGATTGACGGCTCTGCACTGACCGATGATGCCACGGTGCGCTTTAATGCCGACGAAGACGGATTTGTGCGCGCCGGCACAAATCAAATCGACTTTACGAACGTCGAAATAATCGAAACGGGGTCCGGCAACGATACGGTTTTCGGTGATGTCGGGGACGACAGGGTCAATACCGGCGCTGGCGACGACCGGATCATCGGCTTGGAAGGCCGCGATACATTTGATACCGGCGCTGGTGACGACACGATCTTCTTTGCCGAAGGTGACAGCATCGACGGCGGGTCCGGCGATGATGAATTCCTGCTGCGCGATTACGGCGAAACGAGCAACAACACGATCACCATCGACGGCGGATCCGAAAACACGATCGCTGGCGACGTATTGCGCCTTGGGCGTTTGGCCGATCTGACAACGCTCAACGTGAACGGGCTGGGCAACGGCTCAGTCACGCTCAAAGACGGGACGCTTCTGAATTTCACCGATATTGAAACGGTGATCTGCTTTACGCCGGGTACGATGATCGCGACGCCCTTTGGACCTCGCGACATTGCCGACCTGAAAATTGGCGATCGCGTCCTGACCCGCGACAACGGAATCCAACCGATCCGTTGGATTCAAAGCCGCACAGTCCCTGCTTGCGACCGCTTTGCTCCAATACGCATTCGCCCCGGTGTTTTGACAGATCAAGCGCAGGATTTGGTTGTGTCACCCCAGCACAGGATGCTGTTCGAAGGTTATCGCGCTGAACTTCTGTTCGGTGAATCCGAAGTCCTGGTATCAGCAAAGCACCTTGTCGACGGACGTTTTGTTACACAAGACGAAGGCGGCGACGTGACCTATATTCACATGATGTGCGACAAGCACGAGGTCGTCTTTGCCAATGGGGCCGCTTCGGAAAGCTTCCACCCCGGCGCAGTCGGCCTGACGGCGGTCTCTGATGAAGCCCGCGAGGAGCTGTTTGCGCTCTTCCCCGAATTGCGCAGCAACCCGAACGGCTATGGACCAACAGCGCGGCGGTGCCTGCGCAAGCACGAAACACAGTTGCTCTCTGCCTGATTAAGCAGACATTGCGGAAAAAGGCTGGCGGCGTCAGCCGGCGCGGCGCAATGCGCGTCCAGCTTTCCACGCGCGTGCCGCCTCCCCGAACGACTCAAACAAGGGCCGCGATACCGGATCTTTGGCGGCTTCGTATTCCGGATGCCACTGCACGCCTAATGTAAAGCCGGGCGCACCGGCGACATAGATCGCCTCCGGCGTCCCATCGGGTGCGGTGCCGTCGATAACGATGCGCTCTCCGGGCTGTTTGATCCCCTGCCCGTGCAAGGAATTGGTCAGGACTTCGGTGCTGCCAAGAATACGATGAAAAGGTCCACCCTCGGTCAACTTCACGATGTGGCGCATCGCGAATTTCTCTTCCAGCGTCCCGTCTGGCGGCATCCGGTGATTGTCGCGCCCGGGCAAATCGCGGATCTCAGGGTAAAGCGAGCCGCCCATAGCGACATTCAATTCCTGAAACCCCCGGCAGATCGACAGGATCGGCAAGCCATGCGCCACACATGCGCGCACAAGCGGCAAAACGACCGAGTCACGGTTGCGATCAAAAACCCCATGGGCCTCGGTCTCGGTCTCGCCATATTCTTCGGGATGCACATTTGGGCGACCGCCAGTCAGAACAAAGCCGTCACAAATCCCCATCCATTCGTCTGTGGACCCATATCGCGGGTCGGTCGGGATGATCAGCGGGATAGCGTCACAGAGCGCTGCGACGGCCTCGGAATTCATGACCCCTGCTGCGTGAGCCGGGTATTGATCGTTGATCAGGTAGTGGTTGCCGATGATGCCAATAACAGGGCGCAATAGTCTGAACCTCATTGATTTGGCCCAAAACTAACTACTCCGCTTCAGGATTCAAGCAAAACCCGCCGCAAAAGCCCTTTGGTATCATGCGTCCCCGGTCAGCCCGGCGGCGTTGATTCCGGCCATACCGGCAATAACATCATTGTCGGATGTATCACCGGTCACACCAACCGCCCCAATCAGATTGCCGCGTTTGTCGCGCACGAGGATACCGCCTGGCACAGGAACAACTTGCCCACCATAGACACCATTCACAGCAGCCATGAAATAGGCCTGCTGTTCCGCGCGCGCCATCTGTGCCGACCCCGGCATCCCCAACATGACAGCGCCGTAAGCCTTGCCTTGGGCAATTCCAAAACGGCCCGAAGACGCGCCATCAGCGCGTTCGAACGCTTTGACGTGACCGCCCGCATCCAACACGACGACAGACAGCGGCTTGAACCCCATTTGCTCGCCTTTCGCCATCGCCTTGCGAATGATGGTGCGTGCCTTAGAGGTACTGATTTCTGCCATGTCTCGTCTCCTTCGATCGCACAAGCGGCGGCGACATTAGTGGTTGCGCTGTGCCTTAAGTTCCAATCTGCGGCGATGCAGAACCGGTTCCGTATAACCGGACGGTTGTTCCCGACCTTTGAACACAAGATCACAGGCCGCTTGATAGGCGATCCCGTCAAATGTCGGGGCCATCGGACGATAGGCCGGGTCATCCGCGTTCTGACGGTCGACGACTTCGGCCATCTTGCGCATGGTATCCATCACCTGCTTTTCGGAAACAACACCGTGGTGCAGCCAATTGGCAAGCGCTTGTGATGAAATGCGGCAGGTCGCGCGGTCTTCCATCAGGCCCACATCGTTGATGTCGGGCACTTTCGAACAACCAACACCCTGATCGATCCAGCGCACGACATAGCCCAGAATGCCCTGTGCGTTGTTTTCGATCTCTTTCTGAATCTGCGCATCCGACCAGCGTCGAAAGGTCGCCAGCGGAATATCAAGGATTGAAGACACATAGGCGCGTCGTCCGCCAGCTTTCAGCTTCGCCTGAACGGCCAGTACATCGACCTGATGGTAATGTAGGGCGTGCAATGTCGCGGCCGTCGGACTTGGCACCCATGCGCAGTTCGCACCGGATTTCGGATGACCGATCTTCTGTTCGATCATGGCGGCCATCATGTCAGGCATCGCCCACATGCCCTTGCCGATCTGGGCCTTGCCGGAAAAGCCGCACTCCAACCCGATATCGACGTTCTGGTCTTCGTATGCCCCGATCCACTGCTTGCGCTTGATGAAGTCCTTGCGGCTGAACGGGCCCGCCTCCATCGAGGTATGGATTTCATCGCCGGTGCGATCCAGAAAGCCTGTGTTGATGAACGCGACGCGCGACTTGGCAGCGCGGATGCATTCCTTGAGATTAACGGTCGTGCGGCGCTCTTCGTCCATAATCCCGACCTTGATCGTATCACGCGGCAAGCCCAGCGCATCTTCAACATGCGAGAAGATTTCATTGGTGAACGCGACTTCTTCAGGGCCGTGCATCTTGGGTTTCACGATATAAATCGACCCGTGAACGGAATTGCCGCTTTCGCGCTTGAGGTCGTGCATCGCGATCAACGTCGTGATCATGCCGTCCATCAAGCCCTCATAGGCTTCGGAACCGTCTTTCAGAAGGATTGCCGGGTTCGTCATCAGGTGACCGACATTGCGGATCCACAACAAGGCACGACCCTTCATCGTGAAGGTGCTCCCATCCGGTGCGGTGTAGGCCATATCGTCGTTCAGACGGCGGGTCATGGTCTTGCCGCCCTTTTCAAACGACGCTTCCAGATTACCCTGCATCAGGCCAAGCCAGTTCGCATAGGCCTGCACCTTGTCTTCAGCATCCACACAAGCGACTGAATCCTCGCAATCCATGATCGCGGACACAGCGCTTTCCAGTCGAACATCAGCCAAAAGCGCCTGATCGCGGCTGCCGATCGGATGCGCGCGATCAAACACCAATTCGACGTGCAAGCCGTTGTTGCGCAACAAGATAGCATCCGGTGCCTTGGGGTTCCCACGATAGCCGACAAACTTATCGGGCTGCTCGAGCGGCATGTCGTCAATCAGCAAGGCGCCCTTGTCGATGTAATAGCGCGACACGTCCGCATGGCTTGCGCCAGCGATTGCAAACGCCTGATCCAGAAACACACGGGTGCGCGCAACAACGCGGGATCCATGCCCGCGGTCATAGCCACCCTTCGGCGGCATCCGCCCCATCGCATCCGTGCCGTAGAACGCATCGTAAAGGCTGCCCCAACGGGCATTGGCCGCGTTCAGCGCAAAGCGGGCATTGGTAATCGGCACAACCAGCTGCGGGCCGGGGACCTTGGCGATCTCGGGATCGACATTCGCTGTCGTGATTTCAAAGTCATCACCTTCGGGGACCAGATAGCCGATCTCGCGCAGAAAGGCCTCGTATCCGTCGCGGTCACGGATGTGGCCGGGGTTCTCCAAATGAAAGCCGTCGATTTGACCCTGCAACGCTGCACGCTTGTCCAGTAGCGCGGCATTGCGCGCCGCCTTGTCGTGAAGCAATGCCGAAAATCCTTCCCAGAACGCCGCCGGTTCGACACCGGTTCCCGGCAATGCCTGCTCATCTATGAATTGCGCAAGTTCAGCAGCAACTTGCAGGCCCTGCTTTTCGATCCGGTCGGTCATTCGATCTGTCCCCCTTGCTGCGGCATACGACGGCACACCGCTATCCCGCAGGACTTAGAACGAAGATTTGGCAGTGGCAATGATTTGGAGTGATTTTCTGACCAATTCAGTCTTTCACAGATGACCTTTCGGCACGGCACCGGTCGGAACAATACTTGACGTCGTCCCAAACCTTTTCCCATTTCTTGCGCCACTGGAAAGGGCGACCACAAGTGATACAGACCTTTTCAGGCAGATCGCCCTTCTTGCGCATTTTCGCCATGACCGATCCCTTGCTCTGCCTCGTTCCGGAACATAGGTTCGGGGTTCCGCATCGCAAGGGAAAGCCAGATGAAAGACGCCGGACCACAGCCGATCTATCTCAAGGACTACACACCGCCCGCCTATCTCGTCGATGACGTGCATCTGACGTTCCAGCTATCGCCGAACACGACCCGTGTGATTTCACGAGTGCGGTTTTGCAAGAACCCCGATGCAGCATCCGCCGAATTCTTCTTGCACGGCGAAGACCTGCGCCTGATGTGGGCCAAGATCGACGGTGTGTCGATCGCACCGGACGTTACAGAAAAAGGGCTGACCTGCGACGTGCCTGCGAATGCGTTCACATGGGAAGCCGAGGTTGAAATTGACCCGGCCAACAATACCGCACTCGAAGGACTATACATGTCCAACGGGATGTATTGCACGCAATGCGAAGCCGAAGGGTTTCGCAAGATCACCTATTTCCCAGACCGGCCCGACGTCATGGCGGTTTACACAGTCAGGATCGAAAGCGACCTGCCCGTCCTGCTGTCGAACGGCAATCCAACTGTATCAGGTGCCGGATTCGCCGAATGGCACGATCCCTGGCCGAAACCGTCCTATCTTTTTGCGCTCGTGGCGGGCGATCTGATCCCGACATCAGACCAGTTTACGACCGCGTCCGGCAAGGACGTCGCGCTGAACATCTATGCGCGCAAAGGGGATGAAACAAAATGCGCCTATGCGCTGGACGCACTGAAACGGTCAATGACATGGGATGAAAACGTTTATGGCCGCGAATATGACTTGGACATTTTCAACATCGTTGCCGTTGATGACTTCAATGCAGGCGCGATGGAAAACAAGGGGTTGAACATTTTCAACTCTGCTTATGTTCTCGCATCGCCCGAAACCGCGACAGATGCCAACTTTGAAAGCATCGAAGCGGTTATCGCGCACGAGTATTTCCACAACTGGACAGGCAACCGGATTACCTGCCGCGACTGGTTCCAATTGTGTTTGAAAGAAGGATTGACCGTCTTCCGCGACCAGCAGTTTACCGGCGACATGCGAAGCAAGGCGGTTAAACGCATTGATGATGCCGTCGCACTGCGTGCCTACCAGTTCCGCGAAGACAACGGCCCACTCGCCCACCCCGTGCGACCCGAAAGCTTTGTCGAGATCAACAACTTCTATACTGCCACAGTATACGAAAAAGGGGCCGAGGTCATCGGCATGCTCAAGCGGCTCGTCGGGGATGAGAAATACGCCGAGGCGCTCGATCTCTATTTCACGCGACATGATGGTGATGCGGCGACGATCGAGGACTGGTTGGCCGTTTTCGAAGACGTGACCGGGCGGGATATGACCCAGTTCAAACGCTGGTACACACAGGCCGGAACACCACGCATCACGGTGACAGACTCATTCGAAAACGGCACTTACACGCTGAAACTGACACAGGAAACGCGGCCCACCCCTGGCCAGCCAGACAAAAAACCGCAAGTGATCCCGGTCGCCATCGGCCTGCTTGCCCCGGACGGGACAGAGGTCGTGCCAACAACGATGCTGGAACTGACCGAGGACGCGCAATCCTTCACATTCGAAGGCTTGACAGAAAAGCCAGTGCCATCAATCCTGCGCGACTTCTCCGCACCGGTCATCATCAACCACGATCAGGACACGAAGACGCGCGCCTTCCTGCTTGCGCATGACACCGATCCGTTCAATCGCTGGGAAGCCGGGCACGCCCTTGCGACCGAAGTGGTCATGCGCATGGTTACTGACGACGTCGCACCCGATCCCGCATTTCTCGATGGTCTGGCCGCAGTCATGCGCGACGACAATCTTGACCCGGCCTTCCGTGCGCGCATCGTCGGGGAAATGCCGCGCCAGGATGACATCGCCCAGCGCCTCTTTGAGCAAGGCAGGACGCCGGACCCGATGGCGATCTACCGGACGTTCGAAACGCTGAAGGTGCAGATCGCCCTGCACTTGCAGGACATCACGCCGCGCATTTACGCGGCAATGCAGGTGCCCGGCTCCTACAGTCCGGCCGCAGATGCCGCTGGCAAGCGCAGCCTTGGCAATATCGCGCTATCGCTGATGTCGCGGCTCGACGGGGGCAAGCAGGCAGCGCAGCAATACGCGACCGCCGACAACATGACACAGCAACTCGCCGCGCTCTCTGCCCTGCTGAAACAGGGGGGTGGCGCAGATCAGCGCGCGGACTTCTTCCAGCAATGGCGGCATGAAAAGCTGGTGATGGACAAATGGTTCGCAGTGCAGGTCGGCACGGCTGCCCCAGAAGATGCGGCGGCGACGGTTAAGAGCCTGACCAAACATCCGCTGTTCGACATGAGGAACCCCAATCGGTTCCGCGCGGTGCTGGGCGCGTTTTCGGGGAACGCTGCGGGCTTTCACATGGCCGACGGCAGCGGGTACAATCTTCTTGCTGACTGGCTGATTAAACTCGACCCTGTGAACCCGCAGACAGCGGCGCGTATGACGACAGCCTTCGACAGCTGGAAACGCTACGATGCCAATCGGCAGGCCCATATGGTTGCGGCGTTGCAGAGAATCCTCAAAAACCCTGAAATATCAGGCGATGTCGCTGAAATGATAACGCGCCTATTGGACTCTGCCGCACCGGATTGATAGCCAATGGATGGGGCGTAAAGGATACTAAAGATCATGCCTTTCATCCTCGCTCTGCTTGGGATTATCGTCACCGCCTATTTCTGGGCAAACCGCGCGCGCAATGCCGGCAACGTCGCACGCGATATCGTGGATATGGCTGGCGATGTGCGACTTGCGGCTCGGCGGTTCGGCTTTACACGCAAGGCAAATGTGCATCCCGTCGAAAGCATAGAAGACCCGGATATCGCGGCAGCCTCGCTGGCCCATGCCTTCGTCGCGCTTGATGAAATGCCTAGCAAGGATCAGCAACAAATTATGTTGATCCAGTTGCGCAGCGTATTGCGGGTGGATCAGGAAACAGCGCAGGAATTGCTGGTACTGGGCACTTGGCTTGTGAACGAATGCGGCGGGCCAATGCCCGCAATCACGCGCATCGCGAAAAAACTGTATCGTCTTCAAGGGGCTTCAGCCCTTGAACCCGTGACCGAAATCCTGACTGGCATCAAGAAAGCCGAAGGTGAAGCGATGAGCCAACGTCAGGAGGAAGCTCTGTCCGAGATCAGAACAATCCTGCGCGTGCGGTAATCCCTATCCGAATAAGAGCGGCTTGCGCAGAATTTTGCCAAAGCGGTAGAAATTGCGCAATGTCATGGCCCTGTTAGAGTGTTAGGTGCAGATTGTACCCATGGAAGACAAGATTGCTGCCCTCATCTCCGAACGTGCGCCTTGGCTATATGACCGTCGCGCCGCGCTGCCCCGTCGCCTGATAGAACGGTTGCTGTGTTACGACCGGACCGTCAAGCTTGCGACACGGTTTCAATCGGCGACAAGTTCGCAAATCATGGAAACCATGGGGCGACACCTGTCGCGGGACGTGACCGTGCATGGCCTGGGGCATATCCCGCACCATGGTCCAGCCCTGATCGTCGCAAATCATCCCACCGGTATTGCTGATGGGATCATCTTGCATCGTCTGCTTGCAGGCAGTCGACCCGACACTTACTTCTTTGCGAATTCGGACATTCTGCGCGTTTTACCCCAGATGTCAGACATGATCGCGCCGGTCGAATGGCGTCGTGACAGACGGTGCCACGGCAAAACCCGCGAAACGATGGCCTACGTGCGTGATGCGACCGAGGCGGGGCGTTTGGGCGTAATCTTTCCATCCGGGCGGCTGGCCAAGCGTCGCGGGCTGAAATTGCACGAGCGGCCTTGGATGGCCTCCGCTGCGATGCTTGCGCGAAAATTCGATCTGCCTGTGATCCCGGTTCATATTCAGGCGCGCAATTCGGTCCTGTTCTATCTGTTCGACCTGATCCATCCGACGCTGCGCGACGTGACACTGTTTCATGAGACACTGAACAAGAACCGTCAGCCGTTCCGGATCAGAGTGGGAGAACCGATCGCCGCGCGCGCACTTCCGAAGAATTCCGAAGACGGGATTGCTATGCTGCGCAAGGCAACTCTGGCTTTGGGCGAAGATGCGCCAGCCGTCAGCTTGGTAAAGGCGACGCGCCCACTGCTGAGGGGATAGCCGGAAAAGAACGGACTATTCTGTGGCTGTCACGTTCATCGTCGAAACGGTGCCCCGCAACGGGCGCAGACGCGGACGGGTCTGAGTCACAATATCAGCCTGAGCCATCAAGGTGACGGGGCGCATCTGTGGACGCAAGTTCCGGACGGGCACGCAATAGGATTGATTGCGCGTCCAGTTTGCCATCTCGGGAATCTTGGAGCGATTGCTCATCGGCCCCCAATCGGCCGCAACCCCGCGCCAGCGCCCATTAAACAGCGCAATCGCGTTATCCCGGGCCACAGTGACATTCATGATCCGTGCCGCACATGACAGGTTTTCTGTCGGGTTCTTCAATTGCTCGCCCGTTGTGGCGCGGCAGCCATAGCGGCGGGCTGTGTCAGGATAGATCTGCAGCAGACCGTACCACAGGTTTCCGCCACCAACGGCACGCGGATTATAGGTGCTTTCGTGCTTGGCAAGCGCCGACATCATCCCCACCCAAAACGCACGACGCAACTCTGCGGAATTCTGTTTATACGCAGGACACCACGTATCGATATCCGTCGGAATGATCGAATCAAGCCCTTCCCCGTGTGCCCCGACCGCCGACATCGCGGCGCGGGTCCAGACGCTGTTGCCGGGCTGATGTTCCCAGCGCGTACGCGGCAAAAAGCTGGTACGCGCAACAGGGCGCATGGTTGGCTCGGTCGCGTTGACCTCTACAGGATACCGGATCATGTGTGCAGGACGTGGCTGCACACGAAATGCAGCAAGAGCAGCGGCTTGCGCGTCGATCTTGGCTTGAACGACATCTTCACGGGCGATGGGGCGGAACGGCACTTCGGCGACGGCAGATGTCGCAAGAAGGATACCCGCAATTCCCCCCAGAATTGGCTTGAGCAGTTTCATGACGCGAAACTTGCAACGGCCTCTATGACTTGAGCAAGGGGAATTCTTTCGCGATGGCAAAGGCTTGCCGAACAAAGCTGATCTCACAACAAAAAGGGCACCGCAAAAACGCGATGCCCCTTCGCTAAGTACGAGACTGGATTATGCAGCCTTGCGCGGGTGGTCGCCTTCGCGCACCTCTTCGACAATCTTTGCGACAAACGCCTCAAGATCTTCTGGCGAGCGGCTTGTGATAATTCCATTGGAAATCGCAACTTCCTGATCAACCCATTTTGCGCCCGCATTCACCAGGTCGGTCTTGATCGAATGATAGGACGTCATTTCGCGATCTTTCACGACGTCCGCTTCGATCAAAAGCCATGGTGCATGACAGATAGCGGCAACGATCTTGCCTTCGCTGACAAACTTGCGGACCAACGACACGGCGTCTTCATTGACGCGCAGCAGGTCGGGATTGATTTGACCACCTGGCAGAACGATCGCATCGTAATCCGCGACCGATACATCTTTGAGATCAATGTCGCCTCTGACCGTTTCGCCCCAGTTGTCCTGATCCCAGCCTTTGATATCTTTTGCATCGGGCGTGGCGACATGCACGGTGGCACCGTGTTCGCGCAACTTTTCCAGCGGCACCATCAGTTCGGATTGTTCAAAACCATCTGTTGAGAGGATGAGGATTTTTGCAGCATTGAGTTCGGTCATCTGAATTTCCTTTCGTTTCTAACGTTTCAGCTCAAAAACTATCGACAGCCGGACTTGTTCCGCGAATTGCGACGTTCTATGAGCAGGCATTCAACGCAAGGAGAGTGTGTGATGCTTGATCTGACCTACGAGACACCTGCCCCGAAAACGATTTCCGGCGCGACCGGCGACTGGGAGCTTGTGATCGGTCTGGAAGTGCACGCACAGGTGTCCTCCAAAGCAAAACTCTTCTCGGGGGCATCAACACAATTCGGCGCAGAACCCAACAGCAACGTGGCCTTTGTCGATGCAGGCATGCCCGGCATGCTTCCCGTCATCAACGAATACTGCGTCGAACAAGCGGTGCGCACGGGTTTGGGCCTCAAGGCGGAAATCAATCTGACATCAGCGTTTGATCGCAAGAACTATTTCTACCCCGACCTGCCACAGGGCTATCAGATCAGTCAGTTGTATCACCCCATCGTGGGCGAAGGCGAAGTGCTGGTTGAACTTGGCGTTGGCGTCGCCCGCCTTGTCCGCATTGAACGTATCCACCTTGAACAGGACGCGGGCAAGTCGATCCACGACATGGATCCGAACATGTCCTTTGTGGACCTGAACCGCACAGGCGTGGCGCTGATGGAAATCGTCTCCCGCCCCGACATCCGCGGCCCCGAAGAAGCAGCCGCTTATGTCCTGAAACTGCGCCAGATCATGCGCTATCTCGGCACCTGCGATGGCAACATGCAGAACGGAAACATGCGTGCGGATGTCAACGTATCGGTCTGCAAGCCCGGTGATTACGAACGCTATCAGGAAACGCAGGATTTCAGCCACCTCGGCACCCGGTGCGAGATCAAGAACATGAACTCCACCCGTTTCATTCAGGCCGCGATCGAAATCGAAGCGCGCCGCCAGATCGCAATCATCGAAGATGGTGGCGAAGTTGTGCAAGAAACGCGCCTGTATGATCCAGACAAGAACGAAACACGTTCCATGCGCTCCAAGGAAGAAGCACATGATTACCGCTACTTCCCCGATCCCGATTTGTTGCCATTGGAGATAGAGCAGACGTGGGTCGATGACATCGCAGGCAGCCTGCCGGAATTGCCCGACCAGAAGAAAGCTCGCTTCATCAGCGAAATGGGCCTGTCGGAATATGACGCATCTGTCCTGACGGCAGAAGAAGAAAATGCGGATTTCTTCGAAAAGGTGGCCGCAGGCCGCGACGGGAAACTTGCCGCAAACTGGGTCATCAACGAATTGTTCGGCCGTCTGAAAAAGGACGAGAAAGACATCACGCAAAGCCCGGTGTCACCTGACCAGCTTGGTGACATCATCGGCTTGATCAACGCAGGCGATATCTCCGGCAAGATTGCAAAAGAACTTTTTGAAATCGTCTACACAGAAGGCGGTGACCCGGCGGTGATCGTCGAAGAACGCGGCATGAAGCAGGTAACAGACACCGGGGCAATCGAAGCGGCTGTGGACGAAGTGATCGCCGCCAACCCCGCGCAGGTCGAAAAAGCCAAGGCCAACCCGAAACTTGCAGGCTGGTTCGTCGGTCAGGTGATGAAAGCAACCGGCGGCAAAGCGAACCCCGCAGCCGTGAACAAGATGGTGGCGGACAAACTGGGGCTTTAAGTCGACATCTAGCGTTGTCTGCCCTACCGCTACACAATCCCTAGACAAGGCCAGTTTGCCCAGCAAAACCTTGGCCTTGTTGCCCTATCTTGATATACCAGCGCAGTAGATTTCAGAGGTTTCAAGATGGCGTTCGAATACAAGGTCATTCCCGCTCCGACAAAGGGGCTTAAGGCGCGCGGCGTGAAAACCGCTGCCGATCGGTTTGCGAACGCATTGCAGACAAGAATGAATCAACTTGGCGCGGACGGCTGGGAATACCAGCGTACGGATACGCTGCCTTGCGAAGAACGCGAAGGTCTGATGGGAAAGACGACTGTCTTTCAGAACATGCTCGTCTTCAGGCGTGCGCTGGCGACACCTGTGGCGCAAGAAACCCCCGCAGAAGAGCCCAAAGCCCTGCCAGCGCCGGAGCCGACTGTTAGCAAGCCTGAGCCTGACCCACATGTTCTGGAAAACAAGGTCATGGATGGCGACAACGTACCAAGCGTGCCGGCCGAAAAGCCAGCGACCGACGACTCCAAACCGGATTCGGCCCGCGTCGCCGCAGAATGACTACTTGATATCGATTGCCAGCGCATGAAGTCGCCCGATAATCTCGGGCCCCAAGGCGCTGTGAATTGCACGGTGACGGGCCAGCCGCGACATATCGTCAAAGGCTGGGGCCGAAATAACAATGCGCCAATGGCTTTCACCTGACCCGTCATCGCCTGCGTGGCCAGCGTGCTTGTGGCTTTCATTGATAACGTCGAGTTGAGTCGGATCAAACGCTGTTTCCAATGCTGTCCGAATTTCGTTGTCTAGCCCCATTATTTTCACCCTGCCCTCTTCAATCCTGCGACCAACGGTTTATAGTCTGGCGTCCTATTCGGAAAGAGATGAAGCGCCATGAAGAAAAACGATCCATTTGGTTTCGACATGTCGGTGTCGAGCTCGAAGAAGAAGAACCCGCGCGGCCGGCGTGGTATGTCTGGCGCATCCGAAACGTCGACCCGCGTGTGCGATCACGACGGATGCGAGGAAGCGGGCAAGTACCGCGCGCCAAAATCGCCTGACCAGATGGATGACTATTTCTGGTTCTGCCAGCAGCACGTGCGCGAATATAACCTCAAGTGGAACTTCTTCGACGGCACATCCGAGGCGGAACTGATGGCGCAGATGGATAAGGATCGCACCTGGGAACGCCCGACCAAGCCGTTCAAGAAATCAGTCGAAGAAGCCGCATGGGCGCGCCTTGGCGTCGATGATCCACATCAGGTGCTGGGGCAGAACGCGACGCAGAACCCGGGTCGTCATCAAGGAACGGGCCGCAAGCTGCCGCCGACCGAACGGCGCGCAATCGAAATTCTTGATGCCAAGGACACATGGTCCAAGCCGGAAATCCGCAAGGCCTACAAGGCCTTGATCAAGGTCTTGCACCCCGACATGAATGGCGGTGACCGGTCTCAGGAAGAACAGCTGACAGAAGTTGTCTGGGCGTGGGATCAGATCAAGGTCAGCCGGAACTTCCGCGACAAGACCTAATAGGCGCGGCTAACGTCGGGCATCTTGAAAATCGTTTCGCGTTCTTCGCGCCAGATGGCAAAGCGATAGTGTGCGGACAGGATTGTGCAGGACCAGAAAAGGGCCAGCAGCGGATTCCCGATCAAGGTCGTCAATAGCGCCAACGGTCCAAACATTGTACCATGTCCGGGCAGCGCGAACGTACCCCCGATAAGTGCTGCAATAAAACTGATGACTGGAATTGCGACCAGAGCCTTCAACCAGCCTGCCATCCCCGGATGACCCAGCCAGACTCGCCCCAGATACAAGCCTCCGTAGGCCCCAAGCGCGCCAGAGATAATCACCCAAAAATCATAGCCGCCCAGCGGACGGATGACCGCATTACTGCCACCAAGTCGATTGACGACCGAAAACGAAATGACAGCGCCGAATATCGCGACACCGAGGTATGCGATTGCAAGACTGCGCTCGCCAGGCGTTGGGCCGAAACCGGCTGATTTTAATCGTAACATCGGTGATCCGCACTAGTGACAAACTTGCGCTACGCAGCGAATGTGTCAAAATTGTGCAAAGTTGTTAAAACACTATGTTTCCATGCCTGCAACGCTGCGGGTCGGACCAGTTCGCGGGAAGATTTCGGGCCAGTCTGCCCTTTCCCTTGCCGCCCCGCGCGATATGTTGCATGTGCACGGCAGAGGCCAAAGGGGCCTGACGATCTGAAAGGCAAGCACCATGGCTGATGGCACAACCGATATGAATGCAAAACCGACCGAGGACGTTTCCGTCCGCGAAGTGTTTGGTATCGACAGTGACATGAAGATCAAAGGCTTTGCCGACCGGTCCGAGCGCGTGCCTGAAATCGATTCGACCTACAAATTCGATCCCGACACGACATTGGCGATCCTTGCGGGTTTTGGCTACAACCGCCGCGTCATGGTACAGGGCTACCACGGCACGGGTAAATCCACGCACATTGAACAGGTCGCTGCGCGTCTGAACTGGCCTGCCGTGCGTGTGAACCTTGATAGCCACATCAGCCGGATCGATCTGATCGGCAAGGACGCAATCAAGCTGCGCGACGGCGTGCAGGTCACCGAATTTCATGAAGGCATCCTGCCTTGGGCGCTGCGCAATCCCGTCGCGATCGTATTCGACGAATATGACGCTGGTCGCGCGGACGTCATGTTCGTGATCCAACGCGTGCTGGAAGCAGACGGCAAGCTGACGCTGATGGATCAGAACGAAATCATCACACCGCACAAGTACTTCCGTCTTTTTGCGACGGCAAACACTGTCGGCCTCGGTGATACGACCGGACTTTATCACGGCACACAACAGATCAACCAGGCGCAGATGGACCGCTGGTCTCTCGTCGCGACGCTGAACTACCTCAGTCATGACGCCGAGGCGGCGATTGTCCTGTCGAAATCACCGCACTACAACACCGACCAGGGCCGCAAGATCGTGTCACAGATGGTGACTGTCGCAGACCTGACGCGAACAGCCTTCATGAACGGCGATCTGTCGACCGTCATGTCGCCCCGCACAGTGCTGGCCTGGGCCGAAAACGCGCGCATCTTTCAGGATGTAGGCTATGCTTTCCGCCTGTCATTCCTCAACAAATGCGATGAGCTGGAGCGGCAGACCGTAGCCGAGTTCTATCAACGCTGCTTTGACGAGGAATTGCCAGAAAGTGCGGCGTCACTCAGCCTCGGCTAAAACCCAGCCATCTGACAACCCGCCAGACTTGTTTTTGCAGGTGCGTTGACACACCAGTCCTTGTGTCACGCGTCTGCTACGCTCGACCAACTTCTTAAAACGCCCACTATATCGGCAAAAAATTAACACGCATGCTGCTATAATGTGCAGTATGCGAATTTTGCTTTTTGTCTTCCTGACGGCGGCAAATCCATGTTTTGCCGATCTGTCCTCGCCAGAGGCGCAGCTGCGCACCTTTGCCAATTGCGCGGGTCGGTTGACGGCACAACTTGAATTCGAATGGCTCATGCTTGACGGCAACTCTGCGGCAACGCAAGAACAGCGCCAACAAATCGTCGATATCCTCAATTCAATGATCCCCGATGGCCGCGGACGCGAGGTGCTGGCTTGGCGCACGGATGCGCGCGCAGCGCAGCGCGGGCTGTTAGAACGGGCGCAATTCGCAAGCGACAACACGGACGCCGCTTGGGCCAAAAAAGCAGCAGCCCGCTATCTTGCGTCCTGCACCGCCTTCCTGCTCAGCTGAAAAGTTCCACGCAATTGGTCCGAATTGGTCCTAATCCGGTCGCGATTGTGCGCAAGATCAGCGGCCAGATTATTCAACCGGAGCGACCCCATGAAGATGAAAATCGGAACGGCACTACCTGACGACTATACGGTCGAACACTCAGATCTGGCCGAATCTGCCGCAACTTTGATTGCCCATGCCCTGCTTCCCCTCTTCGCGGAAAACATGTCAGAAGACATCGCAAAGGCGAATGTCGAAGGGATCGTGACCGAACTCGCCTATCTTTTCGACGACGGCGAAATCCAACTTGGCGGAAAAACCTACCGGCCCCGCCTCGCTTTCGTGGACGAAGACGGGCAGGTTCTGCCGGGTGCCGCCGCGCTCGACAATTTCCATGCACTGGCCGATGCGCCATTCGATATCGCGCCCGAAGCAAAAATCACCTTTGAAGAGGCGATTTACGACGCGGCATGAGCAGCTGGGCACTGGTCAAGCGTGCCTGCGGGTTCTAGGTTGCCCAGCAACAAAGGACCCGCGCGATGACCAAACCCTCTGACAATCCGGCCGACCCGTTCAAAAAGGCCCTCGCCGAGGCCACGAAGGTCATGGCTGACGATCCGGAACTGTCGGTCAGCTATTCGGTCGATCCCGCCGGTCAGACGGCAGACACGATCAGACTGCCACAGGTCAGCCGGCGCATGACGCGCGAAGAAGTGTTGCTTGCCCGGGGCACCGCAGATTCATTCGCGCTGCGCCACAAGTTTCATGATGCAAAAACGAACGCGCGCTACCTGCCACAAGGGCAAATGGCGCAAGATCTTTATAATGCCATGGAAACTGCGCGGATCGAAGCGATTGGTGCGGAATACATGCCCGGTACCGCGGGAAACATCGACGCCAAGATCGGTAACGAGGCCATGCGCAAAGGCTATGACCAGATCAAGGCCCCTGCCGACGCGCCGCTCGCCACTGCAGCCGGATACCTGATCCGCCATCTTGCGACGGGTCGCGAAATGCCACCGGGTGCCGCAAACGTCATGGAACTCTGGCGCGGGTTTATCGAGGATAGCTGCGGCGGCACGCTGGAAAACCTTCAAGATATGCTGTCGGATCAGAAGGCATTCGCGAAATTTGCGCGACAGATGATTTCCGACCTCGGCTATGCGGATCAGCTGGGTGATGATCCCGACAATATCGACGACGATCAAGACGACGACGCCGAAGAAGGCGGCGACGATCAGGACGACGAGCCAGATAGCACCGGTCAGGACGATTCCGAGGATGACGAGGACGCCGGCACACCAGAGCAAAGCCAGGACGACCAGCAGGATGCCTCCGAAGCGCAGGTCAGCATGGACGATCAGGCCGATGCCGAGATGGGTGAAGAAACGGAAATGCCCGATGGGGAAGCCCCCCTCGAACCGCCCGCGCCTATGCCCATTTCCGAAGCTGACCCGGATTATCATGTCTTTACGACGGAATACGATGAAGAGGTGCTGGCGGAAGAACTCGCCGAGCCGGCAGAACTTGAACGCTTGCGGTCGTATCTTGACCAGCAGTTGGAGCCGCTCAAGGGGGCTGTCTCGCGGCTGGCCAACAAACTGCAGCGACGTTTGCAGGCCCAGCAAAACCGGTCTTGGGAATTCGACCGTGAAGAAGGCATTCTGGACGCGGGTCGGTTGGCCCGGATCGTGGCGTCTCCGACAACGCCACTTTCTTTCAAAGTCGAAAAAGATACCGAATTCCGCGACACTGTGGTGACCCTCCTGCTCGACAACTCCGGGTCCATGCGGGGCCGCCCAATTTCCATTGCGGCGATCTGCGCGGATGTGATGGCGCGCACACTGGAACGCTGCTCGGTCAAGGTTGAAATCCTCGGTTTCACGACGAAAGCCTGGAAAGGCGGGCAAAGCCGCGAGGAATGGTTGAAAGCCGGACGGGAGGCCACGCCGGGCCGCCTGAACGATCTGCGCCATATCGTCTACAAGGGTGCAGATGCTCCGTGGCGACGCACACGTCCAAACCTCGGACTGATGATGAAAGAGGGCCTGCTGAAAGAAAACATCGACGGTGAAGCCCTTGAATGGGCGCATCGGCGCATTGCCAACCGACATGAGCAGCGCAAGATCCTGATGGTGATCTCTGACGGAGCACCAGTGGATGACAGCACGCTGTCAGTCAATCCGGCAAACTATCTTGAAAAGCACCTGCGCGACGTCATCGCCATGGTGGAAAAGCGCAAAGCGGTCGAACTTGTCGCGATCGGTATCGGCCATGACGTGACACGTTATTACGACCGTGCGGTCACGATCACGGATGTGGAACAATTGGCAGGTGCGATGACAGAACAACTGGCCAGCCTGTTTGACAGCGACCCACGCAAACGGGCGCGTGTTCTTGGGATGCGCAAAGCCGGATAAATCACTGCCCTCTTGCAAGCGTCGCTGCCTCCGGCGGAAGTTTGATTGGACAAAGAAAAACAAAGGATCCGCCCATGTTCCAGACGTTCGGTGCAAAGTCATCACCCGAACAGGGTCCGCCCCGGCTGGCCAGATTGCGTCACGAGATTGCCGAGGAAGGCTTGGACGGCTTTCTTGTCCCCCGTGCGGATGCACATCAGGGCGAGTATGTCGCGCCGTGCGACGAACGTCTCGCCTGGCTGACGGGGTTTACCGGATCGGCAGGATTTGCCGCAATCCTCAATGACATCGCAGGGGTCTTCATCGACGGCCGTTACCGTTTGCAAGTGCGTGCGCAAGTCGCAGATGATTTCACGCCGGTGCACTGGCCGGAAATGTCGTTGACGGACTGGCTTGAAACGCAAATGCCGGGTGGCGGAAACGTCGGCTTTGATCCGTGGCTTCACACCGTCGAAGATGTGGCCCGTCATGGAAAGACGCTTGGCAAGGCCGCCATTTCGCTTGTTGCCGTCGACAACCTCGTGGATCGCATCTGGACGGACAGACCTGCCCCGCCAGATGCGAAATTCAGCGCTCATCCGCTGGAATTTGCAGGCGAAGCCGCTGCAGAGAAACGAAAGCGCGTGGCCACCGAGCAGCCTGTCGTGATTACTTTGCCCGACAGCATCGCGTGGCTTTTGAACATCCGTGGCACGGATATCGAACGCAACCCGGTGCCACAGGGTTTTCTTGTCTTGCATCCGGATGGCGCGGCCGATCTCTTTGCCGGACCCGGAAAAGCCGATGATATTGCAGACCATATAGGGACAGCCGTAACCGTCCATCCTGTTGACAGTTTCCTCGGGTTCCTGCGCGGCCTTGCCGGACCTGTACAGATCGACCCGAAAACCTGCCCGCAGATTATCCGTACGACGCTGCAGGCAGCCGGGATCGCCGTGATCGAAGCGGACGACCCCTGCATTCTGCCAAAGGCCTGCAAGAACCCAGTCGAGATTGCCGGTGCCAAGGCTGCGCATTTGCGTGACGGAGCGGCGATGGTGCGGTTTCTGGCCTGGCTGGATCAGGCCGGCCCGCAGGGCGGGTTGACCGAAATCGACGTGGTCAAGGAGTTGGAGGGCTTTCGCCGCGACACCAACCAGCTGCGTGAAATCAGCTTTGACACGATCTGCGGCGCAGGTCCGAACGGGGCCATCGTCCACTACCGTGTGACCGAACAGACGAACCGAGCGATCAATCCGGGCGAGCTTTTGTTGGTAGACAGTGGCGGACAGTACCTTGACGGGACCACAGACATCACGCGCACCATCGCTATCGGCACGCCAAGCCAGACGCATCGCGCCTGTTATACGCGCGTGCTGCAAGGCATGATCGCCATCAGCCGGGTCCGCTTTCCCAAGGGGGTCGGAGGGCAGCATCTGGATGCGCTTGCCCGCGTGCCGCTCTGGTCAGCGGGTATGGATTACGATCATGGAACAGGTCACGGGGTCGGGTCCTATCTCTGCGTTCACGAAGGGCCGCAAGGACTTTCACGGCGTGCAAAGGTTGCGCTGGAACCGGGGATGATCCTGTCCAACGAACCCGGATACTACCGCGAAGGTGCGTTCGGGATCAGGATCGAAAACCTGATCGTCGTCTGCCCTGCCGCGCCGCTTGAGGGTGCAGACGCACGCGAGATGTATGCCTTCGAAACCCTGACGCATGTGCCGCTGGACAGTCGGTTGATTGATGTTACTCTCCTCACGCAGGCAGAGCGGTTCTGGATCGACGCATATCATGCGCAGACTCTGGAAAAAATCGGCCCGCTTGTGCAAGGCGAAGCACTGGACTGGCTGACGACCGCTTGCGCCCCACTTTGATGCCGTCATCGACGGCCCCAACATCACCTGACATTCAGGGAAAGGAAACCGGCAATGGCTGAGCATATCAAAATTCGTCCTGCGTCCGGCACGTGGGTTGTCCGCGTCGCAGGTGCGGTCATCGGCGAAAGCAAAGCTGCGCTGGAACTGACCGAAGGGGAATACCCGCCTGTGATCTACTTCCCGCGCGACGACATCGCCATGGCCTTTCTTGATCCATCCGATACAGAATCCACCTGCCCCTACAAAGGGAACGCCAGCTACTATTCGATCGCGGCGAAAAGCGGCACGATCCCTGATGCCGTCTGGTCGTATGAAGCGCCGAAAGCCGGGGTTGAGAAGATCAAGGACTACCTTGCCTTTAATCCAAACAAGGTCACGGTCGAAGAAGTCTAAGCGGTTATGAATGTTCTTCGGCGGCCGTTTCGGCAAGCGCCTTGTTCATCGCTTTCAATGCATCGACCTGAAACAGCGCACCCCACAGTTCCGGGGCGTCGGCTTCTCCACCCAATGTCACCACGGGTATGAACGGCTGATTGGCGGCCTCAAAAATTGGCATCGCTTGCTCAAGCGTTGCATTGCCGTCGATATAGACCCCCTCACCAATCAATTCCCAGCATTGGTCCTCGGGGGCGGCGCGTTTGTGATCCATATCGCGCATGATATTTGCCACACGAAACTTGGTAAGTAGGTAGGCTTGCGGCCCGGCAGCGACATGCACGTTGCGCCGTTCCAGCTGTGTGAGGAAATAGGACCGATCCACCAGCCGCGATGAAATGGCCGACGAAAGCGATACGGCCACCATGACTGCCAGACCGGTCTGCCAGTCACCCGTCAGTTCGAATACGATCAGCGTGGTTGAAATTGGCGCACCCAGCACCGCCGCCGCAACGGCCCCCATCCCCGCCAGGGCGTAAAGTGTTGCCGACCCCGATGCGCCCGGAAATATGCCGGTCGCGATAATGCCGAAAGCCAGCCCGGTGAGCGCGCCGACCATCAGCGACGGGGAAAATACGCCACCGCCCATCCGCCCGCCGATGGTAATGGCCACGGCCACAACCTTCAGACAGACAAAGACGATTGCATCGTGCAACAGCAACTCGCCCGTCAGTGCTGCGGATGTGGTTTCGTAACCGACGCCGATGATATGGGGATAAAAGATCGCAAGCCCGCCCAGCAACGCGCCTGCAACCGCTGGACGCACAAAGCGGGGCAGCCGCAATCCGTCCTGAATGAATGTACCGACATCATCAGCCCAGAAGATCGCACGCATCAGAACGACAGAAATCAGTCCGCAGACAGCGCCCAGCAGCAAAAAGGCGGGTAGTTCGACATAGAAAGCGAGCATGTTCTGGATCGGCAAACCGAACTCTGCAATGTCACCGAACACCAGCCGGTTGATGACCGTTCCGGCGACCGATGCGATGACGATGGGGGCAAATGCATGGACAGCAAAATGCCGCAGAACAACCTCTAGCGCGAAAAGCGCCCCGGCAATGGGCGCATTGAAACTTGCGGATACGGCGGCTGCGACGGCACAGCCCAGCAAGTCGCGGCCTGTGATCCCGTCAGCCTTGATGAACCGCGACATACCGGTCGAGATGACGGCAGCCAGGTGAACAACCGGTCCCTCGCGGCCGCTTGACCCGCCGGTCGACAGCGTAATCATAGAAGCAAGGGCCGATGCCACCCCCGCGCGCACCTCCACGCGTCCTTCATTCAGCGCCGATCCTTCGATCACTTCGGCCACAGACCGCACACGGCCGTCATTGGTGAAACGGTCCAGGATCAACCCGACAATCAGGCCACCAATGATCGGAATAACCAGGATGTGATACCAGCTCAGACTGGCGGCAAAGCTGTGCAGCATGCGGATATCTTCGCTGCCGTAAAGCGTGGATTGCAGCCAGATGATCCCAAGGCGGAACAGCACCGCGACACTGCCCGCAGAAATCCCGATCGCAAGGGCAATGAACCAGAATTGAATTCCGCTGGGACCTTCCCTCTTCATGACCGACATCGCATTGCGGCAATCACCCGCGACCTTGTTGGCCCCTTGCGAGATCAGCGTTTTCAAAGGAATCGTCATACGCGCAACTCTGGTCCTGACCCTTGGACTGGCATAGGCTGTAAGCATACCGGAACCAAAGGGCTTTCAAATGACCATAGAGACCGCTCTGACAGAGTTACAGTCAATTCTGGGGGACGGATTGTCCCGTTCGCCAAGCGATCTTGAGATACATGGCCGGTCCGAAACGCACTTCGCGCTGACCCCACCCGATGCCGTTGCATATCCGCTTTCGACGCAGGACGTCGCGGCCATTGTAAAGATCTGTGCCGCGCATCATTGCCCGGTCGTCGCATGGGGCACAGGCACGTCACTTGAGGGGCACGCACTGGCCGTACGCGGCGGAGTCTGCATTGACCTGTCGCGCATGGACAAGGTGCTGGACGTGCAGGTGGACGACATGGATGTGCGCGTGCAACCGGGTGTCACACGTGAAGCGCTGAATACGGAACTACGCGCGACAGGTCTGTTCTTTCCGGTCGATCCGGGGGCCAACGCGTCGCTTGGCGGCATGGCATCGACACGGGCCAGCGGGACTACAGCCGTGCGCTATGGCACGATGCGCGACAACGTTCTGGGGCTAGAGGTCGTGTTGGCAGACGGGCGGATCATCCACACTGGTTCACGCGCGCGCAAATCCAGCGCGGGATATGATCTGACAGGGCTGTTTGTTGGGGCCGAAGGCACCCTAGGGATCATCACCGAATTGACTCTGAAACTACAAGGCCAACCCCAAGCCATCGGCGCAGCAGTCTGCGCATTTCCCGATGTGGCCGCAGCCGTCGATGCGGTCATCGCGACAATCCAGATGGGCGTGCCCATGGCGCGGATCGAATTCCTCGATACGGCCTCTGTCATGGCAGTGAACGCTTATGCGAATATGAACTTACCAACGACACCGCATCTGCTGGTTGAATTTCATGGATCGGATAATGCGGTGAAGGAAGACGCCGAAACCTTTGGTGAAATCGCAAAAGACTACAAAGGCAGCGATTTCGACTGGGCGACCCGCCCAGAAGACCGCAGCATGCTCTGGAAGATGCGGCATGAGGCCTATTATGCAATCCTTGCCAGCCGAAAGGGCGCACGGGCCATCGTCACGGACGTCTGCGTCCCGATTTCGCAACTCGCGACAGCCATCGCCGAAACAGAGGCAGACATCGCCGAGAGCATCATCACTGGTCCGATCCTTGGGCATGTGGGCGACGGAAATTTCCATGCAATCCTGCTGATCGACGATACAAATACGACTGAACGATCCGCTGCTGAAAAGCTTGCGCACCGCATGGCCGAACGCGCGCTGCGGCTTGGCGGAACGGTGACGGGGGAACACGGGGTCGGCTTGGGCAAACTTGAATACATGCAGGCCGAACACGGTGACGCGTGGGCAGTCATGGGACAGATCAAACGCGCGCTTGATCCTGACGGGATCATGAACCCCGGCAAACTGGTGCAGCAGAACTGACGCCTAACCCTGCATCAATTCCTTGGCTGCCGCACGCGCGGCGTCCGTGATCGTATCGCCCGACAACATACGGGCAATCTCGTCAATGCGGTCCGCATCGACCAATGGCGTCACAGTGGACAATGTAGCATCAGCCTCTTGCCGCTTTTCCACACGCCAATGATGGCTGCCAAGGGCTGCGACCTGCGGCGAATGGGTTACAACCAAAACCTGCCCACCCTCGGCCAGATCAGCCAGACGGCGCCCCACCGCCGCCGCCGTCGCGCCACCGACACCGCGGTCGATCTCATCGAAAATCATGGTCATGCCACCCGCACCGGCTTGCGAAAGGCACACCTTCAGCGCCAGCAAAAAGCGCGAAAGTTCACCCCCCGACGCAATCTTGTTGAGGGGTCCGGCAGGCGCACCGGGGTTCGTGGCAACTGTGAACGCGACCATATCGCGACCATCCGGTCCGGGATCCGCGGCTGTGACGTCAGTTTGAAAAACCGCCCGTTCCATCTTCAGCGGGGCAAGTTCGGATGCCATGGCCGCATCAAGTTGCAACGCCGCGCTCTTGCGGGCCGCGCTTAGCGCATCAGCCAGCCCGTCATATGTCTGCTCTGCCGTGTGCACAGCCCCAGCCAAAACCGATAGGTCAGATACGCCACTGTCCAACACGTCCAGCTTGGCACGCAACGCGTCGGCAAATTTCACCAGATCATCTGGCAGCACGTCATGCTTGCGGGCAAGTGCGCGAATAGCAAAGAGACGTTCCTCGCAATCTTCCAGATCGGACGGATTGAAAGACAAGGCACTCAGGCAGGCTTCGACGCCACGTTGTGCGGTGTCCAATTCCAGCATGGCCCGCTCGATTGCGGCCAAAGGTTCGTCAAGACGGCCTTCGGTCCGGTCCGCCGCGCCGCCAAGCCAGCGGCTTGCATCGGTCAGCATCGCCTCCGCCCCTTGCAAGCCAAGCGCGTCCGCCGCCTTCGCAATATCAGCGCGGATCTTTTCGGCCCCTTGCATCAGCCGGCGCTGACTGTCCAGCGCGGCTTCCTCCCCGACTTCCGGTGCCAAGGCATCCAGTTCGGCCACGGCATGGCGCAAATAGTCTTCTTCTGCGCGAACCGCTGCTATCCTGGCTTCTGCGTCCTCTGCCGCTTTGCGCGCCTCACGCAGCCGCGCCCAGGCTTGGCGGGTCGCGTCGATGTCCGGGGCCAGTCCGGCAAAGGCGTCCAGCAAGGCGCGGTGGCCGCGCGGGTTCAGCAAACCGCGATCATCATGTTGGCCATGCAGTTCGATCAGCGTTTCCGACAATGCGCGTAACAGCTCACCGGACACCCGACGATCGTTGACGAACGCCGTCTTGCGCCCGTCGGTCGTGTTGACGCGGCGCAGTATCAATTCGTCGTCAGGTTCAAAGGCGGCGTCTTCCAGAACAGCGCGGGCAGGATGAACGGCAGGCAGGTCAAACCAGGCTGTCACCTCGCCCTGCGCGGCACCTGCGCGGACAAGCTCTGCGCGCCCCCGCCAGCCCAGAACAAAACCCAATGAATCCAGAAGGATCGACTTGCCTGCACCGGTTTCACCAGTCAACACATTCAAACCCGGCTGAAACGCAAGTTCCAGCCGGTCGATGATCAGCATGTCGCGAATTTCAAGCCCACGCAGCATTTATTGCAGGATGGGCCGCAACCCATCGCCCCCTAGAGCCATTCACCACGTACAACCTGGCGATAGATGGCAGACAACCAGTTGTCACCGCGCGACTCAAGTGCAAGGCCCTGCCCGGTCAGCAGCGCAAAGCTGTCCTGATACCACTCGGTCGACTGGAAATTGTAGCCAAGGATCGCGCCGGCGGTCTGTGCTTCGTCGGTCAGACCAAGCGACAGATAGGCTTCGACAAGACGGTGCAACGCCTCGGCAGTATGGGTCGTCGTCTGGAAATCCTCGACAACAATCCGAAAGCGGTTCACGGCAGCCGCATAATGACCGCGCTTAAGGTAGTAACGCCCGATTTCCATTTCCTTCGCCGCCAAATGATCAAAGGCAAGGTCGAATTTCAGAATGGACGACCGGGCGTATTCGGTATCGGGGTACTGCTCGATTACAACGCGGAGGGCCTGCAATGCCTGAAATGTCAGCCCCTGATCACGGCCGATCTCGTCAATCTGGTCGTAATAGGACAAGGCAAGCAGATACTGGGCATAGGCCGCATCTTCTTCGGCGGGATAGAAATCAATATAGCGCTGCGCAGCAGCACGGCTGTTGGGGTAATCGCGCTCTTTGTGATAGGCAAAGGCCTGCATGATCAGGGCGCGCTGTGCGAATTCGGAATAGGGATACAGGCGCTCGATCTCACCGAAATAGAACGCGGCATCATCGCCCTGCCCGTTTTCCAGCTCCAACTCGCCGCGCGCAAAGATTTCTGCCGCCGAGTATTCTTCCAATGCACCCTCTCGGCGCGCATCGAAAACACCACAGCCAGTCAGCACGGCCAAGGCAACAACAGCAATCAACGCAGCTTTGCGCCCTTGCCCTGCAATCACATTGGTTGACATGCCTGTCCTCGCGTTACCTGCCCGAAAGAGACAGTTTCGTCTCTGCTTTCGATCACGTCTAACAGAAAAAAATCGAGGGCAAAATGCCTTTTGGCCCATTTGCGCGGAACTGTGAAAGGGCGTGGTTTACGCGACAGCGTAAAGATCGGCCTTGCTGACGCCAACGCCGGGCAAACGCGCGGCGATCTGGGCATCACATGTGACCCAACGCCATGCCTTGGGTTCGGCGAAAAGTGCGCGCAACAACTGGTTTGTCAACGCGTGTCCTGCCCGGTTGCCAGTATAGCGACCAAGGATCGGCGCACCGGCTGTGTAAAGATCGCCAAGCGCATCCAGCATTTTGTGGCGCACAGCTTCGTCGCCATGGCGCAACCCGCCAGGTGTCAGCACATCGGCACCGTCCACAACCACAGCGTTGTTCAACGTCCCACCAAGGGCAAGGCCATTGGCACGCATCGCGTCCACATCCGCCTGACGGCAGAACGTGCGGCTGTCACACAACTCGCGAACAAACGACCCGTTCGCCATATTCAGCGTCTTTTCCTGATGGCCGATCGCGGCATCGGCAAAATCGATTGTGAATGAAATCTGCAGGCTCGTTGCAGGTGACAGGCTCGCGCGTGCGGCCCCATGCTGCACCGTGACCTCATTCAGAATTTCGATCGCGTGCAGAGGAGCGTTAAGATGAATAACCCCGGCCGAAACGATCCCGCGAACAAAGGCCGCCGCGGATCCATCCATGATCGGCACCTCAGGACCATCAATATCGACGAATGCGTTGTGCACACCACAACCTGCCAGTGCCGCCATCAAATGTTCAATGGTCGAAACCATCACACCATTCGGTGCAGTCAGGCGTGTGTTCAGTGGTGAAACTTCGACATTTTCCCAAAGCGCAGGGATCGCCACGCCACCAAGGTCAGTGCGACGAAACACGATACCTGTCCCGGCCGCTGCGGGCCGGACAACAACGGTAACGTCGTGACCTGTATGAAGACCACGGCCTTCAAAGGTAACTTTTGTGTCCAGAGTCGTCTGCACTTGATCGCGCCTCACGCGGTTAATCTTTTGTTGTAATGTAGTTAGGGCGCTAACGGCTTTCGCTCAACACACGCTTTGCAACGGTCTGAAACAATCGGTTTCTTCCGCCTGCGACTTACTTCGCACCCGCAGAAAGATACTGATTTCAAACGAAAAAAGGCCGCCCATTGGGCGGCCCTTCGTGTGATATGAACGCTACGTCAGTTTGCTTGACGGCGCAGGAATGCTGGAATTTCGATCTTCTCCTGCTCCGGATCGGCCTCTGCCGCGGGTGCTGGCATCGGCGTGACAGGGGGTTGCTGGCGTGCTGGCTGCTGCGGAGCGGCGGCCTCACCATGCGTTCCAGTCATGCGGTTGATCAGCGAATTGATCCCGAAGCGTGGCTTCTCGCCCTCGGCGACGCGTGGAGCTTCTGCCATCGGCTCTTGTGCCGGGGCACGATTAACTGCGGCCTTCAAACGCGCGAGCGCCTCTGCAGACGGCTGGCCCGGTTGTGTTTGGGCTGGTGCCTGCGGTGCAACAAATGTCTCGGGCGCTTCCAGTGTCGGCTCCGGACGGGGCTGATAGGCTGGCGGCGGCAGATCGTCTGTTGCGGCGATCGGTTCCGCGATGTCGTCAAAATCATCTTCAGCGACAGGCGCACTTTGACGCTGATCATCCATGGATGCAAAAAGGGTCGGTTCTGGCTGGGACGGTGCAGCTTGCGCAGCCACTGCGGCGGCAGGGGCAGCGGCGCGGGCCGGTGCGGACTCTTCTGCTTTCACAGTCTGCGTCAGCGGTGCCGCCATGGACCGGCGCGGCGTTGGCACTTCGGATGTGTTGATGACCGCATCGATGCCAGTAGCAACGACAGAAACGCGCATCTTGCCTTCCATGTTCGTATCCAGCGTGGACCCGACGATGATGTTCGCTTCTGGATCGACCTTTTCGCGGATCTTGTTTGCGGCTTCGTCGAGTTCGAACAACGTCAGGTCGTAACCACCTGTAATGTTGATCAGAACGCCCTTCGCTCCTTCGAGCGAAATTTCGTCCAGAAGCGGGTTCGCGATGGCCTTCTCGGCGGCCTCGACAGCGCGGTTTTCGCCCTCGGCTTCGCCTGTACCCATCATCGCCTTGCCCATCTCGTCCATCACGGCGCGAACGTCGGCAAAGTCGAGGTTGATCAGACCCGGACGGACCATCAGGTCAGTCACGCCTTTCACGCCCTGATACAGCACGTCGTCTGCCAATGCGAAGGCTTCGGTGAATGTGGTGTTTTCATTCGCAAGCCGGAACAGGTTCTGGTTCGGAATGATGATCAGCGTGTCGACAACTTTCTGAAGCGCTTCAAGGCCGTCGTCGGCCTGCTTCATGCGCTTTGCCCCTTCGAACTGGAAAGGCTTTGTCACAACACCGACGGTCAGAACACCCAGCTCGCGGGCGGCCTGTGCGATAATCGGGGCTGCACCTGTACCGGTGCCACCGCCCATGCCGGCGGTGATGAAACACATGTGCGCGCCGGCCAGATGATCGACAATCTGTTCGATGCTTTCTTCGGCAGCTGCGGCACCGACGGTTGCGCGCGCACCGGCACCCAAACCTTCGGTAACCTTGACGCCCATCTGGATGCGGGCTTCGGATCGCGATTGTTGCAGCGCTTGCGCGTCAGTGTTCGCAACGACGAACTCCACACCATCAAGCTCCTGCTCAATCATGTTGTTGACCGCGTTGCCGCCTGCCCCGCCAACACCGAAAACGGTGATGCGTGGCTTCAGCTCTTCCTGCCCGGGAATCGATAGGTTCAATGTCATGTGCTCTGTCCGCCTGTTTTTTCTGGGCCCGTCCCACCGGGCAGTACTGATAAATTAATGCGACTTTAACGTCTGTAGCCCTAGGCGTCACCCAAAAACAACAGTTTCGCCACAAAATATGGGCATAATATTGGTGCATTCCGCCGTATTCAGACGATTAGGCAAGATATTGCGCATCACCAGTTGTCCTTGAACCATTTTACAGCCCGTTTCAGCGACCGCGCAGGGTATGTTTCGGCCGGAATTTCAAAATCCCACCATTCGTCCTGGGGATTCGCAGCGAAGAGAGTCGCGCCAACCGCACCCGAAAACGCCGGTCCGGTGGCGGCCTGTGGCAGGCCCTGCACCCGCAACGGACGCCCCAGACGAACCTGCTGGCCCAAAATCTTTGATGCGAGCCCGTCAAGACCCGGGATCTGCGATGCCCCGCCCGTCAGAACGATCTGCTGACTTGGCAGATGTTCAAAACCGGCAGCATCCAGACGGACACGCACTTCTTCCAGAATCTCTTCCACACGTGGGCGCATGATGCCAATCAACTCGGCCCGTGAAACCGTGCGGCGGTCATGCTCCCAGTCACCGGTATTGCCACCGATTTCAATCATCTCACGATCATCCATGCCCGTGGCGACGACACCGCCATAAAACGTCTTGATCCGCTCTGCTGTTGCAGTCGGCACTTGCAGCCCCATGGATATATCGCCGGTGACATGCTCACCGCCCATGCGGACGGCATCGGCATAGATCATGTGCTTTTTCATGAAGACGGAAATGCCCGTGGACCCGCCGCCCATATCGATGCACGCGGCACCCAGTTCCTGCTCGTCCTCGACCAGCGACGAAATTCCGCTGACGTAGGCAGAAGACGCCAGCCCAGCAAGTTCAAGGTCACATCGCTTGATGCAGAAATAGAGGTTCTGCAACGCAATGGCGTCGACCGTCAGCATATGCATATCAGTGTTCAGCTGGTTGCCGATCTGCCCACGCGGATCAGCCATGCCAGAGCGGTGATCCAGCGCAAAATTGACAGGTTGGGCGTGCAGCACTTCGCGGTCAGCCCCGTAATCCGGCACATCGCAAGCGGCCATGACACGACCGATATCCATATCGGTGACCATACCACCTTCGATATCGACCGACCCGTCAAGGCCATAGGATTTCGGACGCGCCCCTGACAAGGTGGCAATCACGTGGTCGACACGGACATTTGCCATCTTCTGTGCAGCCTGAACTGCCGTACGAATGGCGCGTTCGGTTTCCTGCATGGCGTCGACTTCACCGAAACGCACACCACGGGACCGCGTGGTTGCCGCCCCGATCACGCGGAATGTGGATTGCCCGGCAAGTGAGCCGATGACATCATTATCGCCAAACTTCTCGGGCCCGTCGAACCGCAGGACAAGACAGGCAATCTTGGATGTACCGACATCAAGAATTGCGATCACACCGCGCTGCATCGCTGCCTTGCGCATGTTTCGCATCGCCCGTTGGCTTTCGTATAAGTCCCGCATCAGTTGTCTGCCCCTATTTCACTTACCCGACGCAAGGCGTTGGCCGCCTCTGCGCTCATTCTTACAATCGGACGCGTGCTGTTGCGCATGTCGACAGCGGCAACGTCCCGTTCCAGTAAATCGTGCGTCTGTCCCAGCACGATGACCCGATCCAGCGCCGCAAAGGCGTCTGTTTCGGGCAGCAGAATCCGCTGGTTCCGGTCCAACACCAGATCCCAACGGCGTTCCCCCATGCGCACCAGACCACGCACACGTGGTGTCAGCGGCCCGGTACTGCGAAAGATTTCAAGCGCCTCGGCGATATGTTCCTCTGCCCCGTCACCCGCGATCAACGGCAGGTCAAGCCGGTCGGCACGGGCAGGAATAGTGCCCGAAAAAATGCCCTCGCCATCCAGCAGTTTCAGCGTCGTTCCGGCGCGCCAAACGGCGACCGGCTTGCGCGGCGTAACATCCACCAGCAAGGCCCCACCCTCGCCTACGCGGATTTCGGCATCCTTGACGGTGTCAAGCGCGACAACCGTTTCGCGCATCGCAACCAGATCAAGATCAAATGATGAAACGGGAAACTCCATTGGGAGTGCCGCCACAATCTGCGTCGTCAGTCCGTGGTTCGCACCATTCACTTTCATGTCCTGCACCATGAATTCGGGACGGTGCTGAATCTGTGCCTTTGCATCCGCAATCGACTGGGACATCAACTGGCGGTTTTCCTCTTTGGAAAACCACGTTCCGGCAATCACGGCGATCAGGACAAGGGGGGTGCCAACGCGGACAAAGCTGCGGAAAAGCGGGGTCAGCATCAGGCGCTGATATTTATAGGTCCACTTGGACGGGGCCGGATCACGGATCGGGCGCACCGGGCGTCTGGCGGTCAACGATCGCATGAGGCGTCCTTTACCATCCAGTCACAGAACTGCGGGAACGACATGCCGACATGGGCGGCCTGTTCAGGCGTCAGCGATGTCGGGGTCAGACCGGGCTGGGTGTTGGTCTCAAGCAGGATCAACCCGTCCAGACCCTTGGCCTCGTCCCAGCGGAAATCAGTGCGGCTGGCTCCACGACAGCCAAGGGCCTTGTGCGCACGCAAAGCAAAATCGAGGCACGCATCAAAGATGTCTTTCGGAATGTCAGCCGGGATCACATGGCGCGACCCACCGGGCTTGTATTTCGCATCATAGTCATACCAGCCATCAGTGATAATGTCTGTGACGGTCAAAGCCTTTTCGCCCATAACAGTCGTGGTCAACTCGCGCCCCGGCGCAAAGGCCTCGACCATCACGGTGTCAGGCATGTCGTCCGCCAACTGTGGCGGAGGATCACCGTCATGGACAATGTAGATACCAACACTGGACCCTTCATTGAAAGGCTTCACGACATAAGGCGTCGGCAATACGTGGCGGGCGCGCACATCATCAGCAGAGGCAAGTATGCTCTCACAGACAGGCAAGGCGTGGGCGCGATAGACGGCCTTCGTGCGCTCCTTGTCCAAGGTCAATGCAGAAGCAAGAATGCCGGAATGCGTATAAGGGATGCGTAGCCATTCAAGAATGCCCTGCACAGCCCCGTCTTCACCCCAACGACCGTGCAGCGCATTGAAAACGGCGTCGGGTGCAATGTCTGCAAGGCGCACAGCGACATCAGGGCCTGCATCGACCTCGACCACTTCATAGCCTGCTTCCCGCAAAGCTGCTGCACATTCGCGGCCACTGGAAAGCGAAACCTCACGCTCTGCCGATGGACCACCCATCAAAACAACAACTTTCGGGCTTGTCCCGCTCGACATAACCCACCGCCTCTGATCGCGGACCTTTTGGTCCGTCTTTTATCGTCTTGATCCTTGCCTCGGACCTGATCCCTTGGGGATCTTATTCTTGTTGCGACGGGCTATCGCTGCCCGATCCGCATAATTTCCCACTCTAGCGTGATACCACTGGAATCGTAAACCTTTTTTCGGACCTCTTCGCCCAAATCTTCAAGGTCGGCAGCCGTCGCGCCACCGGCATTGGTCAGAAAGTTCGAATGCATCTGGTTCATGACGGCACCGCCATAGCGGGCACCGCGCATCCCGGCGTCATCAATGACCTTCCAAGCTTTTAATTCATGGGTATCATCGGCGCGACCAGTCGACGAAAACCCGGAAGGATTGCGAAAGGTGGACCCTGCTGTGCGGTCCTTCGTCGGCTGGGTCTCATCACGCTTTTGAACTTGCTCGGCCATCTTGGCCTGCAAGGCGTCAGGATCACCAGCGGGGCCTTCAAACGTCACACTCAAAACAATCGCATCGTCCGGCAATGCGCTTGAACGATAACCGAACCCGGCATCCGTGATCACCTCGACCGAACCGTCACGGCGCATAATACGGGCAGAGCGGAACACATCGGCGACATAGCTGCCATAACAGCCCGCGTTCATCTTGACCGCGCCGCCAATACTGCCGGGAATGGTGCGTAGAAAGGTCAGATCAACACCGGCATCTGCCGCCTTGCGGGCAACCTGCGCATCCAGCGCGGCTGCACCGGCTGTTACGGTATTTCCGTCGATCTCGACCGCATTGAAACCACGCCCCAGACGCACGACAACACCTTTCACACCGCCATCGCGCACAATCAGGTTGGACCCGACGCCCATCGGAAAAACAGGGACATCGGTCGAAAGCGCACGCAGGAATTCGGACAAATCGTCCACATCGGCAGGCTGGAAAAAGACTTCAGCGGGACCGCCCACGCGCAGCCACGTGATCTCGGCCAGCTTGCGGTTTGGTGTCAACGTTCCGCGGACAGGTGGTAGGTCTATGGTCATGCGCTTCTCTTAACGCGACATGTTGACGGGGCCAAGGGGATTAGCGCGCATCACAAAGCCAACGACATTCCTCCACCCAAGTGCGATCTCAATTGCCCCCGACGGGATGACGCCAATATGGAAATGGCCGGCTCAATTAGCCGCGCCGTTCGCGCCGCCAGCGGATAAGCCAACCCAACAACGTGCCCGCAAGCGCGCCGCACATCGCGGGCAAGACGAACAGCAAGGCAATCGTCCAGGCTTGTAACGGATCAATGCCAATCGGCGTGCCTGTCGCAAAGACCAAAATGGCCAGCAATGCACCAAGAAGGCTCAGAACCGTCAAAACCAGTCCGGCGCGGCCACGGACCATCAAATATGTCATCCAGATCATCGGCAGCAGCCCGCATGCTGTCATCGCCACAATGATCGCGACACCTTCTAGCAAGATGCTAACGGGCGATCTGCCGCTTGAGCCAGCGGGTCAGATAAATCACCGGCCAGCGCAACACGGATGCACCCGCAGCCAGCACGACCAACCCGATCAACGGCCCGTTCTCCAAGGTTACCCATCCCAGGATCGGCACGCCGCAGGCGATCAGCACATATGCGCGAAACCAGTGGTTGTCCCGCGACGGGATCAACGCCAGCACATTGGCAACAACCAACCAGATCAGGGCAAGTATCAACGATATCATTCGGGAGTCCCAAAAGTCTCGCCGCGCGCGCGACGGTAGAAGTAAAGCAAAGGGTTCCGAAACATGGAGACAAAGGCGAACGTTCCTATGACAGCCAGCCACCAACCATAATCAAAGCCAAGCCAGACGATCAACACCGGAGCCAGCACCAAAAGGGTGACCCCGGGAACATACTGGCGACGCATCGGAAGAAAAGCAACGATTGCCGACGCGACAACCCAAAGACAGGAGAGGATGAGGGAGAGGGTCATGTCATTTTCGCCGTTCGGAATGCAGCACCAATGAACAGGCCAACTGTCCCGCATACAAAGAAAAGTAAGCCTGCAAGAACCATAGCAAAAACAGCAATGACCGTTGAAGCGTCTCGACCCGCTACGCGCTCGATTTCATTATCTGTGTCAAACAAGTCCAGCGATCGAAGGAAGCCCTCATACAGGCCGAACAGGCCAAGCATTGCGACCATGATAAAAACAAGCATTCCGAGAAAGGCCCAGCGTTTCAGCATGAACCTGCCAAGTACGCCACATACGCCAGCAAAAATCACTGGCGAAAGCATCAATAGTGCTCCGAAACTCATCCTAGCCCTTCAATACCCCCGGCAAATCATTCGCCCACGTGCTGATCGTACCGGCACCCAGACAGACGACCATATCGCCCGGTCCGGCCTGTTCCTTCACGATCCGCGCGAGATCTTCCAAGCCGTCAACGGCCCGCGCGTGGCGGTGGCCGTGGCGGATCAGCCCTGCAACCAGATCGTCGCGGGACGCGCCTTTGATCGGGTCTTCGCCGGCGGCGAAGACCTCGGCGATGCCCACGACATCAGCGTCATTGAAGCAGGCGCAGAATTCATCGAAATGGTGGCTCAGGCGTGAATAGCGATGCGGCTGATGTACGGCGATCACACGTCCCGTCGTCGCCTGCCGCGCGGCTTTCAGCACGGCGGCGATCTCAACGGGATGGTGACCATAGTCGTCGATGATGGTCACGCCATCGACCTCTGCGACCTTCGTAAAGCGCCGGTTCACGCCGCCAAAATTCTTCAGCGCGGTTTTGATTTCTTCCTTCTTCATGCCCAGATGGCGCGCCACCGCGACGGCGGACAGCGCGTTCGAGACATTATGATCGCCAGGCATGGGCAATTCGCAGCCTTTGATCACGTCATCCTCGGCCTGCAGGGCGATGTCGAAATGGGCGACGCCGTTCTTGTAGGTCAGGTTGGTTGCGCGCACATCGGCCTGCGCGTTGAAGCCAAAGGTCACAACGCGGCGGTCGGTGATTTTGCCAACCAGCGATTGCACCTCTGGGTGATCGGTGCAGCAAACGGCAAGGCCGTAAAACGGGATGTTGGACACGAAATCGTAAAAGCCCTGACGCAGGTTCTCGATCGTGCCCCAGTGCTCCATATGTTCGGGGTCGATGTTCGTCACGATGGCGATGGTCGCAGGCAACCGGTTGAAGGTGCCATCGGACTCGTCGGCCTCGACCACCATCCATTCGCCCTGCCCCATGCGGGCATTTGATCCATAAGCGTGGATGATGCCGCCATTGATGACAGTCGGATCGATCCCGCCTTCGTCCAGAAGTGCTGAAACCATTGTCGTGGTCGTTGTTTTGCCGTGCGTCCCTGCGACTGCGACATTGGATTTCAGGCGCATCAGTTCGGCCAGCATCTCCGCGCGGCGCACAACGGGCAGGCCCTTGGTGCGGGCGGCATCCAGTTCCGGATTGCCCGGCTTGATAGCCGAGGAAATGACGATCACCTCGGCCCCTTCAAGGTTCTCGGCCTTCTGCCCTTCGAAAATAACGGCCCCCAATGATTTCAGACGCTCGGTGATCTTGCTGGCCTTCAGATCGGATCCTTGCACGGTATAGCCGTGATTAAGCAGCACTTCCGCGATGCCCGACATACCGATCCCACCGATCCCGACAAAGTGGATCGCACCAACATCCAGGGGCAGTTTCGTCGCAGCATTCATAACCGGGCTTCCATCCATCATTGTTGCGGCTCCTCTGCCAGTTCCTCGACCAGCGCCACAAGGCGCTCCGTAGCGTCAGGGGTGCCGCAGGACAAGGCCGCGTTGGCCATTTGCAGGGCACCTCTTTCATTTGTCAGGATCGTTGTGATCTGTTCGGCAAGACTGTCGACCTGAAACTGGCTTTCCGGGATCAGGATCGCAGCACCTGCATCAACCATGCCACGGGCGTTGGCGGTCTGATGATCTCCGGTCGCGGCGGCATAGGGGACGAAAATCGCGGGCCGTCCGATCACGCTGACATCCGCAACGGTCGACGCGCCGGACCGCGCAATCAGCAACTGGGCATCGACCAGCCGTTCAGGCACGTCGTGGAAAAACGGTTGCACGTCGGCATGAATACCTTCTTCGGCATAAAACGCGGTGACGCGGTCGTGGTCTTCGCCGCGGGCCTGATGACTGACACGGATGTTCTTGCGCATTTCCATCGGCAGGGCTGCAATTGCAGGGGGCACTACGTCCGACAGGATGCGTGCGCCTTGCGAACCGCCCATCACAAGAACCGACATCGGGTAATCACCGGGCGGAATATAGGGTGCACCGGCCCGTTCCAGGACGGACTTGCGCACAGGGTTGCCCGTGTGCACGCCGCTCACGCCTTCTGGCAGCTCGGTGGGCCAAGTGCCGCAAGCCACCTTGTCGACGCGCTTTGCAAAGACCTGATTGACCCGCCCCAGAACGCCGTTCTGTTCGTGGATCATACGCGGAACACGAAAAACCCACGCCGCCGCCATTGCAGGGATCGCCGGATACCCGCCAAAGCCGACCACGACGGTCGGACGGTCACGCAGCATCCGCCACTTGGCGGCCACGATCCCCGCAACAATCCGGAAGGGCGCGGCAAGTTTTGCAAGGACGCCGCCCCGCGCGAACGTCGCGGATCCTACAACGTTGATTTCGACAGCATCAGGAAAGCCACCTGCATAACGCGCACCACGCGCATCGGTCGACAGCTTCACGCGCCACCCTTTTGCCAGCATCGCCTCGGCCAGCGCCTGCGCGGGGAACATATGCCCTCCGGTGCCGCCAGCCGCGATGACCAGCAAACGGGTCATCGTCCGATCCGCCGCATCAGAATATCACCAAGCTCGCCCTGTGGACGCGACCGGGTAAAGGCCAGCAACATGCCCACCGCAATGCCACCCGCAATCAGGGACGAACCGCCGTAGGACACAAATGGCAAAGTCATGCCCTTTGCAGGCAAAAGACGGACAGCAACGCCCATATTGATCATAGCCTGAACTCCGAAAGCACAGGCCAGCCCTGTCCCCGCGAGACGGATGAAGGGATCACGCTCTTTCATCAGACGGGTCAGCGAGCGCACGACAATCACCGTATAAAGAATGATGATGGCAAGGACACAGACCAGCCCGTATTCCTCTGCGGCAACTGCGATGATGAAATCGGTATGGGCATCGGGCAAGGACCATTTCACCTGCCCTTCACCAACACCGACGCCAAAAAAGCCGCCCTCGCGGATCGCGTTCGTCGCATATCCCAGCTGTGTTGTGGGATCGACATCAGGCGACAGAAAACCATCGATCCGACGGGCAAAGTGTTCGGACTTGCTATAGGCAAACGAACCTGCGGCAACGACGCCACCAGCAAGCCCCATCAATAGGGTCATCGGCGCACCTGCCACGAAATACATGACACCCCACGCGAACAGGATCAGACAGGCCTGGCCAAAATCCGGCTGCAACGCAAGAAATGCCACAATGATGATTGTCAGACCAAAGGAATAGGTCTTGCCCGGCGGGCCGCCCACATCCTGACCGGCCGCCATCAGCCATGCAGCCATGACGACAAAACCGGGCTTGAGAAACTCGGATGGTTGGAGCGAAGCAAAGCCAAGCGAATACCAGCGCGTCGCACCCTTGCCAAAGTCAGTGCCGAAAATTGGAAGAAATATCAGGGCGATAAAGGCGACAATGAATCCAAGAACTGCAAGACGGCGCACCATCTTGGGGTCCATCATCGACATGGCAAACATCGCGATCAAGGCCATGCCACCAAAGACCGACTGGCGGATCACATAGTGGAACGGCTCTAGTCCATTCTTGGCCGCCAGCGGCGGGGATGATGCAAGACCCAACAGCAACCCGATGGCAAACAAGCCAAGGATGCAGACCAGTGTCCACTTATCAATCGTACGCCACCACCGTGGTAGAACGGGATCAACCGTTACTACAGGCACCGTCCCATAGACCATTTCCGTCATGGATATACCGCCAAAACTGCCTCTGCGCCCGCGTTTTCCGCAGGTCTATCTGGTCAGCTTAACGCCAAGTGGACCATGATTCCACAACTTATTGGCGCTTTCTGGCGCGTTGATCTGCGCTTAATTCAGGGCGCATCAGGACGTCCGGTCATTTTTCTGTGCCAAATCGCCCCCTTGCCAAATAAAGCTCATCCAAGCAAACCACCGTTATGAAGCTGAACACATTGATCATTGGTGCCGGAGCAGCCGGCATGATGTGCGCTGCGCACGCTGGGCCGGGCACGCTTTTGGTTGATCACGCCAAGGCAGCGGGCGAAAAAATCCGTATTTCCGGTGGCGGGCGGTGCAACTTCACGAACCTGTTCGCAGGGTCGGAAAATTTCATCTCGCAGAACCCGCATTTCGCGAAATCCGCGCTGTCACGCTACACCCAGTGGGATTTTATTGACCTCGTCGCGCGGCACGGCATCCCCTATCACGAAAAGACACTGGGACAGCTGTTCTGCGACACCTCGGCCAAAGACATCATCACCATGCTGCGTGCCGAAATGGGGGATACGCCGCTCTGGCTGCAAACGACCGTCGCTCACATCCGCCACGATAGCGCAGTCTTTCACGCGACGCTGCAAAAGGACGGGCGCGAAACAGCAGTGACAGCGCGCAATCTCGTGCTGGCAAGTGGTGGAAAATCAATCCCGAAGATGGGTGCCACAGGGTTTGCCTATCAGGTCGCATCGGATTTCGGCCTGAACATCATCACACCGCGTCCGGGGCTTGTGCCGCTGACATTCGGGGACCAGTTCAAATCAATTGCCGGAACGGCACTGCAAGGGCGGGCTACGGCAAACGGGACCAGCTTTGACGAAGCCGTGCTTTTCACCCATCGCGGTCTTTCCGGCCCTGCCGTTCTGCAGGCTTCCAGCTATTGGAACGAAGGGGACGACGTCACGCTCGACCTGGCACCGACGACGGATCTGTTTGCCGCGCTGAAAAAGGCGCGTGGTACGGCGGGGCGCAAGGCGTTGAGCACAGTTCTGGCGGACCACCTGCCGAACCGGTTGGTCAACTACCTTGCCGATGGTACCGATCTTGGCGGCAACCTTGCGGACTGGTCGGATCAGAAACTTGCGGATCTTGCCCAGCGCCTACATCACTGGCACCTGACACCCGGCGGGTCCGAAGGCTACCGTACAGCAGAAGTCACGCTGGGTGGCATTGACACAGACGATCTGAATTCCCGCACGATGGAAGCCAAAGCCGTGCCCGGGCTTTACGTGATTGGCGAGGCTGTGGACGTCACCGGGTGGCTTGGTGGGTACAACTTCCAGTGGGCGTGGTCATCAGGCTGGGCTGCAGGCACAGCGATCAAAGCCAAACATGCGTAGCAGCACGGGTTTCCACGCCCCGCACCATGTGCAAAATACACACGCAGCATGAACGAAATACTTCATTATATCTGGCACCGCAGCCAACGCGATTCCGGCCTACGCTATCTTCAAAACCGGCTCCGCTACGGCGCGGATGCGCCCCGGCCCCATGAACGCCTCTGGATCAAGCCAAGTCTTATTACAGAGCGGCACAAGCGCGAAAACCGCAACATGCATCCATTCGGAAGCCGCTACAGCGGTTGCGTGTTCGGTGGCGATTGGGACCTCAGTCGCAGCCGGCTCTGGGCATCGCAGAAATACAAGGCGTGCCGCTTGCATTTCAAGAAGGGCCTATCGTGGGAAGAAACGGGCATTATCGACTTCAGCATGCGCCGGATTGCACGCGACGGGGCCATCGACGGATTGCAAACCAGGGAAGAGATCGTCGCCAGATACGACGCTGTAGATCAGATTATGGCAACGATCAAAGCAGAAGGGCGTTTGCGCTGCGCCGATCCCAGTGCGCGCACCGAAATCGGTGGGGTCCTTGTTCATATAGCGCGCGACGGGTCGGTTCTGTTCGGCAATGAAGGCTATCACCGCCTTGCTCTCGCACGTATCGCGAGGTTGCCGATTATGCCGGTGCGCCTTGGCGTCACCCACCCACAGGCACTGAAAACAGATGTGCTGCAACGACTGCGCAAACCGCCTGCTCCTTGATTCACATCAACGCGCACTTCCTCCTGTCGTGTCAGACTTGGGCCAAGCAACAACAATGGGAGCGCGCATGCAAAAGGTTCAAACCAAACCGTCCCCTGAACGGGAAAAGCGTCAGAACACGATCGTCGGGTTCGAACAAGGCGAATACCCCTACCGCACAAAAATGAACAAGCGGGCCTACGAGGCCGAAAAATCGGCTCTCCAGGTTGAATTGCTTAAGGTGCAGCACTGGGTTCAGGAAACGCAGCAAAGATTCATCCTGCTTTTCGAAGGACGCGACGCCGCTGGCAAGGGCGGCACGATCAAACGGTTCACTGAACATCTCAACCCACGCACGGCAAGGGTGGTGGCCCTGAATAAGCCGACCGATGAAGAGCGCGGGCAATGGTTCTTTCAGCGCTACATCAAGCACCTGCCAACAAGCGGCGAAATCGTCCTTTATGACCGGTCTTGGTATAACCGCGCCGGTGTCGAACGGGTGATGGGGTTTTGCGAACCGACGGAATATCTCGAATTCATGCGTCAGACGCCAGAATTCGAACGGATGCTCGTGCGTTCCGGGATCAAGCTCTTCAAATACTGGTTCTCCGTGACGCAAGAGGAACAGAAACGACGGTTCGACTCCCGCGAAACGGACCCGCTCAAGATGTGGAAACTCTCACCTATCGACCGCGCGTCGCTGGACAAGTGGGACGATTACACTGAGGCGAAGGAAGCGATGTTCTTTTACACGGACACCGCCGATGCGCCCTGGACGGTGATCCGGTCAAACGACAAGAAGCGTGCGCGACTGACCTGCATCAAACATTTCCTGTCGCAGCTCGACTATCCTGACAAGGATACGTCCGTCGCAACCCCACCAGACCCGAAAATCTACCATCAGGCCGAAGCCGTGCTGAACAACAGCGATCACATTCTTGCCGCGTCCCTGCACCCGCAGACACGCAAAAACTGACAACGGAGGAAACACATGTCCCATACCCCCCACGAACTGCTCGAAGAATTCCCGGAATTCGCAGCCGTCATCAGCGAAAAGCGGCTGTCGGACGGGCATTTCGCCAAGTTGTCCGACGAATATCACACGTTGAACCGGGCGATCCACCGCGCCGAAACCAACGTGGAACCGACCAGTGACGATCATCTGGTTGAAATGCGACGCAACCGCATGAAGCTCAAGGACGAGATTTACGCGATGTTGCGCGAAACAGCCTAGATGGCTGCGCGGACGCAGGCCATGAAGTCTTCGCCGCGCAGTTCGAAATTATCGTATTGATCGAATGATGCCGCCGCCGGAGCCAGCAGGACAACATCGCCCGACTGCGCATCCTTCACCGCAGCAGCGACTGCCGCCTCCATCGTGCCGCAGACCAGCGCATCCGCACCGCTTAACTGACGGGCGAAGGAATCCGCCTCGCGACCAATCACATAGGCTCTGGCGACATGACCAAGATAGGGCAATAGGCCGTCCAGTCCGCCTTCCTTTTGCAGCCCGCCACAGATCCAGCGGATGTTGCTGAACGCCTGCAGCGCTTTGGCGGCCGAGTCGACATTGGTCGCCTTGCTGTCATTCACGAACGACACCCCGTCGCGCTCTGCGACATGCTGTGAACGGTGCGGCAAACCCGGATAGGACTGCATCGCCCGCTCGATCCCCTTGGGGCTTAGACCCAATGTGCGGCAAGCAGCATAGGCGGAACAGGCGTTCTGATGGTTATGTGCACCGGGCAGTCCGCGGATCTCGCGCAAATCAATCGACGCAACCTGCCGGCCCTTGCGCACTTCCGACAAGAACCCCTTGCGAGCGAAGATATTCCAGCCTTCGCCGTCCAGCTTCTGACCGGAGGATACGCGCAGCACGCGATCGTCAGCCCTGCCCTCGCTCAACTGGTTCGCCAGATACAGCCCTTCGGGTTCGTCCACGCCAATCACGGCACGGTCCGGCCCGCCTTCGGCGAACAAACGGCGCTTGGCCGCGAAATAACCGCCCAACCCGGCGTGGCGATCCAGATGATCCGGGGTCAAATTGGTCCAGACTGCAACATCAGGGGTCAACGCCCGCGCAAGATCGGTCTGATAAGACGACAGCTCCAGCACCACGACCTCACCGTCATGGGCAGGCTCGATATCCAGCACACCGACACCGATGTTACCTGCCAGCTGCGCCGGCTTGCCGTTCTCGATCAGGATATGATGGATCAGGGCAGACGTCGTCGACTTGCCGTTCGATCCGGTCACGGCAATCACCTGCGGGCGGGTATTGAAACCGTCCCAATCGTCCGTCGCGAAAGACCGGAAGAAAAGGCTGATGTCATTATCGACAGGAACACCGGCATCCCATGCAGCCGCGATCACGGGATGGGGTGCGGGGTAAAGATGCGGAATACCGGGCGAAACGATCAAGGCTGCAACGCCTGCAAAAGCACCCAGTTTGGTCAAATCCACAACGTCAAAGCCCGCATCATGCGCTGAATCGCGCGCCGCCTGCCCGTCATCCCAGACCACAGGTGTGGCCCCGCCTTCGCGCAAAGCCAAAGCACTCGCCCGGCCAGAGCGGCCAAGACCAAGTACAGCCACGGTCTGCCCGGCATAGCCTTGAACTGGAATCATGCTGCCGCCCCCCAAAATCGTGCACGCATTGTTTGGCATGCACAGGGTTTGAAGGGAAGCGGCGGAACAAAGTTGACAACACGCCAGCAAAGCGGGCTCATGAAAAATCCGCAAATAACAGGCGGAACAGCGGCAGGTCTAAAGCGCAGTCGGAACTGGCCGTCAGATATCCGGCAGATCAGGCAACAGCTTGTCCAAGGTGGCCGGATAATCGCGCACGCGGATGCCTGTCGCATTGAAGATCGCGTTTGTGATCGCTGCACCAGCACCGGAAATACCCAACTCGCCAACACCCTTTGACTGGATCGGGTTGGCCCATGCGTCCCGCTCTTCCAGAAACACAACGTCCAGTTGCGGGATGTCGAGATTCACAGGCACATGATATTCCGCGAGATTGTGATTGACGATGTGACCGTCACGCGCATCGTGCACCAGTTCTTCGGTCAGGGCAGCACCCACGCCAAAAATCATGCCGCCATGACACTGGGAACGCGCGGTTTGTGCGTTCAGAATGCGACCGGCCGAAAACACACCTAGCATCCGGCGCACGCGGGTCTCTCCGGTCACGCTGTTCACCGCAACCTCTGCGAAATGTGCCCCGAATCCTGCGTGCTTTACCGCATCGCTGGCGTCTCCCGGCTCGATATGACCGATGGCAGTCAGATCGGCATGCAGGGCTTCGGACAATTGCTTTTGTACGTTGCCCGTCGTCGCGACACCGTCCTTCAACGTCAGCTCTACGCTGTCGGTGTTCAGCAAGTCTGCAATCTCAGAACGCAACTTCTGACAGGCCAGAAAAACCGCAGAGCCGACCGAACTTGCTCCCCATGACCCGCCAGAGCCAGCACCAGTCGGGAAATCAGTATCGCCAAGCTTCACCGCGATGCGGTCAAGCGGCAGGCCCAGCATCTCGCCTGCGATCTGGGCAAGGATCGTATAGGTACCGGTCCCGATATCGGTCATGTCCGTTTCGACGGTCACGGTCGCGTCCGCGTGCAGGATCACGCGCGCCTTGGATTCTTTCAGTATATTGCCGCGGGCGGCGGAGGCCATGCCCAGCCCGATCAGCCATTCGCCATCGCGCGTCTTGCCGGGAATGGGATTGCGTTTGTCCCAGCCAAAACGTGCAGCACCCTGCGTCAGGCAATCGGCAAAGCGGCGGGACGAATATTCTTTTCCGTTCTCGGGGTGCACGTCCGGGATGTTGCGCAGGCGCAGCGCAACTGGATCAATTCCTGCCTTGTGGGCAAGCTCGTCCATCGCATTTTCAAGCGCCAGCATGCCGACAGCCTCACCTGGGGCACGCATGGACCCCGCGCAGGTGCGGTTGACCCTTGCGATGCTGTGCGCATACGCGCGGTTCTTGCCTGCGTAAAGAAAATGGGTCGCCAGTGCGACGGCCTCGCTGAACGTCTCTCCTGGCAGGTTCGAAACGATAGCGTCATGCCCCATAGCAGTCAGATCGCCCTGATCATCAACCGCAAGGCGCACGCGCTGCAGGGTCGAACTGCGTCGCATCGTGGCTTCGAATACCTGCGCCCGGGTCAACACAACCCGCACTGGCCGATCAAGCGCCTTCGCCGCAAGTGCCGCCGCCACGACGTCCGGCGACAAGCCCAGTTTGGACCCGAACCCACCACCGACATAAGGCGCAAGTATGCGTACCTTATCGGGGCTGATGCCAAGGGCATCTGCCAATTCGTTGCGGTTGTACTTCAGCATCTGAAGCGCACTGTGAACAGTCAAATGCTCATCGTCCCAACTGGCAACGGTCGCATGCGGTTCCATCGCCGCACTGTTTTGGGATGGGGTCGTATAAGTCGCATCAACGCTGAACGCGGCCTCGGCCATGGCGGTTTCGATATCGCCTTGTTCCATCTGTTTGCCGTCTGGGCGGTCAATCCGGGCCGCACCATCCAACGGATCGGTAACGGCATCCGTCGCGGCTTCGTATGCTATGGGAATGTTTTGCGCGGCATGTCTGGCCTGTTCAAAAGTCTCGGCCACAACAAGGGCGATGGGCTGACCAAAATAGGCAACCTCGCTCGGGTCTTGAATAGGGGCGGTGTTGGCAGTGCCCTGCGCGGGATTGCGCAGCAGGCGCGCGTCGGTAATGACAGCCAGAACGCCCGCCATTTTCATGGCATCGGCTTTGTTGACAGATGCAACGCGGCCCTTGGCGATCGTCGCGCGCACAAAGACGCCGACAGCTTCGGTCCCCTCGCCCGTTTCGCCAGCGTAAGGCGCTTGTCCAGTGACCTTCAGGGGTCCGTCGCTGCGCACCGTTTCGGTGCCGATGACGCCCTGTACCATATCATCCAGAACGGCATCATGTGTTGTGTCCATTTTCAAATGCGCGGTCATTGGTTCATCTCCAAAGCGGTGCGCAACACGGCCTTCAGCGTGCGGCGGGCCAGCGGAATCTTGAAATCGTTCGCGCCGTATCCCTTGGCATCCGCCAGCAGGATGTCGGCGGCCGCATCGAAGAGGGCGGCCGATGGAACCTTGCCCACCAGTGCGGCCTCAACATCCGCGTTGCGCCAGGGTTTTGGCGCAAGGCCGCCAAAAGCCAAGGCACAATGGGTGATCTTACCACCCTCCTGCCGCAAGACCGCGGCAACAGAGACAAGCGCAAAAGCATAAGACGCGCGGTCGCGCACTTTGCGGTAAATCTGCGTGCCGGCTTCGGGTTTCGGTAACAGAACTGCTGTAATCAAATCGCCATGTGCCAGCGTGGTTTCCACATCAGGTGTCGTTCCGGGCAGACAATAAAGATCATCAAGCGGGACCTGTCGCACAACTCCATCAGCCGACTCGATTTCGACCACCGTATCAAGTGCCATCATCGCAACCGCCATGTCGGACGGGTGCGTGGCGATGCAGTGTTCACTGGTGCCCAGAATGGCAAGGATACGATTGAAGCCGTCCTTGCCCTGACATCCGGACCCCGGTTCCCGTTTGTTGCAGGGCATCGCGGTATCGTAGAAATACGCGCAACGGGTGCGTTGCAGCAAATTACCGCCTGTTGTCGCCTTGTTGCGTAGCTGTCCGGACGCCCCGGCCAACAAGGCACGCGACAACACCGCATAGTCGCGCCGGACCGTATCATGCGCCGCCAGATCGCTGTTGGTCACCAACGCCCCAATCCGCAGACCGCCGTCATCTGTCGCTGTGATGGCATGCAAGTCGAGGCGATTGATATCCACCAAACTGCGCGGCGTCATAACCTCAAGTTTCATAAGATCCAGCAGGTTCGTGCCGCCAGCAATGATCGTCGCCCCGTTCTTTGCATGTGCGGTCGCATCTGCGTGGCTTTGGGCGCGAGCGTAGGCGAATTCCTTCATGTGCCGTCTCCCGTTGCCGCATCGCGGATCGCATTGACGATGCCGGGGTAGGCAGAACACCGGCACAGGTTTCCACTCATCCGTTCGGCGATCTCTTCGTTCGACAGGGTGATGTCACCGTCAAGGTTCTCGGACACGTTCGATGGCCATCCCTCGCGGATCTCCTCAAGCATCGCCGTTGCAGAACAGATCTGACCGGACGTGCAATACCCACACTGAAACCCGTCATGCCGCACAAAAGCCGCTTGCAGCGGCGACAGGTTATCGGGTGTGCCCAATCCCTCGACGGTCGTGATGTCATCGCCGTCGTGCATACAGGCAAGCGTCAGGCACGCATTGATGCGTCTCCCGTTGACGATCACCGTGCAAGCCCCGCATTGGCCGTGATCACATCCTTTTTTGGAACCACACAGGTCAAGGTGGTGGCGCAGCGCGTCCAGCAAAGTGGTGCGGGGATCTGCATCCAGCCTGTGGTCAGCCCCGTTGATCGTCAGTGTCGTCTGGATTGTCATAACATCACCTTTCGGATGGTGCTCACACAGCGGTTTGGGCCAATGACAGCTAATCGCAGGTGCCAATCGCGACAGTTAAGTCGACCGCCAGCGATGCGCTGAACGGGGGAGAATTAACAGTGATAGCTAGCTCACCCGCAAAGGTTTGCCACGCTGCGGCCCGAGAAATGCAGCTCTGGGCTCGCGACGGCCTTGATCAATAGGCGGACCTTCGCCCAACAACCACTGTGCGCGCGCGTGTGGGCGCTGCTCCGCAGGTTCTGCCAACTTAGCGATAAAGGCAGTCTGAACAGACGATCACCGCTTTTCTTTTCGCTATGCCGGAAAGGGCCTCGTCGCATCGACCCAGCGACTGCGCCAACCGGCAGGAGCCATGCTCGGACCCGTCATGTGTTGGGCAACAGGCAAACCGGCACACTCACCACGGTTGTCAGCGGCTAAGCGACGCTAGCGAACCTTTAACGTTGCAAGCCCGATCATCGCCAAAATTAATGAAATGATCCAGAAGCGGATGACGATCTGCGGCTCTGCCCAACCCTTTTTCTCATAGTGATGGTGTATCGGGGCCATCAGGAAGACGCGCTTGCCCGTCCGCTTGAAGTAAAGGACCTGAATAATGACCGACAAGGCCTCGACCACGAATAAACCGCCGACAATGGCCAGAACGATTTCGTGCTTGGACGCAACAGCAATGGCGCCCAAAGCCCCGCCCAGCGCAAGCGATCCCGTGTCGCCCATGAATACAGCCGCAGGCGGAGCGTTATACCAAAGAAAGCCAAGTCCGCCGCCGATCAGCCCCGCAACAAACACCAGCAATTCGCCGGTGCCGGGCACATAGTGCAGGCCAAGGCTTTCGGTAAAGTCCACACGACCGACGAAATAGGCAATGATGCCCAGGGTCCCCGAGGCAATCATGACCGGCATGATCGCAAGCCCATCAAGACCGTCCGTCAGGTTCACGGCGTTGGCCGCACCAACGATCACGATGATCGCGAAGGGGACGAAAAGTACGCCAAGATTTATCAGAACATCCTTGAAAACAGGCACAGCCAACTGGTTGGACAGGTCCACCGGATGATACTGTGCTGCCCAATAGCCGGCGAGGCCAGCAATGAGAAAGCCCAGCAGCAAGCGCACCTTGCCAGACACGCCAGCGGTATTCTGTTTGGATACTTTGGCGTAATCGTCGGCAAAGCCGATCAGCGCGAACGACATGGTCACGAAAAGCACCATCCAGACATAGGCGTTGTCCAGCCGCGCCCAAAGCAGGGTGGATGTCAGCAAGGCTCCAACAATCAACAAACCGCCCATCGTCGGCGTGCCCTGCTTGGCAAAATGGCTTTCGGGACCATCGGTGCGGATCGGCTGGCCCTTGCCTTGCTTGCGACGCAACACGTTGATCAAAGGCGGGCCGAAGATAAATCCGAACAGCAGCGCGGTCATGAAGGCACCACCGGCGCGGAACGTGATATAGCGAAACAGGTTAAAGAAATCCCCGCCGTCCGACAGCTCGGTTAGCCAGTATAACATGTCTGCTCGCCCTCTTGTTCTTTGGGTGTTAGCGATGCCCCAGTTTCCGGATGGCGTCAACAATCAGGCTGACTTTACTGCCCTTCGATCCCTTCACCAGAACGATGTCACCGGCGTCAACGATCGTGGCAGGATGGCCCGTCAGGCCATCGGCGCTTTCGACCCACTGCCCGCGCAACCGCTCGGGAAGTGCCTCGTAAAGGTGGCGCATACGTGGTCCGACGCAATGCACGATACTTGCTTTTGCAAGATGAGGATCATCAGCCAAGGCCTTGTGCATGCTCATTTCTTCGGGACCAAGCTCCAGCATGTCTCCGAGGATGGCAACGCGCCGCCCCTTGACGATGCGCCCGATACCGTCGCGCGGGCGCGCGGCGGCAAGCACCTCAAGTGCGGCGGTCATCGACGTGGGATTGGCGTTGAACGCATCATCGATCAAATCAAGTGTTTCGTCTTCGTTCGAGATATCCAGCGCGATGATTTCCCGCCCGCCGCGTCCTTCGGGCGGAATCCAGTTCGCGATATCCAGTGAAGCTTGCATCGGATCGGCCCCCAGTGCGTCGGCCACCGCCAGCACACCGACCGCATTCATCGCGAAATGCCGCCCCGGCACGGACAGCTTGAACAAGTATTCCTGCCCACCCCCGCTTGCCGCGATGATCGTCGCATTGCCCGAAAGGCGCACATCGCCCAGTGTCCAATCCGCGCCGGTCTCTCCAAACCAGATCGTCCGGCGATCCTTTGCATAATCTCGCAGCACTTGGGCCGTGGCGATATCCGCGTTCAACACGGCACAGCCATCGTCAACAAGCCCGTCCATGATCGACGCTTTTTCGCGCGCGATACCTTCAAGGTCGTCGAAGGCTTCCAGATGCGCCGCCGCGACGGTCGTGATCATGACGACATGCGGCTGCGCCATTTTGGCAAGCGGGGCGATTTCACCTGGATGGTTCATCCCGATCTCGATCACCGCGAATTCCGTGTCGGCGGGCATGCGGGCAAGTGTCAGCGGCACGCCCCAATGATTGTTATAGGACGCTTCAGCCGCGTGGGTCTTGCCCTGCCCTGACAGCACTGCGCGCAGCATTTCCTTGGTCGAGGTCTTGCCGACCGAACCGGTGACAGCAACAATCCGCGCCGATGTGCGGGCACGGGCCGCCCGCCCCAGATCTTCCAGGGCGGCCAGGACATCAGGAACAATCAATAGCGGTGCATCATTGGCCAAGTCGTCAGGGCGATGACTGACCAAAGCGGCCCCTGCCCCTTTGTCCAGCGCCTGCGCAACGAAATCATGCCCGTCTCGCGCTGCCTTCAACGCCACGAACAGATCACCGGGCTGCAAGGTGCGGGTGTCGATGGACACACCATCAACGGCCCAGTCACCGACGACCTGCCCGCCGGTTGCCCGCGCCGCATCCCGCGCAGTCCAGAGCGTCATATCTTGCCCTCAAGTGCGGCCACCGCGACGCTGGCCTGTTCGACATCATCAAATGGCAGGACTGTATCACCAACGGTCTGCCCGCTCTCATGACCCTTGCCCGCAATCAGCAAGGCGTCACCCGCTTCCAGCAGGTCGATACCGCGCAGGATGGCTTCGGCGCGATCGCCCACTTCGGTGACGGTCTTGCCCTTGTCAATCGCACCGGACAGAACAGCTGCGCGAATGGATGCAGGATCTTCCGAGCGCGGGTTATCATCCGTCACAATCACGATATCGGCGTTCTCGGCGGCTGCGGCCCCCATCAGGGGACGCTTCGTGGCATCACGGTCGCCGCCCGCCCCGACAATCACCACGATCCGGCCCATGACATGCGGGCGCATCGCCTTCAGCGCCGTTTGAACGGCATCCGGCGTATGCGCGTAGTCAACAAAAACAGCTGCACCGTTTTCGCGCGTCGCCGCAAGCTCCATGCGGCCCCGCACCGTGCCAAGCTTCGGGAAGGTCGCGAAAACATCGCCGGGCAATGCGCCCGACGCAATCAAAAGACCCGCGGCCAGCAGCACGTTTTCGGCCTGAAAGCCGCCCATAAGATCAAGTCGCGCCTGATAGGGCCTGCCCTGCCAGCTGAAACGGATATCCTGCCCCGTAGCGTCAAAGCGTTGGCTGATCAAACGCAAACGGGCGTCCGACGCTTTGCCAACGCCGATCACCTCTTGGCCGCGCGCGGCGCAGATCGCGGACACCTCGTGGCCTTTGGGATCGTCAAGATTGACGACCGCGATCCCGTCTTCGGACAGCACGCGCGCAAACAGCCCCATCTTCGCGTCGAAATAGGCGTCAAAGGTTTCGTGATAATCCAGATGGTCCTGCGAAAAATTCGTGAATCCGGCCGCCGTTAAGATCACCCCGTCAAGGCGGCGCTGGTCCAGCCCGTGCGATGACGCCTCCATCGCGACATGCGTCACGTCATGGGCATCCGCCTCTGCCAATACGCGGTGCAGGGTGATGGGTTCAGGCGTCGTGTGCTTGAGCGGATAAGACCAAGCCCCTTCAACGCCGGTGGTGCCAAGATTAACGCCAGCCAAGCCCATCAGTTCCCACATCTGGCGGCAGAATGTCGAAACGGATGTTTTCCCGTTCGTTCCGGTAACAGCGACGACGGTACCCGGATGACTGCCAAACCAAAGCGATGCGGTCTGCGCCAGAGTCTGGCGCGGATCCTGCGCGACGATCAGCGCGACGTTGGCGGTCGCAAGCGCGTCCTTGGCCAGTGCGGCCCCTTCAGCGTCTGTCAGGATCGCAGCGGCCCCACTTTCGAGGGCTGCAAGAATGAAGTTCGCTCCGTGCACCCGGCTGCCCGGCAACGCCGCGAAAAGCGTGCCCGGCCGGACCGCGCGGCTGTCCACAGTGATGTCGCTGATCTGCGCTTGCCGCCCGCCTTGGGCCGTCAGCCCCAGTTCGAACAAGGATTTCGTTTCTGCCATGTCGCCCCCGCCACTGGTTTTACCAGCTTTTGTGGCAAAATGCGCCGGAATCAGACCCGGGTTCAAGCTGTTTTGTCACAACCCGGCCGGTGTTCAGCCGTTTGACGTCAGCGTGACCCCGACCGGTTCAAGCACTTCAACATCCGGACGCAGCCCAAGAAGCGGGGCAACGCGGCGGATCATTTCGGCAGCGACAGGTACGGCCGTCCAGCCTGCGGTACGGCGCGGCTTGTCGCCGGAATTCTCCGATGGTTCGTCCAAGGTCACGATCAGAACATACTGCGGATCATCGGCGGGAAAGACGCTGGCAAAGGTGGAAATGACCTTGTCATCGTAATAACCGCCGCGTGGCTTTGGCTTGTCAGCCGTGCCGGTTTTGCCGCCGACTGCATAGCCCTCGACCTCGCCAAAGGACGCGGTGCCGCGCACAACTACCTGACGCAGCATATTGCGCGCCCGGGTGCTGACGCTTTCGCTGACAACGCGGGGTCCGTTCTGCGGACCATCCTGCTTGATCAGGGTCGGCGTGACCTGCGTGCCACCGTTCAAAAGCGATGCATAGCCTGCAGCAAGGTGAAGCGGTGAAGACGACAGACCGTGGCCGTAGGAAATCGTCATGGTCGAAATCTCGGACCAGTTACGCGGCAACAGCGGCGCGCCGGTCGGAGCTTCGACCATTTCAACAGGCGTCGCCTCAAGAAAACCAAGCGAGCGCAGGAAACCACGTTGCCGCTCTGCCCCGATCATCAGCGCCACACGTGCGGTGCCGATGTTGGAGGATTTGACGATCACGTCTGTCGCACTCAGGCTCGGGCCATAATTGTGGAAATCACGGATGCGAAAGCGGCCCCATTGCAGCGGCCCTTTCGTGTCGATCATCGTGTTCTGGTTGATCAGCCCCAGTTCCATGCCTTGCGCGACCGTGAATATCTTGAAGACGGAACCAAGTTCGTAAACGCCCTGCACAGCGCGGTTGAATAGGGGGCTGTCGGACTGGTCGCCATCGGTCAGAACGCGGGGGCGGTTGTTGGGGTCAAAGTCAGGCAGGCTGACCATCGAAATGATTTCGCCAGTGTGTACGTCCATCAGGACAGAGGCCGCGCCCTTGGCATTCATGATCGACATGCCACCGGCAAGCACCTGTTCAGAGGCCGCCTGCACGGTCAGATCAAGCGACAGCTGAAGTGGCGCACCCTCATTTGCGGGATCACGCAGGTAGGCATCAAAGTGGCGCTCGACACCGGCAACACCGATGACTTCGGCACTGGATACACCCTCACGCCCATAGGACGCGCCACCAAGGATATGGGCAGCGACGGGACCATTGGGATAGAGGCGCATTTCGCGCGGCCCGAACAGCAGGCCCGGCGATCCGATGTCATGAACCTGTTGCATCTGTTCGGGCGACAACTGCTTGCGCACCCAGACAAATTTGCGCGTTCCGGTGAAACGCTTGATCAGGTCTTCTTCTTCAAGCTCGGGAAAGATGCTTGCCAGCTGACGGGCCGCACTCTCCGGATCAATCATATCCTGCGGATGGGCATACAGGCTGTGGGTTTCCAGATTGGTCGCCAGAATACGCCCGTTGCGATCCACGATATCAGAACGCTGCCCGATGATCGGATTGCCCACGGCAGTGGCGCGCGGCTCTTCGGGAACGGTATTGGCCAGCGTGCCCATGCGCGCGCCGATAACGACAAACGCGCAAAAGAACATGGCACCCAAAACCAGCAGGCGACCTTCGGCGCGATCACGCATCGCGTCATGGTTCGCCTCATTGCGCTGGCGGCGATTCTCGGCCTCGATGATGTCGGGATTCTCGCCCTTTTCGCGGGCGCGCAGCACCCGTGCCAATGGACGCAGCGGCGTGCGGATCATAGCGGATCCTCCTCTGTCGACGGGCCAATGGAATTCACGTCGATCGGGTTGGTGATCGGCAGTATATCGGGAAGCGGATAGATGATGTTTTCGACATCGCCAAAGGCATCCGGCATCAGCGGCAAGAGACCCAGACGGTCAAAGTTCAGCTCTGCCAGATCAGCGAGCCGGTCGGGGCGGTTCAGATAGGCCCATTCCGCGTTCAACACCTTCAGGCGTTCGTGCGCGCCGCCGATCTGGGCATGCAGGACACGCACATCGCGGATTGCCTGCTGCGTCTTGTAGTTTTCCTGATAGGCCCAAAAGCCCAACCCCATGACCGCCATGGCCGATAGCACAAATAATAAACCGCGCACTTACCTTGCCCCTTTTTGCATCGGCATACCGATGTCTTTTGGCGCGACTGTTCCCGCCGCTGCCCCCGTCCGTGTTGCGACCCGCAGCTTGGCCGACCGGCTGCGCGGGTTCATTTGTAATTCGTCTTTATCCGCCGATATCGCCTTGCGCGATGCCAGCGACCAGGCGGCCTCTTCCTGTTCGACCTCTGGTGCATAGCGGTTGGCATTGGCCATGCCCCCGCCACGCTTCTGGAAGAAGCGTTTGACCATGCGATCCTCAACCGAATGAAAGGTGACGACAGCCAGTTTCCCGCCTTCCTTCAACGCGCGCTCAGACGCCATCAGGGCGGCATGCAGTTCGCCGTATTCGTTGTTCACCGCAATCCGCAGCGCCTGAAAGGTGCGTGTGGCAGGGTGCGACTGGTTCGGCTTGTGACGGGGCAAACAGCCTTCGACAATCTTGGCCAGCTGCAATGTGGTCGTCAGGGGGCGTGCGGCGACAATGGCTTTCGCGATGCGGCGTGATGCACGCTCTTCCCCGTAAAGATAAATAATATCAGCCAGTTCCGCTTCAGTGCTCGTGTTGCAAAGGTCCGCGGCAGACGGGCCATCCTGCGACATGCGCATATCAAGCGGCCCGTCACGCATGAACGAGAACCCGCGCTCTGCAATATCAAGCTGCATGGACGAAACACCAAGGTCGAGGACAATGCCATCAAGGTCCGACCCGTAATGATCTAGCTTGGAAAAGGTGCCTTGCACCGGTTCGATCGGATAGTCGCCGATCCAGTCAGCGGCCATTTCAAAGGCAAGCGGATCGCGATCCACGGCAATGACAGTCTCCGCCCCTGCAGCCAAAAGCGCCCGCGTGTAACCGCCGTTGCCAAACGTGCCATCCAGCCAGACACCGGAAACAGGTGAAACCGCCTTGATCAGCGGCCCGATAAGAACAGGAATGTGGGGAATGTCGTCTGCGGCAGCTGACATGACTGGTTCCTATCCCCCCAACAGGCTGAGAGGGTCGAAATCGTCAGGCTGTTCGGCCAGCCAGTCGGCCGTGGATTCAGAAACGGTCGTCTCGTAGACGTCATCTTTCCAGATCTCGAAATGGTCAACCATGCCACGGAAGGACAATGCGCCCTCGTCCAGGCCAAGCTTCTTGCGGTGCTTGAGCGGCAGGACGATGCGGCCGTCCTTATCAACGCTCATACGTTCGGATTGCACGATCACAAGCTGCGTCAACATCTTGCGCGACTTGTCGCCCTTCGGCATGGCCTGAATGTCGGTCATGATGTTGGCGTGTTCTTTTGCGGTGCGCACCTGCAAACGGTCTTTCAGGTGATCGCCGTAATTCAGATAAAGCGTAACGGGGCTGCCGGGTGTCCAGTTCGGGTCGCCGGATTCGAGCACACGACGAAAATCAGCCGGAATCGACATACGACCCTTGCTGTCGACCTTACCGTCGAATTCGCCTGAAAACCCTGTGTCCAACTGCCCTTCTTTCGCCTTTGTTCAAGCCCCGGATGTGAAGACGGCGGATTGAGCTGCTGCCACTGCTCAATCCGCCGCTCCTGCCCTCTCGGGCTAGTCCAGCTGCGCGCGCCACCTGGGGGGATGTCTGCTCGCTCGCGCGCCGGATCTCTTCGTTCGGTAATGGCGAGGCCTGTATGAAACCTGACTTTTTGCCGGTGGGGTTCTTGAGTGCCCCGGTTTGTTTTTTGTGCTCGTCGTTACCGTGAGGAGTTTGTGACATGAGGCACCAAATCGATCAACCGCAAATTTGGGAATTCATGGAACAAAGCGGGATATTGCGGGGTTTCATAGGGGTTGGATGTGCAAAACGGCAACAGTTCAAGGGATCAATATGGTGTAATTCACAATCGGGATTACTACATATTGTGTCTCTTAAGGGAAAATCAGCCGACTCCAGAAAATCCCGAACTTTTTTGATTTCCCCCTCACTCAGACGTTCCTGATGACAGTATCACAGCCGATCACGGCCCCGTGACACACAGAATCCAGAGAATCCCAACGCTGGTCAGGGCAGATTCCATGATTTCCCAGATACTGATTCCCGTCGCCTACGCGCCGGCGTCCAACCACTTGAACATGACAAGCGCATCAATCAGGCCCGCTGTCGGATGATCGAAGGCGTGTGGCAACCGTCCGACAGTCTCAAAGCCCGCCCGCTCCCACAGCCGGATCGCCCCGGTATTGGTCGCAAGCACGAAGTTGAATTGCATTGCGCGATAGCCAAGCCCGCGCGCGGCGTCCTGCGAATGTGCACACATTGCAGAGGCCACGCCCCTGCCTTGTGCCGCACTGTCCGTTACATAGCCGCAGTTGCAGACATGCGCGCCGCCGCCTTGCTGGTTGGTCTTGATATAGTAAGTGCCGATAATCCGACCTGCGTCTTCAACGACGAAGGTCGCCTTTGGTAACTCACACCACATCGTCAGCGCATCATCCCGCGTGATGTCCCGCGCGACAGCATAGGTATCACCCGCGCGAAACACCGGCTCCAGCAGGCACCAGATCGCATCGTGATCCTGCGGTGTGGCCGCGCGGATTTGCATTCAGGCCATCCCACCTTCGATGAAACGGCGTGCAAGCTGGCGATAGGCCTCTGCCATTGGGCTGTCAGTGGCGGCGATGGGGGTGCCGCCATCCCCTGCAAGGCGCGTATCCAGATCAATCGGCAGGCTGCCAAGGAACGGCGCACCAATGGCCTCTGCCTCTTTCCTGACGCCGCCTTCGCCAAAGATATGCGCCTCATGTCCGCAATTCGGGCAATGGAACGTCGACATATTCTCGATCAGTCCAAGGATCGGCGTGTGCAGCGTGTTGAACATATCAATCGCCTTGCGCGCATCGATCAAGGCCACGTCCTGCGGGGTGCTCACTACGATTGCACCGGTTAACTGCGTTTTCTGGCACAGCGTCAGTTGCACATCGCCCGTGCCGGGCGGCAGGTCGACGATCAGAATATCCAGTTCACCCCATTGCACCTGCCCCAGCATCTGCTGCAGCGCGCCCATTAACATCGGGCCACGCCAGACAATTGCCTTGTTGGGATCCATCATCAGACCGATCGACATCATCGTCACGCCGTGGGCCTGCAAAGGGATGATGGTCTTGCCATCGGGGCTGCCGGGACGCTTGCTGACACCCATCATGCGCGGCTGCGAGGGGCCATAGATATCGGCATCCAGCAGACCGACACGGCGGCCTTCGCGCGCCAGCGCCACGGCAAGGTTCGAGGACACGGTCGATTTGCCCACGCCGCCCTTACCCGATCCCACAGCGATGATGCGATCTACACCCGCGGGTTTGGTGGGACCGGCCTGCGGCTTGGGGTGGCCCCCGATTTTCAACGATGGCGGTGCCGGGGATTGGGCCGGCGGCGCGGACGGACCATGCGCCGTCAGAATAACCGATACGCCGGAGACACCTTCAAGCGCCTGGACTGCGGTTTCAGCCGCGCGGCGCACAGGTTCCATCTGGGCGGCAACTTCGGCGCTTTCCGCCTCGATAACGAACCGGACCTTGTCGCCGTCGACAGTCAGCGCGCGGATCATATCCTTTTCGACAAGATTGCTGCCGTTGGGCAAGGTGATCCGGGCAAGCGTTGCAAGGATGCTGTCGCGATCTGCAGGCATTGGGCGTTCCTTCCGAGTGAACACATTCGATGAATGCCGCAACATTTAGCATGGCACAACAAATCGCAAGATGAGCGGGCAAATTGCCTGCGAAAGCAGCAGCGCGAAAATTTACCCTTCGTAAACTTGCACTTGCTGCATAGCCGCAATGCAGAAAGACCCATTGTGCAACTGCAGCATGGGGCTAAATATGGATCACAAGACGCTCTGGTAGGGGGCGGAACCCAAAGAAAAGACGAGACGAGTACAATGGCATTTACGACACAATCACACGCAGGCATCTCTTTTGCGGAACGCTGGGCCGCTTTCCGGTCCGATATGGCCGAAGCCCACGTACGGCGCAAGACATACCGCATCACAAGAAACGAACTGTCCAACCTGTCGGACCGTGAACTCAACGACCTCGGCATCAGCCGGGCGATGATCAAGCGGATCGCAATGGAAGCGGCCGGTTACGTCTAGGAACAGAATACGGGCCGATCTTCTCCTCCCCTTTGGGTCAGGCCCGCCGGACGCGATATGCACCTCCTCCCGCGTATCGCATCCAAACTCAAGGTGGCGGCATCACCTCCTCCCGATGTCGCCACCTTCAAGGAATACAGGCTCTCACCTCCTCCCGAGGGTCTGCATCAAAGCGATAGCCCACCTCCTCCCGGGTGATGCGCTTTGCACGATGCGGAATGCGCCACCTCCTCCCGGCGCGGACCGCGACGAATGAGCGGCGATGTCCACCTCCTCCCGGGCATCGCCGTTATCGTTTCTAAAGGGTCAGTAGATCAGTCGAGCGTAAACGCCGCCTGCCGCGACATGCGCAGCACCAGCGGAACAATGGCCAGGATCAGCACCGCCGACAGTATGAAGGGCGCGCCGGGAAAATAGACCGCCGCGTTCGGGCCGGAAAACCAGCCGAACACACCCGTCATGATCAGCGGCGCGACAATGGCTGCCACTGACGACAGTGACGCGATTACACCCTGCAACATGCCCTGCCGCTGCTCGTCAACCATATTGGACGACATCGCCGTCATCAGCGGCGGCGTCAGATCGGACAGGGCCGCCAGCACCAGAAACAGACCAAGCCCGAACAACGTATTTGTAAAGCCGAACCCGATCATCCCCACCACCGCAGATGTCAGGCCCATCCAAAGCACGGTCATCTCGCCGAACCGCTTGATCAGCACTGGCATCAGCCCGCCCTGCACGCCCGCCAGCATTACGCCATAGATCGCAAGCGACATCCCGATCAACGCGGTGCCCCAGCCGAACACTTCGCGCGTCCAGAACGCCCAAAGCGTAGGATAGACCATATTGGCAAATTCAAAGGTGAACAGGCAGACCAGCGGGATCGCAAGTCCGGGCATCCGGAACGCCGCAAAGATCGCCGTGAACGGGTTGATATCGCGCTTGACCATCTTGCGGCGTTTTTCAGACGGCAGGCTTTCGGGCAGCACGAAGATCCCGAAAAGAACGTTCAGCCCGGCCAGCATCGCCGCGATCCAGAACGGGGCGGTAATGTGCCAGGTCGCAGCGATCCCGCCCAGCGCCGGGCCGATGACGAACCCGATCCCGAAGGCCGCCCCGATCATGCCAAAGCGTGCGGCCTTGTCTTCGGGACTCGAGATATCGGCGATAAATGCTGTGGCCGTGATATAGGTGGACCCGGCCATGCCGGCGACCAGCCGCCCGACCAGCAACAGCCAGAAAGTGCCGGCCAGTGCCATGATGACATAGTCGATCGCCAGCAAGGCAAGGGCGGCAAGCAGCACGGGCTTGCGCCCGATGGCATCAGAAAGCGATCCAACGGCAGGTCCGCACAGAAACATCATCCCCGCATAGGCCGACATCATCAGACCCGCCCAGACCGACCCTTCCGCCGTCGATCCCGCCCCGACTCGGTCCATCAGATCGGGCATGATCGGAAACACGATCCCGATCCCGATGGCATCAATCAGCAACGTCGCCAGAATGAAAAGAAACGCACGGTTCTGCATAGGTCAGTGATGCACGGCCAACAGGCGGGTCGGCAAGGGAAATGCATGTTGAGAGAGGGAATGGCTGCTTGGAGCCCATATTTCCGCCATTCTACATCGCAGCAGATGTCTGCTTTGGAGAAAGAACGAAGGGCCTCGAATTTCTAGTCTATTGCGCCAGAGTTCGTATCACCTTGTCAGCTACAATGGTGCCTGAGCAGGATCCTTGGAACGTCGTTGGTCAATCATCCCTCATTTGTGTCGCCAACGATGAACCATTGCCCCTTCACACCGCCCGCGCTGCGGCCAGCAGCTTTTCGATATGCCCAAGTCCCTGTGGGACGAATGCCGAGCGGATTCAGCGCTTTGATCGAATAGTAGCCGTGGGTGATATGGTCCATGTTCACCGTATCGATAACGCCGGGCAAGTTCAGGATGCGCTCCATATAGGCGGACAGTTTGGGATAGTCCGCGATGCGCAGACGGTTGGTCTTGAACAGCCCGTGATAGGCCGCATCAAAGCGGATCAAGGTCACGAACACGCGGATATCTGTCTCGGTCAAACGATCGCCAAACAGATAGTCGCCTTGCAACAGGGACTCGAGCATGTCGAGCGTGTCGAAAATGCCAGTGATCGCCTCGTCATAGGCCTCCTGCGAGGATGCGAAACCGGCGCGGTAGACGCCGTTGTTCAGTTTATCGTAGATCGGGGCGTTCAAGGTGTCGATCTGGTCGGCAAGGTCATCCGGATACAAGCGCAGATCGGACGGGACCAGCCCTTCAAACGCTGTGTCCAACATGCGCAGGATGTCTGCGCTTTCGTTGTTCACCATGACGTTTTGTTTCATGTCCCACAGCACGGGCACCGTCGCGCGCCCGGTGAAGTTTGGATCGGCCTGCGTGTAAACCTGGTGCATATAGCTGGCCCCAAACAGCGGGTCATCATCGGCGCCGGGATATCCGCCAAAGCTCCAGCCTTGGTCGGTCAAGGTCGGGTTCACCACGGTGATGGGCAGGATGTCCTCAAGCCTTTTTAGTTTACGCGCGATCAAGGTGCGCGACGCCCATGGGCAGATCAGCGCCACATAAAGGCGATAGCGCCCCGCCTCGGCCTTAAAGCCACCCGTGCCCGTGGGGCCGGCGCGGCCATCCGGAGTGATCCAATTGCGAAAGGACGAGACCTGACGCAAGAAGCGCCCGTGTTCATCCGCGTTCTGCACCGGCTGCCAATTCTCAACCCATTTACCGCTCACAAGCATCGCATCATTCCTTCACATCGCGTGAAAAACAAAGGAGCGCATCGACAGCGTTCCCAGATCAAAACTGTCATTCATAAACGTCAGCTGGTCGCGCGTATCCGAGGCCCCAGCAATGGTCAGCGTCGGGATATAGTGATCCAGCGTCGGGTGTGCCTTGTTCAAAAGCGCGCCTAGCTGCGGGCGGTTTGTCAGGGCGGCGAAATCGCGGTCGGCCAGTCGGTCAGCAAATAGTGTGTCAAACTCGGTCGCCCAATCTTGTGGCTGACCATGGACCCAATCCAGCGCGCGTAGGTTATGCACCACATTGCCAGAGCCAAGGATCAGCACACCGCGATCCCGCAAGTCTGACAGCAGCTTTCCGGTCTCAAGATGCCAGTTCAGGTCTTTGGTCATGTCGATGGACAGCTGAAACACCGGCACATCCGCATCCGGATACATGAACTTCAAAACCGTCCATGCGCCGTGATCAAGCCCCCAAGTGTCGTCCTCTTGAGAACGATGGCTGGCCAACAGCGTCACCACTTCACGTGCCAAATCGGGGTTGCCTTTTGCGGGGTAGCTTTCCTTGAACAGCTCATGGGGAAAGCCCACAAAATCATGGATCGTTTGTGGCATGGCCGACACGTCCACCAGCGTTGTGCCGCGCGTCATCCAATGGGCCGAGACCACCAAAATCGCCTGCGGACGCGGCAGGGCGCAGCCCAGATCGGTCCAGCTGCGGCTATAGGCGGTATCCTCGATGGCGTTCATGGGCGATCCGTGCCCTAGAAAAACCAACGGCATGCGGTCGGACGCGTTTAGGCTGTCTTTCAACTGCCGAAGGGATTGGGTGGCGCTCATCGTCCATCTCCTTGAAAAGACAAAGGCCACCGAAGCGGCCCTTGCGTGGTCATGTGCTCAGGCTGTTCAAGCGTACTGACCCAGCACTTTTTCGACGACGGGAAGTTTCAGCGCGTAGGCACCGCTGCCCAGCAAGGCCACTGCGCCTTGTGCGACGGCCCAGAACAGTGGGAATTCCCAGCCGCCACCAGCGCCGCTGAACATCCAGCCATTGCCGGAATGCACCCAAACAGCGCCCAAAAGAACGGGCAGGACAGCCAAAGAAATCACGCGTGTTGCGACGCCAAGGATCAATGCGGTGCCACCTGCCAGCTCGGCAAGAATGGTCAGATAGGCGACGATGGCGGGCAGGCCAAGGCTTTCGAAATAGCCGACCGTGCCGGGCACGGTGAAGACCAAAACTTTGGTCAAGCCATGGGCGATAAACATGATGCCGGTTGCGATACGCAGAACAGTCGCGGCATAGGGAGCGGTTTTTTGGTCAATCATTTCAAGTCTCCTTCTCGGGGTTTAGGCTGGCAGCTCGGTTTGAGCCGTCTCGTCCTCTTGAAATGACTTTAGGTCTTGCGGACCATCAACAAAATGGCGACTTTATGGAATGACCTTCCACATATTGTTCCAAATCGAAAGGGGACGTCTTTCATGGATATCGTCGACGGACTCCGCGCCTTTGTGGCCACGGTGCAGACCGGTTCCTTTACCGCAGCCGCAGACCAAATGGGCATTTCAAACCGGCTGACATCAAAATACGTCGCCGAGCTTGAGACCCGCCTTGGCGTTCGCCTGTTGCAACGCACCACCCGTAAAGTGGGGCTGACCCCCGCTGGCGAAGACCTTTTGGCGCGCGCGCCGGCCCTGCTGGACGAGCTTGACGATCTGTTGACCGAAGCGGGCGAAGGGTCGCGCGGATTCAAAGGCACCATCCGGGTGTCTGCCCCCGTGACCTTTGGCGAAATTTATGTGGCCGGGATGCTGGGCCGGTTTGGCGCAGAACACCCCGACCTGCGGATCGACCTGCGCCTGAGCGATCGTTATGTCGACTTGGCGCGTGACGGGATTGATCTGGCGTTTCGCATTGGCGTCACACAGACTTTATCCGTCAAGGCACGCAAGCTGGGGATGTTGGAAATCATGGCCGCGGCCTCGCCCAGCTATCTGGCGGACCATGGCGAGCCAATCCAGCCGCACGAGCTGAGCGACCATGCGTGCATCGTGGACACCAACCGCCACGCCACACACAAATGGGGGTTCTTTAAGGGCGGGGAAGACCACAGCGTCTCGACCGCCGGGCGGTATATGGTGAACTCGGCCCATGCCGCTTGCGAGCTGGCCATGGACGGGCATGGCATTGTGTACGTGCCGAAATTCTCTCTGTCAGCGGCGATTGAAGCGAGACGTCTAAAACGCGTTTTCCCAGGGTTTGAGGGCGAAACGCTGCCCGTCAGCGCCGTCTATCTTGAGGGCCGGACCCTGCCGCGCAAACTGCGCGCACTGATCGACTTTGCGCAAAGCGACATCCGCCGTTCAGGGCTTTTGTAGGGCACCATATTAAGAACAGTATGACGACAGTCATTCGTTATAAAGATCATCTTATGCTTAAATTTAGGGTGCCATGTTCAGGACATCGAAACACAACGATGACCTTAAACAGGAAAGATCCCTATCATGAAACTGCTTACATTGACTGCCGTGACTGCCCTTGCAACTGGTCTTGTCGCACCGCTTTTGGCCGATGACAACGCCGCAATGACGGCCGCGCTGGCTGAACTGGCACAGCACCAAGCTGAAGACGCGAAGATCGCTGAACATTTGAACACGTTCGATGTTCTGGACTTCGAAGTCTTCTCAAATCAACAATGGGACCGGCTGCATGAAAGCCACGCCGATGACGTGATTGTGCACTGGCCCGACGGGCGCACCACGACCGGAATTGACGTTTATATCGAAGACCTGAAAGCTTTCTTCGTCTTTGCCCCGGACACCAAAATCGAAACCCATCCAATCCGTATTGGCCAAGGAGAATGGACAGGTGTCGTTGGTGAAATTAAAGGTACGTTTACAGAGCCTATGCCCATCGGTGATGGTCAATTCATTCAACCCACCGGCAACTCCTATTCCCTGACCATGGCCACAATCGGCCACTGGACCGCAGCAGGGAATATGAGCGAAGAATATCTGTTTTGGGACAATGACAGCTTCTATAAACAGATGGCCTGCGGGACTAACTGCGGGCTCGATACAGATCCATGCCCTCCCAGACGCCGGGGGGGCATTTAATGCGTTAACCCGCAAGTCTTCACGAAACAAATCACTGATCCTATGTCAGACATGCGAAAGGTTGGTGGCCAAACTCTGATCTGGCACCGCAGTTACCGCTCTAAACCTTGGCATCACATCCAGACGTTTAGGCTTGATTTGGATCACGTAAATCAAGGAAGGGTTGAACGCGCGTGCGAAACGCGAGGGCCGTATATCAATTTTGGTCCCATTCTGGCCAAAACCGCGAGCCAACTCGGTTCATGTTTCGTATTTTTTCCTGCCCCAATCACATACTAAAAAAGCTAACGTGCATCGCACCGTCATCTCAAAGGCAACCGTGCTTCAATCCGTCGTTCGCGCTCGATAGTATAAATTCGACAGTCCTGTTTTCACATGACATTTTTGGGCATGTGCGGTTGTGCAATTTTGGAAATGTAGACATTTAAAGCTCTCGTCAGAACGGCCGCTTTGTCCCGCAAAGCTGACCTATTCCCCCGGGGCGCACCCCCTACCCCCGCACATCCTTTGGTGATCCCATCACCATGTAGCTTGTGATCGAGCGCACGTGCGGGACGGTGCCGAGTTTGTCGGTGTGGAACGCCTTGTAGGCGGGCAGGTCCGCGACCTCGACCCGCAACATGTATTCAAACGCGCCGGCGACGTTGTGGCACTCGGTCACTTCCTCGGCCCGCTGCATGGCCCGTTCAAAGGTTTCCTGCGCCACCTTGGTATGCTCTGCCAGACCGACGGCGACATAAACCACATAGGCCCGCCCCGTCTGCGCAGGATCAAGACGCGCGCGGTAGCCTTTGATGACGCCAGTGCGTTCAAGTTCCTGCACCCGCCGCAGACAAGCAGAGGGTGACAGGCCAACCCGCTCGGCAAGGATCAGGTTGCTGATACGTCCATCGCGGGACAGCTCGCGCAATATGGATGCGTTTATTCGGTCAATTTTCGTCATGAATTGCAGAAATACACCCGGCATGCACGGTTTGGCAATTTCATTGCGCCTGAATGCAATTAGAGTGCGGCAATGACGACGACACTTTTCCTTGGCCTCATCGGATTTGCGATTGCCAGTTCGATTACGCCCGGCCCCAACAACCTGATGCTGATGGCGTCAGGTGCAAACTTTGGCCTGCGCCGCACGGTTCCCCACATGCTGGGCATTTCACTGGGGCACATGTTCATGGTGTTTCTGGTCGGGATCGGGCTGGGCCAGCTGCTCGACACTTATCCGGTACTTAAAATAGCCCTTCTGATCCTTTCGACAGGGTATTTGCTATTTCTGGCCTACAAGATCGCCAACGCTGCGCCGCCAGAAGCGCGCGAAGCGACTGGCAAGCCATTCACGTTCCTGCAAGCCGCCGCCTTTCAGTGGGTCAACCCAAAGGCATGGTACATGGCGATCTATGCGGTCGGAAATTTTGCACCTGACGGGTCCGGCTGGCGCGGCGCGCTTCTTGTTTCAGGCGTGTTCGCCATGACAAACCTGCCGTCTATCACGGTCTGGGCAACCATCGGGACGCAGGTCAAGCGCCTGCTGACCCGCCCCCGCGCATTGCGCAGCTTCAATTACCTGATGGCCGCACTGCTGGTGCTGACACTCTATCCGATCTGGGCCTGACGATCAGGCCTTGCGACGCTTGACAAGTCCAAGTCCGCCCAGCCCGGCAAGCAGCAACCAACCAGCCGCTGGCAGTGGCACCGCCGTTGGGGACGCTGTGAACTCTGCCAACGTAAAGCTATCGTTGCCAATCCAGAAATCATCTGCATTGAACTCGCCAAGCGCCGTGATGGAAAAGCTGCTGACGGTCTGGTTGACCATGAACGGATTGCCGTCGGTGATATCCAGCTGCTGCGCCGTTCCGCCATCAATCGACAGGGCATAATCATCGCCGCCGGCACATCCGAGAAAGCCGCAGATAGGCGCATTCAAATTACCCAACCGGAAGCTTTCAAGGAAATAGGATCCGTTGAACGTAACAATCAGCGTTTCAGAACTGGCGATTGGAAATCCGTCGATTGATGACGGGTCGGTATCCGGATTACCGGCAATGCCCAGACCATCCGCATTTTGTGTAATCGCGCCGCCGGCGAAGTTGAAAATCCCGTCGATCGCGTAGCTGATCGTGAAATCCGATGTGACGATCTGCTGGACGCTTGGACCTGCGCTCTCAAAATTGAAGGTTGCGGCTTCGGCCTGACCAACACCCACTGCTGCGACCAATGCAGCACCCAATACAGCATATTTCATGACGAATCATCCTTTATCAAACTCATTACCCTGAAAAGGCTAATATGCTTTTCTCGTCTGCACAATTCCAAGTCTGGGACATTCCTGAACCCCGGTGCACGCGCTGTGCACGCCCGGTGCACGCAAATCACAGCCGCTAAAACGGCACATCATCCGCTGCGTCCGCGTTCACGATGAACTTGGCGATCACGTTTTTCGTACCGGCTTTGTCGAACTCGATCAGCAGCTTCTCACCTTCGATTCCCATGACTTCGCCATAGCCGAATTTCTGGTGAAACACGCGGTCCCCTTCGGTAAAAGCGCTGACCGCATCCAGATCAATCGTCATGTTGCGCGCCTCTGACGGTTGCGCCATACCACGCTGCTGGCTGCGCGATTGCAGGCGCTTCCAGCCTGGGGAATTGTAGACATTCGCCTCTGCAGCCTTCTGATGCAAGTCGCTGCCCATCATTTCCTGAACGCGCGGATTGGCTGAGGCCGCCATGCCCGCCGCACCGTATCCGCCACCGTACAAACCGGGGGGTGTCAGCACCTCCACATGATCTTCTGGCAGTTCGTCGATGAACCGCGACGGCATGGACGATTGCCACTGCCCGTAAACGCGCCGGTTTGCAGCAAAGGAGATCGTGCAGATTTCTTCGGCACGGGTGATACCGACATAAGCCAAACGACGTTCTTCCTCGAGGCCCTTCATCCCGCTTTCATCCATGGACCGCTGCGACGGGAACAACCCGTCTTCCCAACCGGGTAGAAAGACGCACGGAAACTCCAACCCCTTGGCAGCGTGCAGGGTCATGATGCTGACCTTCTCGCCTTCCTGTTCGGTTTCGTTGTCCATGATCAGGCTGACGTGTTCGAGGAATCCTTGCAGGTTCTCGAAATTCTCCAGCGCCTTGACGAGTTCCTTGAGGTTTTCCAGCCGCCCCGGCGCTTCGGGCGTTTTGTCATTCTGCCAAAAGCCGGTGTAGCCGCTTTCATCCAGGATCATCTCGGCGAGTTCGACGTGTGTGTCCTCTTCGGCACGCACCTGTGCGTGCCACCGATCAAGACCGTCCACCAACAGCGCCAGTTCCTTCAGCCCCTTCCCGCCAAGCAGCTTGCCCTGCACGACCAGACGCGCCCCTTCCACAAGGGACACACCATTCGATCGCGCCGTACGCTGGATCGTTTGCACTGCCTTGTCACCAAGGCCGCGTTTGGGGGTGTTCACGATCCGCTCGAACGCGAGATCATCGTCCTGGCTGACCGCGAGCCTGAAATAGGCCATGGCATCGCGGATTTCCATGCGTTCATAAAACCGCGGCCCCCCGATCACGCGGTATGGCAGACCGATCGTCAGAAAACGGTCTTCGAAGGCGCGCATCTGATGCGAGGCGCGGACAAGAATGGCCATATGATCCAACGAATAGGGTGACAACCCGCGCGTGCCGCGCTGGAGGGCCTCGACCTCCTCGCCGATCCAGCGGGCCTCTTCCTCGCCGTCCCAATGGCCGATCAAACGGACTTTTTCGCCATCATCGCCTTCGGTGAAAAGCGTCTTGCCAAGCCGCCCCTTATTGGCAGAGATCACGCCGCCCGCCGCACCAAGGATATGACCCGTCGAGCGGTAGTTCTGCTCCAGCCGGACGACATGGGCACCCGGAAAATCCTTTTCAAAGCGCAGGATATTGCCAACTTCGGCACCCCGCCATCCATAGATCGACTGATCGTCATCGCCGACGCAGCAGATGTTCTTGTGCCCGCCCGCCAGCAGGCGCAGCCAGAGATACTGGGCAACGTTTGTATCCTGATACTCGTCCACCAGAATATAGCGGAACCAGCGCTGGTACTGTTCCAGCACGTCAGGATGGGTCTGGAAGATCGTCACGACGTGCAACAGCAGATCGCCGAAATCGCAGGCGTTCAGGTCCAGCAGACGCCGCTGATAGGCCGCATAGAGATCGATGCCCTTGTGATCGAAGGCCCCGCTTTCAGCGACTGGCACCTTGTCGGGTGTCAACGCCTTGTTTTTCCAGCCGTCAATGATCCCCGCCAGCATGCGCGGCGGCCAGCGTTTTTCATCGATGTCGTCAGCAACGACCAACTGCTTGAGCAACCGCAACTGGTCATCTGTATCCAAAATCGTGAAGTTCGACTTCAGCCCGACAAGTTCCGCATGACGGCGCAGCAGCTTCACACTGATCGCATGGAATGTGCCAAGCCAGGGCATCCCCTCCACCGCTTCGCCCAGCAGGCGACCCACGCGCATCTTCATCTCGCGTGCGGCCTTGTTGGTAAAGGTCACAGCAAGGATTTCATGCGGGCGGGCGGTGCCGGTCGTCAGCAGATGGGCGATGCGCGATGTCAGCGCCTTGGTCTTGCCCGTGCCAGCCCCCGCCAACATCAACACAGGTCCGTCAAGTGTTTGCACCGCTTCGCGCTGGGCAGGGTTCAATTCATCAAGGTAGGGCGCGCCCCGCCCGACCATGGCGCGTTGGGACAAGGGGACACTCGCGGCCTCAAAGGCGTCTTCTTCGGAAAAACTGCTCATGGCGCGAAATATAGCTGGCAATCGGGCAAGAGGAAAGCATGTTCGCGAAACGTTCTTCTTTCTTTGTCCAATCAAACTTCCGCCGGAGGCTCGACACTTGCAAGCGGCACAGGTTCCGCCATAGCGTCCGACTATGAGCCACGCGAAATATCCTGCCATTTCAGACCTGAAGGACCGCGCCCGCCGCAGGATCCCGCATTTCGTGTGGGAATACCTCGACAGCGCGACAGGGGACGAGGCGACCATGCATCGCAATCGCGCGGCACTGGAGTCCATTCTTCTTCAGCCGTCGATCCTGCACGGTGAATTCACGCCTGATCTGTCAACCAGCCTGCTCGGGCGCAGCTATCCCCTGCCGATAGGGATCGCACCTGTCGGCATGTCCGGGCTGATCTGGCCCGGCGCAGAGAAAATGCTGGCGCGGACAGCCGCAAAGGAAGGCATCCCCTACACCATTTCAACCGTCGCAACGCAGGCACCCGAGGATGTGGGCCCGCATATGGGCGATCAGGGCTGGTTCCAGATCTACCCGCCGCGTGACAAGTCGATCCGCGAAGATATGCTCCGGCGTGCGCGGGACGCCGGCTTTCACACGCTTGTTCTTACGGTGGATGTGCCGGTCGCGTCGCGTCGCGAACGCCAGACGCGCGGCGGCCTGACGCAGCCGCCGAAACTGTCGGGTCGTCTGGCCTTGCAAGCAGCGATATGCCCCGCTTGGCTGATGGGAATCTACCAGACCGGCATGCCACGCATGAAGCTGATGGACAGCTACGCCGAACAGAAGACCAAACTGCCATCCAACCAGCATGTCGGCTACCTGCTGCGCACGTCGCCGGACTGGACCTATCTGGCCGCCTTGCGCGATGAATGGGATGGCCCTTTGATCGTGAAGGGTGTTCTGGACGCGCGCGATTGCGACCGGCTCAAGTCTGACGGAGCCGACGCCATCTGGATCAGCAATCACGCCGGCCGCCAATTCGCCGCGGCCCCGGCGACAATTGACGTCCTCGCGCAGGTCCGCGCCGCGACAGATTTGCCTGTTATCATTGACAGTGGTTTCACGGGCGGACTTGACGTGCTGCGCGCACTCGCTCTTGGCGCGGATTTCGTGATGATGGGGCGTCCGTTTCACTATGGCATTGCCGCGATGGGTGAACCCGGTGCCGCCCATGTCATCGATATCATCCGCCAGGATATGATCGCGAACATGGGGCAACTAGGCACCAGAACGCTGTCCGAATTGCCAAACCGCCTCATTTCTACGCAATAACCCGTATAGACGCCCTGCATTTCACGCCATAGAAATGCTGCAACTGCAAAAGGGACTGCCATGGCCGACTTCAAGAAAATCCTCATTGCCAACCGCGGTGAAATCGCAATCCGCATCATGCGCGCCGCCAACGAGATGGGAAAGAAAACCGTCGCGGTCTTTGCAGAAGAGGACAAGCTGGGTTTGCACCGCTTCAAGGCCGATGAAGCCTACCGCATCGGCGAGGGCATGGGACCTGTCGCCGCGTATCTGTCGATTGAGGAAATCATCCGTGTCGCCAAGATGTCCGGGGCCGATGCAATCCACCCGGGCTATGGTCTTTTGTCCGAGAACCCTGATTTCGTGGATGCCTGCACCGACAACGGCATCACCTTCATTGGTCCCAAAGCCAAGACGATGCGCCAGTTGGGTGACAAGGCCAGCGCCCGCCGGGTGGCAATCGAGGCCGGCGTGCCCGTCATTCCTGCCACCGAAGTGCTGGGCGAGGATATGGCCGCGATCAAGAAAGAGGCCAAGAAGGTCGGCTATCCCCTGATGCTCAAGGCATCATGGGGTGGTGGTGGTCGCGGGATGCGCCCCATCATGTCCGAGGACGAACTGGAAGAAAAAGTGCGCGAGGGCCGTCGCGAGGCCGAAGCCGCATTCGGCAACGGTGAAGGGTATCTTGAAAAGATGATCATGCGCGCCCGCCACGTCGAGGTGCAGATCCTTGGCGACAGCCATGGTGCGATCTACCATTTGTGGGAGCGTGATTGTTCGGTGCAGCGCCGCAACCAGAAGGTCGTTGAGCGCGCCCCTGCCCCCTATCTGTCCGGCACGCAACGCGAACAGCTTTGCCAATTGGGCAAGAAGATCTGCCAGCACGTGAACTATGAATGCGCGGGTACCGTCGAATTCCTGATGGATATGGACAGTGGTGAATTCTACTTTATCGAGGTGAACCCGCGCGTGCAGGTCGAACACACTGTCACCGAGGAAGTCACAGGCATCGACATCGTGCGCGCCCAGATCCTGATTGCCGAAGGCAAATCGCTGGTCGAGGCCACGGGCTGTGCGTCCCAGTATGACGTCAAACTTGACGGGCACGCCTTGCAATGTCGTGTCACGACCGAAGACCCGCAGAACAATTTCATCCCCGACTATGGTCGCATCCAGATGTATCGCAGCGCCACAGGTCCGGGTATCCGCCTTGACGGTGGCACGGCCTATTCCGGTGCGGTCATCACACGTTATTACGACTCGCTTTTGACCAAGGTCACCGCCCGCGCCCCGACGCCCGAAATGGCTATTGCCCGGATGGATCGTGCCTTGCGCGAATTCCGGATACGCGGGGTGTCCACCAACATCGCTTTTGTCGAAAATCTGCTGAAGCATCCGACGTTCCTGAACAATGAATACCACACGAAGTTCATCGACGAGACGCCTGATCTGATGAAGTTTTCCAAGCGTCGGGATCGGGCGACAAAGATCCTGACCTACATCGCGGATATTACCGTGAACGGGCATCCGGAAACCGCAGGTCGCGCCTTGCCAGCGGCCGATGTGAAGCCGCCCAGACCTGTTGTCAAGCCGACCAAGGACATTCCGCATGGCACACGCAACATTCTGGACGATCTCGGCCCGGAGGCTGTCGCCGACTGGATGCGCGATCAGAAACAGCTGCTGATCACGGACACGACGATGCGTGATGGCCATCAGTCCTTGCTGGCCACACGGATGCGGTCGATCGACATGATCAACGCGGCACCCGCCTACGCGACAAAGATGAACCAGCTTTTCAGCGTGGAATGCTGGGGTGGTGCGACGTTCGATGTAGCCTATCGTTTCTTGCAGGAATGCCCCTGGCAACGTCTGCGCGATATACGTGCGCACATGCCCAATATCATGACGCAGATGCTGCTGCGCGCCTCGAACGGCGTCGGCTACACCAACTATCCCGACAACGTGGTGCAGGAATTCGTGCGGCAGGCCGCCGTTTCCGGTGTCGATGTGTTCCGTGTGTTCGACAGCCTGAACTGGGTCGAAAACATGCGGATTGCGATGGACGCTGTGATCAAGGCCAACAAGGTCTGCGAAGGCACCATCTGCTACACAGGCGATATGATGGACCCGGACCGGTCCAAGTATGATCTGAAATATTATGTCGGTATGGCCAAGGATCTTGAGGCAGCCGGTGCCCATGTGCTGGGCCTGAAGGATATGGCCGGATTGCTCAAACCCGCCGCCGCGACAGCGCTTGTCACGGCATTAAAGGAAGAAGTCGGCTTGCCGATCCACTTCCACACGCATGACACATCCGGTGCGGCCATTGCCACGGTACTGGCTGCCTCTGCCGCTGGCGTTGACTGCGTCGATGGGGCGATGGATGCGCTGTCGGGCAATACGTCTCAGCCGACGCTGGGGTCGATTGTCGAGGCGTTGAAAGGCACGGATCGTGATACCGGCCTTGATATCAAGGCGATCCGCGAGATTTCCAACTATTGGGAACAGGTGCGCGAACACTACAAGGCGTTTGAAAGCGGGCTGCAGGCCCCTGCATCCGAAGTCTATTTGCACGAAATGCCGGGCGGGCAGTTCACCAACCTCAAGGCGCAGGCGCGCAGTCTGGGTCTGGAAGAACGCTGGCACGAGGTCGCGCAGACCTATGCCGATGTTAACCAGATGTTCGGCGATATCGTCAAAGTGACGCCATCCTCCAAGGTTGTCGGTGATATGGCTCTGATGATGGTCAGCCAGAACCTGACCCGCGCGGATGTCGAAGACCCCAAGACCGACGTTGTTTTCCCCGACTCGGTTGTCGAAATGATGCGCGGCGCGCTGGGCCAACCCCCTGGTGGCTGGCCGAAAGCGATCCAGAAGAAAGTGCTGAAAAGCGAGACGCCGATCACGGAACGCCCCGGCAAATCGTTGCCGCCCGTCGATCTGGACGCCAAGCGTACGGAGTTGACCGACCTTCTGGAAGGCAAGGCGATCGATGACGAGGACCTCAATGGCTATCTGATGTATCCCAAGGTTTTTCTTGATTACATGGGGCGTCACCGCATTTACGGCCCCGTACGTACCCTGCCCACGCGCACGTTCTTTTATGGGATGGAACCGGGCGAGGAAATCGTTGCGGAAATCGACCCCGGCAAGACGCTGGAAATTCGCCTGCAGGCTGTTTCCGACATGAACGAGGACGGCGAGGTCAAGGTCTTTTTCGAGTTGAACGGCCAGCCCCGTGCAATCCGTGTCAAGAACCGCCTCGCCGCCGCTGACAAGGTCACACGGCCGAAGGCGGAACCGGGCAACGAAAACCACATTGGTGCGCCGATGCCGGGCGTTGTTGCTACGGTCGGCGTGCAGGCCGGGCAGAAGGTCAAGGAAGGCGATCTGCTGTTGACCATCGAAGCGATGAAGATGGAAACCGGCATTCATGCCGAACGGGACGCAACAGTGAAGGCTGTCCATATCACGGCGGGTGGTCAAATCGACGCCAAAGATTTGCTGGTCGAATTCGAATGATTGCACGTGCGTTGGTCCTTGGGTTGGCTCTTGCCTTGCCTGTTGCGGCTGGCGCGGAGGTCCTGCCGGAACCCGATCCCACCGTTCTGTTTGACGCCAATGATCCGGAAATGAACTCGGCCATCACGGCGGCACGCAAGTCATTGCCGTTGTTTTTGAACAACGCGCTGGATGCCGACGGTTTTGGCCCGCGAGGCGCATACGTGAAAGTGCGGTTCCCTGTCAGCGGCGGGAATTTCGACAACGAGAATATCTGGGTCGGCCCGTTCCTGAGGCTGGATCGGGCCGATTTCGTTGGTCTGTTGGCCAATCAGCCCGAAGCCATGCCGGGCCTGAATGCCGGCGATCAGGTGACGTTTGACTACGACATGATCGTGGACTGGAACCTCGACGCGGGTGCCGGGCGTTTCTACGGAGATTACACGACGCGGGTCGTAATCAGCAGGCTGAGCCAGAGCGAGCAGAATCACTACAAGGCGCGGTTCATCGACCCGCCCGTCCCGACGGACTGGTTGCGCTGAAGAAACTTTGCCGGACGGGTTGCATCGCGACCTGTGCATGACATGGTCGCCCTGCACGCTTTACAGGATTGACCATGCTTCCCATCACATCCGTTTTCGCCGCGCTGATCGCGCTTTTATTTCTCGCACTCAGCTTTCATGTGATCGCCTATCGGCGCGCCAAGTTGATTTCGCTAGGTGATCATGGTGACAAGGCGCTTGAGACCCGCGTGCGCGCGCAGGCCAATTGTGCCGAATACGCCCCGCTTGGGCTGATCCTTTTGGCCCTTGTCGAAATGGCCGGTGCCCCCGCTGTCGCGACGATTGTGCTGGGAATGGCGCTGCTTGCCGGACGTCTTTTGCATGCGGTCGGGTTTTGGGGAGAGCGTCCAGTGATGGCTTTCCGCGTCTACGGCATGTTGCTGACGACGGGGATGATTTTTGTCGCTGCAATTGGCCTACTGCTCCACCGCTTGTTCTAAGTGATTGGCGGGATCGCGCGGGCCGCGGCCACAAAATGAACATTCAGCGCAATTTTGCACTTGCGCGGCGGCGGAACACTTTATAGATCAGCCTTCACGGATGCGGGCGTAGCTCAGGGGTAGAGCATAACCTTGCCAAGGTTAGGGTCGTGAGTTCGAATCTCATCGCCCGCTCCAATCAGACGGACATACCCGGTTCGTCAGCAAGAAAAGGTCGCCCTTGGGCGGCCTTTTGCTTTTCCGACCCTGTTTCTATGCGGTTTGCCCGTTTCATGCTAAGCTGGCGGTATTCATTGAATCCATTTTTTCATTTCAAGGAGAAGGCCCATGTGTATGTGCCATAACCCGATTAATTGTATCGTACCGCCCCATATGCTTGACGTGATGATGCTGCGTGGCGACAAATCTGTCCGCAAGATGGCGGAAAGCCTCATGAAGGTGTCCGACTCGGTCCGCGAGGATCGCGCCGCCCACAGCGGGTCTGGCGTCGTGCCGACCGCAGCCGGTGCGGGAACTTTCGTATCACGCGCGCTTGCGTTGGGCGCAGCGGATGCCCACACCTGTGACCGGCGTGTTCATGACGGCGACGAGAAAGCTGCACTGCCGGGTAATCTGGTCCGCGGCGAAGGCGACGCTGCAACTGGCGATGAGGAGGTTGACCGCGCCTATGACGGGGCCGGTGATGTGTTCAACCTTTATTCCGAAGAATTCGACCGCAATTCCATCGACGGTTTCGGCATGCCCATCGTGCAGACCGTCCACCACCGGCGCAATTACAACAACGCGTTCTGGAATGGCGAGCAGATGGCTTATGGCGATGGCGACGGGGAAATCTTCCAGACCTTCACAGAGCTTTCGGTGATCGCCCATGAAATTTCGCACGGTGTTGTCCAGCATTCGGGCGGCCTGATTTATCAGGGCCAGTCGGGCGCATTGAACGAAAGTTACGCCGATGTGTTCGGCGCGATGACCCAGCAGCGCAGTCAGGGGCAGGACGTTTATCAGGCCGACTGGCTGGTCGGCAAAGGTATCCTTGGCCCCAATATAAATGGTGTTGCCTTGCGGTCCATGAAAGCACCGGGCACCGCTTATTCGGACGCGTTGCTGGGACAGGATCCGCAGCCCTATCACATGGATTTCTACGTCAACACGACGTCTGATAACGGTGGCGTCCACATTAATTCGGGCATCCCCAACCACGCCTTTTACCTTTACTGCATGTATCTGGGTGGCAATGCGTGGGAACGCCCCGGACAGATCTGGTACAAGGCCTTGCAGAAGATCAACAATCCCCATGCGACCTTTGGCGATTGGGCTGCGCAGACGCTTGACGCCTCTATCGAACTTTATGGTGCGGGCAGCTATGAGATGATGATGCTGCGGCGTGCCTGGAACCTTGTTGGCATTGATATCTGACAGTAGGGTTTTGACATGGGATGCGGTCTGACAGTAGCGGGGTGTCTTGCGATGATGATAGAAATTAGCACAAGCGGCGGTTTTGGCGGGCTTCAGGCTGCGGGCATGACAAAGCTGGCCACCGTCGAAGATCTGCCGCAACCGGAACATGATCGCATATGTGCGGCTTTCGCCCCGAGCGCCCTGGCAGAGATCGCCGGAAAGGCCCCGCCTGCGGGCCGTGCCGATACGATCACCTATGACATCACTGTTACCGATGACTCCGGTGCCCATCATTTCAAGCTGGATGAAACACAGATACCGCCCACGATGCTGGACATGATCGACGCCCTGCCCCGCAAGCGATAGCCGCGCTCAACGTGGCGCGGAAGCCTCTGACCACGCCCACCTGTGCGCGGCCACTTGGCGTGTGCGCTGCTGCTGCCTATAAGGCCGCAACACAAGCCGGAGTTTCCCATGCGCACCGCCACGATTACCCGCAAGACCGCCGAGACGGATATTTCCGTGACCATTAATCTTGATGGCACAGGCGTCTATGACAACCAGACCGGTGTCGGCTTCTTCGATCACATGCTGGATCAACTGTCGCGCCATGCGCTGATTGATATGGAGGTGCGTGCCACGGGTGATCTGCACATCGACGATCACCACACGGTGGAGGATGTGGGAATTGCGCTAGGCCAGGCATTGTCGACCGCGTTGGGCGACAAGAAGGGCATCCGGCGTTATGGATCGTGTCAACTTGCGATGGATGACGCGCAGGTCCGATGTGCGCTGGATCTGTCTGCGCGGCCCTACCTGATCTGCAACCTTGATCTGCCTTACGGCAAGATCGGCACGTTCGACACAGAGCTGGTGCGCGAATTCTTTCAGGCGTTCAGCACCCATGGCGGGATTACCTTGCACATCGACAAGCTGCACGGTTTCAACGCCCACCACATCACCGAGGCAGCGTTCAAGGCGGTCGCCCGTGCTTTGCGCGAAGCCGTTGAGACTGACCCGCGCAAGGCGGATGCGATACCGTCCACCAAAGGCAGCCTATGACCACTGTCCTGATCGACTATGACAGCGGCAATCTGCATTCGGCGCAAAAGGCGTTTGAACGCATGGCCGTCGAGGTGGATGCGGGGCCCGTCGTCGTAACGTCTGACGCCGATGTGGTAGCCAAGGCCGACCGTATCGTGTTGCCTGGTGACGGGGCCTTTCCACACTGCCGCGACGCGCTTTTCAGCCGGTCCGCACTGGCCGAAGCAATCATCGATTCGGTAGAGAGACGCGGTGTACCGTTCTTCGGCATCTGCGTCGGTATGCAGATGCTAGCCACGACGGGCCACGAGTATGAACCGACCCCCGGGTTTGGCTGGATCGCAGGCGATATTCTGCCGATCGCGGCCCCCAATCTGAAGGTGCCTCACATGGGTTGGAATGACCTTGTGATTGACCGCCCGCACCCGGTTCTGGACGGCGTCAAAACTGGCGATCATGCCTATTTCGTGCACAGCTTTGCCTTGCAAGCCACTGATCCGGCTGATGTTCTGGCACATGCGGCTTATGGCGGCGCCGTGACCGCGATGGTGGCCCGTGACAATATCGTTGGTGCGCAGTTTCACCCGGAAAAAAGCCAGTCCGCCGGTTTGCGCATGATCGGCAATTTCCTGCGTTGGGCCCCTTAGGGACTCGCCTTTTTCGCCCTTTTTGGCCAGCTTGCGGCCACCATGAAAAAACACATCCTTATTACAGTTCTCGTCGCCCTTGCTGCGTGTAGTCCACGGGCCGAGGTCGTTGAAGCATCCGCGCCGGCGGCGGTTGCCCTTAATCCCGGCGAAACGCCTCAGATGCGGGCGTTGGTCAAGAAATACGCCAAGGTCCATGACATACCCGAAAGCCTGCTGCATCGCGTCATTCAACGCGAAAGCGACTATCGCCCCGGTGCCCGCAACGGACCCTATTACGGACTGATGCAAATCCTGCCAGCGACGGCGCGGTCGATGGGTTTTACCGGCAGCCCGCGCGAGTTGCTGGATGCCGAAACCAACCTGCTTTACGCCGGGCGCTATCTGCGTGGTGCCTATCTGGTGGCGGATGGTGACGAAGCCGAGGCCGTGCAGTGGTATGCCCGTGGCTATTACTATGCCGCGCGCGACAAATGCCTGCTGGTCGCCACCGGCCTTGCAGATCGCGAACGCTGCTGAAAACGAAAAAGGGCCGTGCGATCTGCACGGCCCTTTGCGTTGTCAATCTGGGGAATGCTTAGCCCGCACGCACCCAGTTCTGGCTGGCGCAGATCAGGCCGCCGGCAACACAGCCCTGCAGACGCAGGGAATTGCCGGATACTGTCATCTTGCCGATGTATGTCTTGCCGTTGGACGGGCGGAACACCTGACCGTCATAGGATCCGTCACCGTTCGGCACCATATTGATCACAATCTGCTTGCCGATATTAGGCGACTGGTATTCGGACCCATCAGCGTTGAACGTGCGCTGGATCTTACCGCAAACCGCGCTGCCGCAAGGCTGCATCTGGATGTGGGCGAACGACCCGTCGTCGACCTCTGTCTGCCAGATGCCGACTGCGGCATCCTGTGCTGTCGCTGCACCTGCAAATCCGATGATGGCGACCAAGGCCAGTAGAATCTTCTTCATCTCTTACTCCTCCCTAGAGTGATGGAAAATCTTTGCCCTCGCGCCTCGCGTCAGGCAACCGTAACGTTGGGTCGGTTGCATCCGATCCGGTGTCGGGGCAAAAGATGGCGAACACACGAAAGGCCTGACCGATGATCCTTTATCCCGCCATTGACCTCAAAGACGGGAAGGCTGTGCGCCTTGTGCATGGTGACATGGATCAGACCACCGTTTTCAATGACGATCCCGCTGCGCAGGCCAAGGAATTCGTTGCCGCTGGTTGCTCGTGGTTGCATCTTGTCGATCTGAACGGTGCCTTTGCCGGTGAGCCCGTAAACGCCGCCCCTGTCGAGGCTATTCTGAAGGCGTGCCCTGTTCCCGCCCAGTTGGGGGGTGGTATCCGTGACATGGCCACAATCGCCCGCTGGATCGATAAAGGGCTGGCACGGGTCATCCTTGGCACCGTCGCGGTCGAAAACCCCGACCTTGTCCGCGAGGCAGCCCGCGAGTTTCCCGGCAAGGTTGCTGTCGGCCTGGATGCGCGCAACGGGTTTGTTGCCACTCGTGGATGGGCGGAAGAAACCGATGTGCAGGTGACGGACCTTGCAAGATCGTTCGAGGATGCAGGCATCGCGGCCATCATCTATACCGATATTCTGCGTGATGGTGCGATGAAAGGCCCGAATATTGCCGCGACCGAAGCGCTGGCGCGGGCCGTTGATATTCCGGTCATTGCCTCGGGCGGCGTGTCGTCGATGGATGATCTGAAGGCGCTGAAAGACACCGGCGTGATTGCTGGCGCGATTTCGGGCCGTGCGCTTTATGACGGTGCGATTGATCTGTCAGAGGCGCTGTCATTATTGAAATGAGTGGTGTCGCGCAGGCCTTTTTCTTTGTCTATGGACCCGTGATTCTGGTCTGCGGTTTGGCCTATCTCTGGTCACGGCTAACGATGATTGGCTGGCTGTCAAAGCTTCTGCGCCGCAGTGCTGTCTTCTGGGGGGCCTGGCTGCTCATCGTGCTGGTTGTCGCTGTCCTTCCGCCTTACTTTTGCGAAGGGAGCGCGCTTTACAGCTACAATCAGTGCAGGGTGATCTCGGACGGCGTCGCAAACCTCGTCAACGGGTTGGCAATCCTGAGTTATCTGGTGGGCATCATCTATGGCGTGATCCTGTTTTCGGCCGCAGGGCTGACATCGCTGCTTGCCCTGCCGCCGGACCCGGACGCCTAGTTCGCGCCCAGTGCCTTGTCGGTCAACCCGTTCAGCGCGCCGTTGACCTTGGCGATGACGTCATCCGAAACATCGAGGCCTGCGAACATGTCCTCTGCCGGTGTCCAACGCATTTGCGTGTTCCCGTCTGCATCGGCGTAGGCCAGTACCCGCAAGGGCAGCACCAGCCCGGCGCGCAGATCTTCTTCCATCGCAAGCGTGCCAAGCGCGGGATTTCCGAAAATCAGGAGCTGTGCGTCGGGGATCGACTTATCAACCGAGGCGGCACCAGCCGTGTGGTCGACGCGGGCAAAGACTGTGGCACCGGCCCCTTCGACCGCAGCAACAAGCCCGTCGATCGTTTCGGACACGGACATTGGGGATGGTTTCATCATATCTTCGGCCATAACAGGGGTGGAAAATGCCAATAGCGCGGCGGTCAGGACGTATTTCATAGACACGGACTCCTTTGTGTTCAGATCAAACGCATAGCACAGCCCCCTTCCCCTTTCGCGGCAATCCGCCTAAACCTCACGCCATGTTGAAGACCCGGATCATCCCCTGCCTTGATGTTGCCGAAGGGCGCACCGTGAAAGGCGTGAATTTCGTCGATCTGATCGACGCTGGCGATCCGGTCGAGCAGGCTATCGCCTATAACGCCGCCGGCGCGGACGAGCTTTGCTTTCTGGACATCAAAGCCACCCATGAAAACCGTGGCACAATGTTTGATCTGGCCACGCGCACGGCTGAACAATGTTTCATGCCGCTGACCATCGGCGGCGGCGTGCGCACGCATCATGATGTGCGAGATCTCTTGCTGGCGGGTGCCGACAAGGTCAGTTTCAATTCCGCCGCCGTCGCCAACCCCGACGTCGTGGCAGAAGCCGCGATGCGCTTTGGCAGCCAATGTATCGTGGTGGCGATCGATGCGAAAACCGTCAGCCCCGGCAAGTGGGAGATTTTCACCCATGGCGGCCGCAAACCGACGGGAATCGACGCCGTCGCGTTTGCGCGCACGGTCGTGGCAAAAGGGGCCGGAGAGATCCTGCTGACCTCGATGGATCGTGACGGCACCAAGACCGGGTTCAACCTGCCGTTGACCAAGGCCGTCAGCGATGCCGTCAATGTGCCGGTCATTGCATCAGGCGGCGTGGGCACACTTGATCATCTTGTCGAAGGTGTCACCGAAGGCGGTGCATCAGCGGTGCTGGCTGCGTCGATCTTTCACTTTGGCACCTACACCATCGCAGAGGCCAAGCAGCATATGGCTAACGCCGGAATTCCTGTGAGGTTGCAATGACGCTGAACGAACTTGCCGCGACGATTCAATCCCGTAAGACGGCCGATCCCGAGAGCAGCTGGACAGCCAAGTTGCTTTCACAGGGTGTAGAGAAATGTGCCGAGAAATTCGGTGAAGAATCCATCGAAGCAATCATCGAAGCTGTCAAGGGCGACCGTGAACGGCTTACATCAGAAGCGGCGGATGTGCTTTACCATCTGCTTGTCATGCTGAGCGCCTGTGATGTCGATCTGGCAGATGTGTTGGACGTGCTGGCCAAGCGGCAAGGCACATCTGGACTTGTGGAAAAGGCGAACCGGTAGCGCCCAGCCTGTCTGATCAGAGTTTGGACGAAATCACACCTGTCGCGAAACCGCCCATGCGCAACTCTCCGAACAGGCGCTGATATTCGATCTTTGGGCAGCGGTCCTGAATGACGGTCACCCCCTTAGCTTCTGCAATTGCTGCCGACTCTGCGTGCATGACACCGATCTGCATCCAGATTGTCTGCAGGTCCGGCCAGCGTGCCAAAGCAGCGTCGACAATCGGTGGCACGGCGTCAGAACGGCGAAAGATATCAACCATATCGACACGATCCGGCACCTCGCCAAGGTCGCCATAGACCGTTTCACCCAAGAGCGTCTGTCCCGCAATGCCGGGATTCACCGGAATCACCCGGTATCCGCGCAGCCCCAGATAGCGGGCGACAAAATAGCTGGGGCGCACGGGATTGGCCGAAACGCCTACGACAGCAACGGTTTTGGCCCGCTGCAGCACATCTTTGAGGAAAGCATCCGAATAGGTCATGACACGAGCTTAGCTGATAAGAAAAAACGCGCCCAGAGGGGGGAACTCTGGACGCGTAGTGTTGGAACGAGGGACAGTGTCAAAGCGGATCAGTTCCAATGAACCCGCTTCCATGAATAACAGATAAGAACGATATGTGTTCCCGGAAGACTTCATCAGGAAAATGTGAACAGGCCGTTAACTAGAACCCGGTCAGTCGATGATATCTTCTATCAGGTCGAGCACTTCGCTGAAAAGCCGCCGTTTCAGCGACTTTCGTTTCTTCTTGCGTGATCCCGACCAGCGGTCATGAGAATCATAAGGAACAACACGTTGTCTTTGCACTGGGCGTGCAGGCGTCGTTGCTGACGGGCGCGTGGGATGCAGCTGCTTCATTTCGCTTAGTGGTGCACCACAGGAGTTGCAGGCCAACTCGTGGCGCTCGCGTCCGCGCAAGACAAGCGCAGCGCGGGTGCCGCAAAAACAACAGGTTGCAACTTTGGTCGCCGGCATGAATCTCTCGTCTCTTTAACTTTGAGATGCATATAGGGCGACTGCCGCCGCATTTGAAACGTTGAGTGACCCGAATTGCCCGACTACGTCGATTTTCACCAGTTGATCGCAGGTTTCGCGTGTCTTTTCGCGCAATCCCGGCCCCTCGGCCCCCATTACCAGTGCAACAGCGCGGTCCTTCTTGCCCTCAAGTGCGGTGGCGATCGACATCTCGGCCTCACCATCAAGGCCTAGCACCATATAGCCCAGCTTTTGCAATTCAGCGATGGCGTCGGCCAGATTGCGCACCCGCAGATAGGGTTGCCGTTCCAGCGCACCGGACGCGGTTTTTGCCAAGGCCCCGGTTTCTGGCGCTGCGTGCCGGCTCATTGCGACGACGGCGCGGGCACCGAACACTTCGGCAGAGCGCAGCACAGCCCCCACATTATGCGGATCGGTGACGCGGTCCAGCATGACGATGCGCGGCGGCATCGCGCCGTCGCCAAGGGCGATGTCCTGCAGTGATCCCCAATCCAGCGCCTTGACCTCAAGTGCTGCCCCTTGATGGACCGATTGCGGATCAAGCGGGGCAGCGAATTTGCGCGGGTCGGACATTTCAGGTTCGATTCCGGCTATCGCTACCGCATCGGCCAGCTTGTCCAACGCGTTCTTGGTGATGACCAGACGCAGTTTTTCGCGCTTGGGGTTTTGCAGCGCGTCGCGCACCGCATGCAAACCAAACAGCCAGACCGTTTCGGCTGCCGATTTCCGTTTGGCCTGTTCCTTGGCCACAACCCACTTTGGCTTTTTCATGCCGTCACCATCCTGTCAGGCGCATTAAGCGCGCGTACACGTTCGCGATACCGGACACCATCGCCAGTGTGAAGGCCAGCGGGATCATCAAGAGGACGATACTTGTCGAAAAGTGGGTAGGAATGCGTGATCTTATATCTCTTGGCCAGTCCCGGAATGAGACTGTGGTTGGTCCTGCTTGGTCCGTCGGGATTGCAGCCGATCTTGCGGACATTTCCAGTTGACGCCCCCTGCCCCCGCCGCTAATCAGCACGCCAGTGGGCGACAGGCCGCAAGGTGTGGCAGGGGACTGTAACTCCCTCGCGGAGACGCACGCCTGGTTCGATTCCAGGGTCGCCCACCACTTTCACACATCAGCGAAACATGCGCTGTCAGGGGATCGCGATGTCGTTGCGATTGAACCGCGCAAAATCCGTTGTGCCGTCGTCATAGGTGATTTCCACATAGACAGACTCTACTGATCCTGCAGGCAGCGTGACGTAGGGCAGATAGTCTTCGATTTCGACAAGAGAATTCGGCGCGGCGAGGTCTTCGTGACAGGGCTCCATCGGCACGGTTTGCGTCGCGTCCTCTCCGTTCAGGCCATACTTGATGTCCCACATCCCGCAGCGCCATGCCAGAAGATGCGTAAAGTAGAGCAAGTCCTGCCCGTTGAAATCACGCACGGCCACCCAGTTCGATTTCGTCATGCCAAGGATCGGCTTAACCTCAAGCGCTGTGGTGTATTTGCCCAGCGGAATCTGTTCTTCCGGCACGCGGGTGGCTGCGTCGTTGTTTGATCCTTCCATGACCACAATGGCCGCTGGTTCCGCCACAGATGCCGCTTCTTCCGGCGAGATGCCCATGGCGGTTCCGATCAGAAATGGCACATAAAGATCAAACATATCTGCTCCTGCAAATGCGGTGTCGTCAACAAGTTGCGGCCCCCTTATACTCTGCCCAAAATATCCGTGGGGCAGTGAAACTATGGCGGGAAAAAAGGCATCACGCCAGCCTTTCAACATCATGATCGTCGGTCAGGGCGGACGGTTGCAGTACGAAGCCGTGCTGTTTGTGGCCTCTTTGCGCGAAATGTCACCGACGTTCGACGGCCGTTTGATCGTGGCCGAACCCCAGCCCGGCCCGCTGTGGCGCAAGGACCCACGCATGTCGTCGGACATCCGCGCCTTGCTGGAAAGCATGGGCGCGGAAGTCGTTGGTTTTGAAAGCAAGCACTTTGGTGAGAGCTATCCCTACGGTAACAAAATCGAAGGGTTGACTACCTTACCGCCCGGCGAACCCTTCGTCTTTTTTGATACGGACACTGTCATCGTTGGTGACATCATGTCAGTAACATTCGATTTCGAGCAACCTGCCGCATCGATGAAACGCGAAGGGACCTGGCCCGTCGAAGAGCTTTATTGGCCCGGCTACACCGCGATCTGGAAATCGCTCTATGACAAGTTCGGGCTCGAATTCGAAAGCACGCTCGACCTGTCGCAGCCTGACGAATACTGGAAACGTTATCTTTACTTCAACGCCGGGTGGTTTTTCGGGGCTGATCCGGCTGTCTTTGGCGCGCTGTTCCTTGATTACGCACTTTCCGTGCGCGACAGTCCGACCCCGGAAATGGTAATCCAACCGCTTGATCCGTGGCTTGACCAAATCGTTCTACCGCTGGTGATTCACGCGCTTGGCGGCGGGCGTCCGGGGCCTGAACTGTCGGGTCTTGATGGTGACGTGACCTGCCATTACAGGCTTTTGCCCCTGTTTTACGCTCGCGAGGCAGATCACCCCGTCAATACGATGGAAGCTGTCGCCGCGCCCAACAAGATCAAGAAGCACCTCAAGCAATACGAGCCGTTCAAGCGCATGATCTATCAGGCGCGCGGCCGCAAGGTGCGTGATATGTTCGACCGTGACAACCTGCCGGTGAAGGAACAGCAAATCCGGAACAAGATCAAATCTGCCGGTTTCTGGATGCGCTAGGCGCTATTGCGCGAAAATTCCGGCGCTGTCCGCAAAGCCTTTCACTTCGATCGGATTCCCTGACGGGTCGCGGAAGAACATCGTCCATTGTTCACCCGGTTCCCCCTTGAAACGCACAGAGGGGGCGATGATGAAATCTGTCTGGCGCTCTTCCAGCCGACCTGCGAGGGAATTCCAGTCCGACAGGGGCAGCACGACCCCGAAGTGCGGCATCGGCACCATGTGGTCCCCCACCTTGCCGGTCGGCGCGTTCGCGAACGGCTCTCCCAGATGGAGGCTGAGCTGGTGACCAAAAAAATCAAAATCAACCCATGTGTCGGACGACCGACCTTCTGCCGCGCCGAGCCCGTCGGAATAGAATTCCCGTGCTTCGTCCAAATCCCGAACGTGGAAAGCGAAATGGAACGGGTGTGGCATGTTGTTTCCTCATTTGCAGGTCAGCCGTTGAGGCTGCATTCGAAACCATCTAGACCTGCGCTCAACAACTTTCCAAGGGGGAACTACCATGACCGACGGACCATCCTACGGTTTTGATACATTGCAAATCCACGCGGGCGCACGCCCCGATCCAGCGACTGGCGCGCGCCAGGTGCCGATCTATCAAAGCACGGCTTATGTGTTTCGTGATGCCGATCACGCCGCCGCTTTGTTCAATCTGCAAGAGGTCGGCTATATCTATTCGCGCCTGACCAATCCGACTGTTGCAGCGCTTCAGGAACGCATTGCAACATTGGAAGGTGGCGTCGGCGGCGTCTGCTGTTCGTCCGGCCATGCCGCGCAGATCATGGCACTGTTTCCCTTGATGCAACCGGGGATGAATATCGTGGCCTCGTCGCGCCTTTACGGCGGGACGATCACGCAGTTCAGCCAGACGATCAAGCGCTTTGGCTGGTCGGCCAAGTTCGTGGATATGGACGATCACAAGGCTGTCGCGAATGCCATCGACGACAACACCCGCGCGATTTTCTGCGAGGCCATTGCGAATCCGGGCGGCCATATCACCGATCTTGATGCCATCAGCGCAATTTCTGACGAGGCGGGTATCCCCCTGATCGTCGATAACACGACAGCGACCCCCTATCTTGTCCGCCCGATCGAACATGGTGCGACGCTGGTCGTTCACTCGACTACGAAATATCTGACCGGCAATGGCACCGTGACAGGTGGCTGTGTCGTTGACAGCGGCAAATTCGATTGGGCCGCGAACGATAAGTTTCCGTCCCTGTCCCAGCCAGAACCTGCCTATCACGGCATGAAATTTGCCGAGACCTTTGGCCCATTGGCCTTCACCTTCCATGGTATCGCAATCGGTCTTCGCGATCTGGGCATGACTCTGAACCCGCAGGCGGCACACTATACGCTGATGGGCATCGAGACACTGTCGCTGCGGATGGATCGCCATGTCGAGAACGCCGAAAAGATCGCCAAGTGGCTGGAGGCGGATGACCGCATCGATTACGTCACCTATGCCGGGCTGGAAAGTTCGCCTTACTACAAGCTTGGCAAGAAACTTTGCCCGCGCGGTGCTGGCGCGCTGTTCACTGTGGCGGTCAAGGGTGGCTATGACGCTTGTATCAAACTCGTTGATAGTCTTGAGATTTTCAGCCACGTCGCCAACCTTGGCGATGCGCGGTCGCTGATTATCCACTCGGCCTCGACGACCCATCGCCAGTTGACGGCTGAACAGCAAGAGGCCGCAGGAGCCGGTCCGAATATCGTGCGTCTGTCCATTGGAATCGAAGACGCCGACGATCTTATCGCCGATCTTGATCAGGCGCTGTCCAAGGCGACAGCCTGATAGTGCCTTGCCCGCCGGTTGATCCGGCGGGCAAACTCCTTGGCCTGCGCGGGAAACTGCGCTAGTTAGTGACGAGCGGAAATTAGCAGTTTTTCGCCACAGGTTTCGATGCTAAGGCCATCATATGACGCCTAATTTTGCCCTATCGCTTTCGTTTGAAGGCATCCGTCTGTTGCATCGGGTGACGGGCGGGTGGCATTTGGTCGGCGAAGTTGCGCTGGATAACACCGATTTATCAGGTGCTTTGAAGGTACTGCGCAAGACTGCGCTAGAGCTTGACCCCGCTGGATTGCGCACAAAACTGCTGATCCCGAACGAACAAATCAAGTATACCGCGATCGACAGCACGCAGACCGATCTGGACGATGTCCACCACGCGCTGGACGGGCAGACCCCCTATAGCATCCACGATCTTGCGATTGATTTTGACCGCACCGGCGGGCGCACCCATATCGCCGCTGTCGCCCGCGAGACCCTGGACGAAGCCGAGGCCTTTGCCACCGAACATGCGTTTGCGCCGGTTTGTTTCGCTGCGGTCGCGCCCCCGTTCACGTTTAGCACAGAGGTCTTTTTCGGACCGACGAAGGCGTCCAAGGGCATTCTTGGCAATAGCACTCCAGTCGCGCGCGATGACAATCCGGTCGTTGTCATCGGCTCGGTTGCCATGCCCGCCCCCGGAATTGTCGGTAATGATGAACCCACCAGCGAAGTGTCGGCCGTTGAGAGCGATGACACGTCCGAAAGTACGCCTGTCACGCCTTTGATGCTTGAACCCGATGACGCCCCGGCAGAGAACGCGGACGTCGTTTTCAGTTCGCGCCATCGCAGTTCAGAACCCGATGACATTGCCGGCGAACAGGACGACGCAGCGCAAATTAAAGACACTGAAGTAGACGAAGACGAGGCACTGCAGGAAACTGCTCTCACGTCAAAGCCAGAGCCAGAGCCAGAACCAGAGCCAGAGCCAGAGCCAGAGCCAGAGATTGAACCGCTCTTCACGCGCCGTAAAGAGCCGCCGGTTCTTTCGGCAAAACCGTCCGAACCGCCGGTCATGTCTGCTGCCCCCAAGACCGCACCATTCACATCCATTCGTGCGTCCGAAGGCACTGACGTTGCCCCTGCCCCCACGATTGGTGCCGCCGTCGTGCCGGATGCTCCGGGTGAGGCGACCGAATTCAGTTCCATCCGTGCCACAGACGGTGCGGATACGCCGGTTGTCACGCCGCGCATCACCATCGACCGCGCCGAGCGTCGCCCGTTGACAGCCCCGCCGCGTGAAGCGGAAGCGCCCGTCAAGGAAAGTCGCAAGACAGCCGCCAAGAAAGAATCCGAAAACATGACCGTTTTCGGGGCCCGCCCGAAAAGCGAGATCGGTGGCAAGCCGAAGTATCTTGTGCTGATCTTGATGTCAGCCCTGCTGGTCTTCATGCTGCTTGTGGCGTTGTGGGCGAACACGCTGACCGAGGACGGCATTGCGGGTTGGTTCAAGCGTGAACCGCAGTTGATCGAAACTGCGGACGTACCGACACCTGTCATTCAGGCTCCAGAGGTGACCGCGCCGGCCCCGACGACGCAAGAAACCGCCGCCGTTCAGGAACAGGAAGTCGCCCCTGCGCCACCGGTGCTGCGCCAGCCAGCCGGACGTGTCCTTAGCCCTGCAGAAGCAGACCGTATCTATGCGGCGACGGGCGTCTACCAACGCGCGCCCCGTCTGCCGCTGACACCGGAAGAAACCACGCTTGATGGGCTTTCAGAGGCCACGGCGATTGTCGCGGCTGACAGGATTGTGCAGCCAGCGATGCCCGACTCCCATGTCGTGTTCTCGGACGCGCCCCTGACGACACCTTCCAATCCACCGCCCCTTGGCGTTGAGTTTGCGCGTGATTTGCGTGGCTTCATTCTAGCCACACCAGAAGGCACGGTTACACCGGACGGAGCAATTGTGATTGCAGGACGTCCTGAGGCGGTGCCGCCATTGCGGCCGGGCACCCCAGTGACCGCACCTGCGCCAGCGGCCGAGCCAGCCGTCGCGGCCCCGGCTGCCCGTAATGGCCTGATCCTGATTGCCGGCCGTCCACCTATCGTGCCCCCCTTGCGCCCTGATGACCTTGCGCCTGAGGACGAAGCCGCGGTCGAAGAGTTACCTGCGCCTCAAGTCAACGAAACGGATGTCGCGGAAGCGATTGAGGAACCTGATCAGTCCGACGCCACTGCAGAAGACGTGATCCTTGTGACGGGCCGCCCACAACTGGTGCCGCCGGTGCGTCCGACGGCCTTTGCAGCACTCGCACCGCCGTCGGTTGAAAATGCCGTCGTCAACGTAAACCCGACCGACATCCTGTCTGCCTCCGGTCTTTCGCTGGCCACCTTCCGGCCCAGCGTTCGGCCCGGTGATCTGGCACCGGCGCAAGAGGAAGTGGTCGCAACGATCATCTCTGACCCGACACTTGCCGGTTTCCGGCCTTCCGTGCGTCCTGATGGCTTGGCCCCTGAAGACGTGCCGGAAGAAGCTGAAGAGCCCGCCGAAGAAACGCCGAGCAACGATATCAACAGCGTGATTGCCGCGATTGCCCAATCTGCCCCGCCCAGCCCGATTGTGAATGCAACGGCGCAGGCGATTGCCACGTCACCGCGCCCCGGATCACGGCCTAGTAATTTCAGCCGCACTGTTGCGCGTGCCACGGCAGTTGCACAACAACAACAGCAGCAGCCTGCACCACAGCAAGCGGCTCCGGCTGCGACTGCCCCCACGACACAAGTTTCATCTGCACCGGCGCAGCCAACAGGTGCCGTCCCCGGCGGTGTGGCACGTGCCGCAACAGTCGACAATGCGATCCGCCTGCGCGACATCAACCTGATTGGTGTTTACGGCCGCCCGAACGACCGTCGCGCACTGATCCGGCTTGGCAATGGGCGCTACGTTAAGGTTGAGGTCGGCAGTAGCCTTGACGGCGGTCGCGTGACTGCGATTGGCGACAGCGCACTCAATTACGTCAAACGTGGACGTACTTACGCGCTGCAGCTGCCATCTGGCTAGTTCTGCATTGCTGTTGTCTGAACTGAGCGGCATAGAAGAACTATGGAAACCTTTCTTTTTCAAGCCGCAATCTATCTGGGTGCCGCCGTCATTGCGGTGCCGCTGGCGGCCCGTCTGGGACTTGGTTCGGTTCTTGGATATCTGCTTGCCGGGATCGTTATTGGTCCGCTGACCGGTCTGGTCGGGACAGAGGCCAAGGACATCCAGCATTTCGCCGAATTCGGCGTCGTCGTCATGCTTTTCCTGATTGGGCTCGAACTGGAACCGCGTGCACTTTGGGATATGCGCCACAAGCTGCTTGGGCTTGGTGGCCTGCAGATCACCATCACGATGGTCCTGATCACCACGGGTGCCATGGCTTTGGGATATGAATGGGAAGTCGGGATCGCCATCGGCATGATCTTCGCCCTTTCGTCTACTGCCATCGTCCTGCAAACCCTGTCCGAGAAAGGCCTGATGCAGACCAGCGGCGGACGTTCGACATTCTCTGTCCTGTTGTCGCAGGATATTGCTGTTATCCCGATGCTGGCCTTGCTGCCATTGCTGGTCGTCACATCACCGATGCGCATTACTGCTGATGGATCACTAGAGCGCGCGGCCGAAGACGAAGCCCACCATACCATGAGCCTCGTTGAAGGTCTGCCCGGTTGGGGTGTGACGCTTGTGACGGTAGGCGCGGTTGCGGCGATCATTCTGGTCGGCGTCTATCTGACGCGCCCAGTCTTTCGCTATATCCACCATGCACGCCTGCGGGAGATGTATACGGCACTGGCCCTTTTGATGGTTGTGTCGATTGCGGTGCTGATGTCTTTGGTCGGCTTGTCGCCGGCGCTTGGCACCTTTCTTGCCGGTGTGGTGCTTGCGAACTCTGAATTCCGGCATGAGCTGGAAAGCGACCTTGAGCCGTTCAAGGGTTTACTGCTTGGCTTGTTCTTTATCACCGTGGGAGCAGGCATCAATTTCGGCCTGTTGTTCAATGAACCCGGGCGTATCCTCGGGCTGACCGTCGGGATGATGCTGATCAAGGGCGTCATCCTGTTTGCGCTTGCCGTGATCTTCAAGATCAAGGGCAAGGATCGCTGGCTGTTCACGCTTGGTCTGGCGCAGGCCGGTGAATTCGGTTTCGTGCTGGTGTCCTTTTCGTCGCAACAGGGCGTGCTGAATGCGGGGCTGTCAAATATACTGCTTCTCGTCATCGCCCTGTCGATGTTGATTACGCCGTTGCTGTTCATCGCATACGACTGGCTAAGCCGTCGCATGACAGATGATCCGGACGCGGAAGAGGACGAGATTGACGAGGTCGGCCCCGTCATCATCGCTGGAATCGGGCGCTTTGGTCAGATCGTGAACCGGTTGGTGCAAAGTGCCGGGTTCAAGACCGTGGTGATCGACAACGATCTGCCGACCGTGCAGATGATGCGCAAATTCGGTTTCCGTGGCTTCTTTGGCGATCCATCCCGTCCTGATCTATTGAATGCAGCAGGCTTGCAGGATGCGCGTGTGCTTGTCGTTGCACTTGATGATCGGGCGGCCGCGAACCGGCTTGTCGCCTATGCCCGAAAGCAGCGACCGAATATGCACATCGTCGCACGTGCGCATGACCGCGTGCATGTCTATGAACTTTACAGTGCTGGCGCAGACGACATCGTACGCGAGATGTTTGATAGCTCGCTGCGTGCGGGACGTTACGTTCTTGAGAACATGGGTTTGACGGAATACGAAGCGGCAGAGGCGGAAACGACCTTTTACCACCACGACCGTGAAGGGCTGAAGGAACTTGCGGCCCTTTGGAAGCCGGGGGTGCCGGTCACGGATAATCCGGAATATGTCGCCCGCGCGAAAGAGTTGAACAACGAACTTGAAACGGCCCTTGCGGCAAACGTCCAAGCGAATAGCAACAAGAAGGCGGCAGAGTAAGCCGAACGCTGACGCTTTATCCGTCGCTGACCCCTGCTTCGGCGAAGGTTGCCATGCCGGAATGGCACGCGACCGCAGCTTGCAGAATTCCAATCGCCAAAGCTGCACCGGACCCCTCGCCAAGGCGCAGGCCGAAGTTCAGCAGTGGTTCCTTGCCCAGCTCTTTCAACAGACGCCTGTGCGCGCCTTCTGCGGAAAGATGCCCCGCGACCGTATGATCAAGCGCACCATCGCAGGCCTTGAACAGGACAGCGGCAGCGGATGTGCAGATGAAGCCATCCAAGATGACGGGGATGCGATGCGTTCGCGCCGCAGCAATCGCACCGACGATCCCGGCAAGCTCGCGACCGCCGACGCAGCGCAAAGCTTCGAGTGGGTCAGACGTGTCATGCAGCATAAGCGCCTTGGCGACCGCCTCTGTCTTGCGGGCCAGGCCAGCGTCATCAACGCCAGTGCCACGCCCCGTCCAATCCGCCGCGTTGCCGCCAAGAAGGGCGCAGGCCAACGCAGCAGCGGCTGTCGTGTTGCCGATACCCATTTCGCCGGCAACAAGCAGATCTGACTCAGGATCAACCGCGTTCCAGCCGGTTTGCAGAGCCGTGACAACCTCTGCCTCGGTCATGGCGGGGGCGGTCGTGAAATCGGCGGTGGGCGTATCAAGCGCCATTGCGTAGACGGTCATCTTCGCGCCAAAGGTTTTGGACAGCTGATTGATCGCGGCACCGCCATGTTCGAAATTGGCAACCATCTGTGCTGTGACTTCTGCAGGAAATGCGGAAACGCCTTGCGCACAAACGCCGTGGTTGCCTGCAAAAATGACGACCTGCGGATGTTCAAGGGTCGGCTTCGGATTGCCGCGCCAGCCCGCATACCATATCGCGAGATCCTCAAGGCGTCCAAGTGCCCCCGGCGGTTTGGTCAGTTGGCCATTGCGCTGGTTCGCACCGGCGATTGCGTCGCTGTCTACCACCGTCTGCGCGGCAAGGATGGTGCGAAATGAATCAAGGGTATCGAAAGCGGCCGTCATCTATGTCCTCGTTGCAGAAGTCCTTGCACCTGTCTAACGATGAAGTTTGGGAAGAAAAGGACAACAACGACCACATGGGACAAAAACCCGCAACGCCCGTTTGGGTCCACGATATCGCGACTGCCTTCGGTCTTCTGACCCGCGTTCCCGTCGCCTTGGATCCCGATGTCGCCATGGCGCGCAGTGCCGTGTCGGCCTGGGCCTATCCTGTCGTCGGCTTGATCCTTGGTGGTCTTGGCCTGCTTCTGTTCACGCTTTGCCAAGTTATCGGCTTGCCGCCACTGGTCGCGTTGATTTTCATGTTGGCTTTCAACGTTGTCGTGACCGGCGCCATGCACGAAGACGGGCTCGCCGATGCCGTTGATGGCCTTTGGGGTGGTTGGACAATCGAGCGGCGTCTGGAAATCATGAAAGACAGTCGCATCGGCGTCTACGGTGTTTGCGCGTTACTCTTGGCATTCCTTATCAAGGTTGCGGCTTTGGCCGAACTTGCCCTGACCCCACTATTTGCGCTGGCGGTTGTTGGTGCAGCAGGATTGTCGCGCGCTGCAATGGTGACGCTGATGCATCATCTGCCCAACGCGCGCGGTCGCGGGCTAAGCAGAAGCGTCGGACACGTACCGGTCAAATCAATGTGGTTTGCCTTGGCGATTGCGATCAGTGCCACGCTTTTGTTCGGGTTGCTGGTCGGTCATCCCGCAGCAGCCATCCTTATGGTCATCAGCGTGACTATTGCCGCTGCACTATGTGGCATGATTGCCCGTCGCAAGATCAACGGGCAGACCGGCGATATCCTTGGGGCCACACAACAGGTTTGCGAAATTGTCGCGTTGGTCGTCGCAAGCGCGTTTGCTTACTGACAAGCAATCGCGGCAACAAAGGCAGAGCGGCTGGTGTCCGTTCCAATCTGGCGCGTTTGAAAGCTGCCGTCATAAGTAACCGCGAGAAGTTGGGACCAGTCTGCGCTGGCCACGATCATTTCCGGTCCTTGCCCGCAGTCGCGCACGCCACCGGCGATGTCGCGCTCTCCGATGCGGTGGTTCGTGACACCTGGCAAAGCAGCCTCTTCAAGCAACTGATCGCCTTGAATGCTGACGATGCGGAGCGTTTTTGCAAGATGCGGGCGATCCACATACGCGATCTCTATCGTGCCGTCGCCGTCCAGATCGGCTGCACCAATCGGTGCCAGCCATCTGTTCGCCGTTCCAATATAAGGGGTCGCCGCAACTACGCTCATCATGTCTGGAAAGCCATTTTCCATCGGATCGTTCGGTTCAGCATATACGATCAGCTGCGCACCTTTTGACACACTGCTGCGCACTGCGATCACTTCGGCAACCCCGTCACCGTCCATGTCGGCAAGACGTGGAGCCGTATCCTCGTACACGTGGTCTTCGCCAGCCCATGCAAAGAAGACTCCACAGGTGTTCCATGTGCGGCTGGAGCGCAGCCGGATGCGCGTTCCCTCGATCGCATCGCCAAGAACGCCGTGCTGATATGCATCGCTTGGATCGGCATACCACACCAGCGCCTCGGTCCCGTCGGCGTTGTAGGTCGCGCCAAGAAGCGGATCAGGTTCAGGGAAGATCGCGCAGGCAGAAATCGGGCCAGCCATCGCAGTAAGCGAAATGGCCAGCGCGATCCGCATCAGATTTGCTTTTCAGGCATCTGCACCCGCAGGCCGTCAAGATCGTCCGTCACTTTCAATTGGCATGTCAGGCGCGACCGCTCTGGATCAGGCTCGTAAGCGAAATCGAGCATGTCTTCTTCCATTGCATCTTTGGCGGGCAGTTTTTCCACCCAAGCTGGGTCGACGTAGACATGGCACGTCGAACAGGCGCAGGCACCGCCACAGTCGGCTTCGATCCCGGGAATCCCGTTGTCGCGTGCGCCTTCCATGACCGTCAGGCCATTCGCCACATCCACAACATGTTCGGTTCCGCCGTGTTCGACGTATGTAATCTTGGCCATCAGAGCTTTCCTATCCGCTTTCGTCCCGGTGTTTCTAAGCAGTTGATGTGGCCTCTGCCAGCATGAAATCAACTCTGCTGGGTGCCCGTGGGGACAACATGTTGCCGATGTGATGCAAGTGCGCTTTGGAAACGCGCTGAATTGCGCTAGAACCATACAAAACTATGGTGGCCGAGCAGACCATGACCGCAAAATATATCAGTGTTCTGGGCGTGATTGCCCTGACGGCCTGTGGCCCGCAGCCCGGCGTCGAGCAGCCCACACAAAGCAGCGCAGACGAGGTTATCACGCTTGGTGCGATTGAAACCTCGACCTCTGGCGCGTGCTTTGCAAAGACCGCAGGACCAACCGAAACAGTCGTGATCGAGGAATTGCTTGAAGTTGCGCCGGCGGTCAAAGATCGCAACGGCGTCGTGGTGTCACCTGCCGTCTTCCGCAATGTGTCGCGACCCGCGACCAATACCGTGGGTGACGGTGAACGGTTTGAAACCGTCTGCCCCCCTGCATTGACCCCTGCCTTTGTCGCAACGCTGCAAAGAGCAATGATCACGCGACGCGCCTACAGCGGCGCGGTAAATGGACAGTATGACACTGCTACGGGCCTTGCCGTGCAGCGGTTCCAGCGGGAACAAGGCATCGACAGCCCCTATCTTGCCGTCAGCACAGCGCGACAGCTTGGCGTGCTTGCCGTGGAGCGCGACAGCCTCTAGTCCCAAGGGAAAAGGCGCGTCCCGAAGGTCGCGCCTTTTGTTTGTGTTGTGAGGTGGGCTTATTCTTCGAGAACAAGCGCCACGAAGCGCGGGTCTCCGCCACGGCGCACCAGCAACAAGAGCGACTTGCGACCAGCGTCCCGTGCTTCCTCGATGCGGGCCTCGAAATCCTCGACAGAGGTAATCTTCTGCTGGCCGGCTTCGGTGATCAGATCACCTTCGAGAAGGCCTTTGGATGCCGCTTCGGAGTCCGGATCAATTGACGTGATGACCAGACCTTCATCAGCGGAAAGCCCGTACTGCTCGGTCAGCTCTTCCGTTATCGGTGACAACGTCAGGCCAAGGATTTCCGCTTCTTCAGGGGACTCCGTTGACTCATCGGATGCCGGAAAGGCAACCGCTTCGGATGTTTCACGGCGACCCAGAACCACGGTCAGCGCTTCCGTTTCACCGTCACGTAGAACGATGACGGGGACTTCTTTACCGACCGGCGAATTGCCGACGATGCGCACCAGTTCGCGGGTGTCTTCGATTTCAATCTCGTCAAAGGTCGTGATCACGTCACCGGCAAGCATGCCCGCATCAAGCGCTGGACCTGCTGGGACATCAGTGACCAATGCGCCACGTGCGGATTCCAGTCCTTCAATGGCATCGACCATATCAGGCGTCACATCCTGAATACGAACACCAAGCCAGCCCCGGCGGGTTTCACCGAACTCGATCAGCTGGTCGACAACGTTTGTCACAACGGCAGAGGACATCGCGAAGCCGATGCCGATGGAACCACCGTTCGGAGACAGGATTGCCGTGTTCACGCCAATGACTTCACCATCCATATTGAACAGCGGGCCGCCGGAGTTACCGCGGTTGATCGCGGCATCCGTCTGGATGTAGTCGTCATAAGTGCCTTGCAGCGACCGGTTGCGGGCCGAGACGATGCCTGCGGATACAGAAAAGCCCTGCCCCAGCGGGTTGCCCATGGCCATGACCCAGTCACCAACGCGGGCACCTTCGGAATTGCTGTCTCCGAACTCCACATATGGCAGGTCTTCCAGATCAACCTTCAGCACGGCGATATCGGTGTTGGGATCGGTTCCGACCAATTCGGCAGGCACAGCTTCTTCGCCACCCGGAAAGAATTCGATCAGGATTTCGTCAGCACCCTCGATCACGTGATTGTTGGTGACGATATAGCCGTCAGCGGAAATGACGAAACCGGAGCCAAGCGCGGATGAGCGGCGCTGGCGATCACCGTCACCGCGATCAAGGTCGTTGAAGAAATCCTCGAACGGAGATCCTTCGGGGACAATGCCTTGCGGGCCGGTGCGACCTGCAACAGTAGTCGAGGTCGTGATATTGACCACGGCCGGGCTAATCTGCTCGGCCAGATCGGCGAATGTTTCGGGGCGCTGTTGCGCGTAACCCGGCATGGCTTGGGCGAACAGAAGTGCAAGTGCCAGCGTGAGGGCAGCCAGCAGGCTTGCAAGTGGCCCGGTGCTGTCAGCGGGTCGTGATTGAAGTGCGATTGCCTGGGATTTCACGGCAAGCTCCTTTGGATTTCAGTGATTTCCTGAAAGTGAATGTAGGACGACAAAGACGCAACTCAAACCTCGTTCAAGCCCGCGTGAATGATATGTGCATTCTTCGTGACATGACGCAGGGGTATTTAACCTGATTTATATGCCCGGGAGGACTGTCGCCGCAATCCAAACCAGCGCCACACCGCTGGCCAAGGCGACGACTCCGACGATCCGACGTTGTTCAAGGCTCAGGTTGCGAAGTGCTGCAAGCAGATCTTCGACAAGCGAAGGGGCCAGTGCGTACACCAGCCCCTCGACGATCAAGACCAACCCGAGGGCCAGAATGATGTAACCTATGATCATTCAGATGCAGCGAGTCCCTGATCAGATTTCAGATAATTGAAGAATTCACTATCTGGTGAAAGGACCATCGTGGAGTTTCCGGGGGTCAATGATTTGCCGTAAGCTTCCATCGACCGGTAGAATTCAAAGAATTCCGGGTCCGCACCGAAGGAATCTGCAAAAATCCGGTTTCGTTCCGCATCTGCCTCACCACGAATGATCAGCGACTGACGATTCGCATCAGATTCAAGTTCGACCACGGTCCTGTCAGCGGCAGCCTGAATGGCCTGCTGGGCCTCACGACCACGCGCGCGCAAATCTGCGGCTTCCTCGTCCCGTTCAGCGATCATACGGGCAAATGTTGCCGTTTGGTTTTCCTGCGGCAGGTCGGTGCGCTTCAGACGGACGTCGATGATGGTCAGACCAAGGTTTTCGGCCCGCGCATCCGCACGATCACGAATACGGTTCATCAGCGTCACACGATCGACCGACAGGATGTCGTTTGACGTCACCGAACCCAGCACCTCACGGATACTGTCGTCCAGAACCAGATCAAGCGAGCGTTCAGCGTTCTGCTGACCGCCGGCACCGACGGCCTGACGGAACTTGGTGACATTTTCGATGCGATAACGCGCGAAAGCATCAACGATCAGGATGCGCTGGTCTTCCGGCGTAACCCGGATCGGATCGGGGTCACGGGACAAGATCAGGTCGGAATACCGCACGACTTCGTCGATAAACGGTGCCTTGAAGGCAAGGCCCGGCTCTTCCTGCACCTGAACGACACGACCAAAGCGCAATACCAGCGCCTTTTCACGTTCGTCCACGATGAACAGGGATGACAAGCCCACGAAGATCAGAATTGCCAGAAGTGGCAGAAGTAGAAGTGAGCGGTTCATCAGTTCGACCCTCCGGAGCGGCGTAGTTCGTTAAGCGGGAGGTATGGCACGACGCTCTGGCTTCCCTCGCCGCCTGTTTCATCAAGCAGGATCAGATCGACGCCGCCCAGGACACGTTCCATCGTCTCAAGGTAAATCCGCTTGCGCGTTACCTCAGGGGCCAGTTCATACTGTTCAAGTACGGCCGAGAAACGCGAGGCTTCACCCAATGCATTGTTGACCACCTCAGCGCGATATCCTTCGGCTTCTTCAAGAATGGCCGCAGCTTCACCGCGGGCTTCGGCAACGACCCGGTTGGCATATGCGTCAGCGACGTTTTGTAAACGGACGCGTTCCTGTTGGGCGTTCTGTACTTCACGGAACGCATCAAAGGGAGAGCGGCGCATGGTGACCATATCGCCACTGTCATTCATGGCAGTGACTTCTACCTGAATGTCAGGCGCTTCCGCCTTGTTGAAGTTCACGCGGACGATGTTCACGCCGCTATCGTATTCATCAAGTGTCGATTGGATGAGCGATTGCAGCCGTTCAGCGATCGCACCACGGTTGGTGTTCAGAATTGGCGTCAGCTCTGATTGGGCGATAATTTCGCGCATGGCAGATTCAGACACGGCACGGATCGTGCGTTCCGGATCGGCCAGCGTGAACCGGTACCGCGCGGGATCGATAATGTTCCACACGACCTGAAAGTCGATATCCACGATGTTTTCATCGCCCGTCAGCATCAGACCGGCGTCCTGCCCGGTGGTGGACGTACCGATGTCGATCCGTTGTTCCTGCGTGACCGGAACTTTTTCGTAGGTCACGACGGGCCAAGGCGCAAAGTTAAGGCCAGGTTCCCCAACTTCGGAAAACTCACCGAAGAACAGCTCTACCGAGCGTTCTTCCGGGTTCACGCGGTAGAACGAGTTCCACGCCCAGAATAACAAGAGCAATATAAGACCACCGAAGACGACCATCTTCGTCGGGAATGGCGGTTCGCTTCCTGCACCAGCGCCGCCGCCTTTGCCGCCGCCCATCAGGACGCGCAACTGTTCGCGACCCTTGTTTACAAGATCGTCGATCTCGGGGATCTGAGGTCCGTCGTTACCGCCGCCGGGACGACCCGGCGGGCGCCGCCGATCATCATCATCGCCACGATTTCCGCCGTTGTTTCCGCCGCCCCCCCAGGGGCCACCGTTATTACCTGCCATCTGTCAGTCAATTCCTTACTGAATTGCCCCGGACGGGGCCGTCATGATTCAAAATGTGCCCTGAAGCCGCTTTTTCAAGCGGTTCGCATGGGTTCTTTCATCGTCACAAGTTCTTCTGCCATTGTGGGGTGAACTGCAACCACTGCGTCAAAGTCTTCTTTAGTTGCACCCATCTTGACTGCGATGCCAGCGAGCTGAATCATTTCTCCCGCGTGCTCTGCGACGATATGACAGCCAAGCACCTTGCGGGTGTCCTGGCAAACGATGAGTTTCATCAGTACGCGATCACTGCGACCGGCAAACGCCTGCTGCATCGGCTTGAAGCTGGTACAATAGACCTCTATCGGGCCTTCGTCGCGGGCTTGCTCCTCTGTTTTTCCGATTGTGCCAAGTTCGGGCTGCGTGAACACGGCAGACGGGATCAGGTCGTGATCAATCGGTGTCGGGTTGCCCTTGAACACGGTTTCCACGAATGCCATCGCTTCGCGGATCGCGACCGGAGTAAGCTGCACACGGTTTGTGACGTCTCCGATGGCATAGATCGATGGCACCTTGCTCTGGCTGTATTCATCGACGACAACCTCGCCACCCCGCCCCAGTTCGACGCCTGCTTCCTCCAGTCCCATGTTGCCGGTGTTTGGTGCCCGACCTGTGGCGAACAGCACGTGGTCGAAGACTCGCTCTGTTCCGTTGGTGGCCTTGACCCAGATCGGGCCTTTGGCCTTTTCGCGGGTGTCACTTTTCGGGTTTTCAGAGATGTCTTTGGCATGTTGCGCACTTGCGCCCATCGTCGCATCCGATCCTGTCGGAGTCGGGTCGTCGTTGCGCTCATCTGCGGGGGCCATTTCGACGATATCTGTTCCAAGGTGCACATCGATGCCATGCGCGTTCATCGACTCTGCCAGAAGTCCGCGCGCTTCGTCGTCAAAGCCGCGCAGGATCTGGGCCCCGCGATAGTATTGCGTCACTTCCACGCCAAGCCCGTTGAGAATGCACGCAAATTCACACGCGATGTAACCGCCGCCGATGATCAGAATTGATTTTGGCTTTTCCTCCATCAGGAAGATGTCGTTGGACACGATCCCCAAATCAGCGTTTGGCAGATCGGGTCGCACCGGATGACCACCGGTTGCAACCAATACGTGCTTGGCAGTGACCGTCTTGTCGCCGACCTGCACGGTATGCGCATCTTTCAGCGTCGCGCGGGCATCGAAAATCTCGACATCGGAACTGTTCAGAAGTTTGCGATAGACCCCTTCGAGCCGGTCAAGTTCATCATGCAGTTTCGATCGGAATGCGGGCCAGTCAAAATTACCGATGCTGGCATCCCAACCAAATGCCTGCGCATCTTCGACCGCTGCGGGATAGCCGCTGGCAAAAACCATCAGCTTCTTGGGCACGCAGCCCCGGATCACGCAGGTGCCGCCCATGCGGTATTCTTCGGCAAGTGCGACCTTTGCCCCACCCGAGGATGCGACTCGCGCCGCTCTTACTCCGCCGGAACCGCCACCGATGACAAAAAGGTCGTAGTCAAAAGCCATGTCGCGATTCCAGTCCTGTCGGTGTTCTGTCGGGGCAACTTAGTCACCACGCCACAGAACAACAACGGCATGTCACGAAATCTTTGAACGCACTGCGACTGCTAGAGAATGAAATCGTCGGTTTGCAACGTGCCCATATGGGTTACTTCGATAATGTGGTCCGTTCGGCCGTTACCATTGTTGTCGATCTTCAGGAAACCGTCGTCAAAACGCACCTGCGCGATTCCGTTGCCGTAGAAGTCGGCGTTCCCGATGAACCCGAGGTTATCGAACGCGCTGAGGTCGATTTTGTCGGTTCCGCTTTGAAAGCCTTTGATGACATCACGTTCATCACGCGATACGCCAGTATCGCCAGGACGGAACACGAAGGTATCGCGATGTTCACCGCTTTCCCAACCTTGTAGCGTGTCGGCACCCTCACCGCCGTAAAAGACGTCCCGACCGCTGCCACCCGTCAGCGTATCATCGCCCGTCCCGCCATACATGCGGTCATTACCGTCGCCCCCGTGAAGTTCGTCATGGTTCGTGTTGCCCGCCATCCTGTCGTGACCGTTGCCACCGAAAAGTTCGTCGCGACCTATTTCGCCGACGATCCGGTCGTCGCCGTCATCCCCGTGGAGCGAGTCATTGCCGCGACCGCCTTCGATGTCATCGAAGCCATCGCCACCGCCGGCGCGATCATTGCCTTCGCCGCCACGGATCATGTCTTCTGAGTCACCACCGTAAAGTTCGTCATGTCCGTCGCCGCCATAGATCCGGTCGCGACCCGTGTCGCCGCCGATCACGTCGTCGCCGTCCTTGCCAGCAAGGATGTCACTCCCCTCTCCGCCGCCGATCCGGTCATCCCCGTCGCCACCGGCAATCCGGTCACGGCCTTCTTCGCCCCAAAGGCTGTCGTTCCCGCTGCCGCCGTCTAAATAGTCGTCACCCTGACCCCCGGCGACCTTGTCATGCGCTGTTCCGCCATAAAGGCGATCATCGCCCCAACCACCATAGACTTCATCCGAATTGCCACCGCCATAAACGCGGTCATCGCCATCACCGCCGGAAACCGTATCAAGGCCGGTGCCGCCATAGACCTTGTCGTTATCGTCTTCGCCATTGAATTTGTCGTTGCCAGACCCGCCATACATCAGGTCGTTGCCATCCCCGCCCCCAGACTGGTCATGGCCTTCGTCGCCGCGCACGGTGTCACGGCCGTCACCTGCCCAGATCTTGTCATTGCCGTCACCGCCCTTGAATACTTCGTTGCGGGCATCAGCAAACACTTCGGAGTAGTCGCCGGATTTCAAGGTGTCATCACCGGACCCTCCCCAGACAACGTTCTTTCCATTCAAAAAGTAATTCAGCCATCCCGCGACATCGGCGACACGTTCGTTTTCATCACCATCCTCGTTGCGAAACCGGCCATTCGCGATGGCAAAGCCGAAGTGATAGATCGCATCAGCTGTCGTATTGATGAACTGGCGGCCCTGAAAGCGCAGCGACCCGCCATCACCCTGCACAAGGTGAAATCCGGTTTCCTCATTGCCTTCGTCGTCGCCGTGCCCGTCTACGAAAAGATCGTACAGGTCTGAATTGGCACGCACGTAGTCGCTTATCTTGCGCAGATCACCCGGCGACAAAAGACCGTCGTCGTTCACGCCCGTGGCCTCGATCGCATCCACGATCACGCCATTCATCAGAATTGCCGCGTCCTGCCCGCCTTGCAGGTCTGCATTGGTGACAGAATCCGTTAGTCCTGTGTCTTGCGCCAGATAGTCGGCAATCGATTCAAGGTTGGACAGCATTTCTGAACGGGTTGGCATTGGGCATTCTCCTGGCAGGAATTTCTGTGTTCTTGTCAGGGTTAACTAGCAATTCTGGTCAGAATTTGGCTAGCTCACGGCAATCGCTATCGGCGGATAAGCGTTTGTGAAACAAGCAGAAAGCCGCCAACTTGCAACGCTAGCGTGTGGTCATAACTGAACAATGACGGGGGATGCCGCGGATTGTTCTGAAATCCGCTTACCTATGGGCAAGTCCTTGCCGCATCCCTTTGTTACGGCCCCGTTGGATCAATCAGCGATATCGGAAAAGAGGTTGTCTTCGTCCAGAAAGTCGAAGGTCTTTTCGTCCGTCGTTCCATTGGTGATGTCACGCACCTCGACCCGGCCATCGCCATAGCCGATCACGACAGAGTCGCAGATGTCGATAAACAGACCATTTTCGACGACACCGGGGATCTGGTTTATCACGAGGCTCAGTTGCCGCGCATTTCCGATCCGGTGAAGGTGAAGATCAAGAATATGATTGCCCTCGTCCGTAACGAACGGGGTCTCTCCGTTCATTCTCAGGCTGGTAGTGTTGCCCAGCACATCCATCCCGATCAGGGATTCCTCGATCAGCGTCTTCGTGGTCTGCCAGCCAAATGGAATGACCTCGACAGGCAGCGGAAAGGCACCAAGCGTTTCGACCTGCTTGGATACATCCGCGATCACAACCATCTGGTCGCTGGCCGTTGCGACAATTTTTTCCTGCAGCAGTGCACCGCCGCCACCTTTGATCAGGTTTAGATCACCGTCGTATTCGTCAGCCCCGTCAATCGTCAGATCCAGCCACTTGGCTTCATCAAGCGAGATGACCTCGATCCCCGCGCCGCGGGCAAGTTCAGCCGTGCGTGTCGACGTTGGCACGCCCTTGATCCGCAGCCCTTCGTCGCGCACCATTTCGCCAAGACAGCGCACGAGCCATGCGGCTGTCGATCCTGTCCCAAGGCCAACCTTCATGCCCGATTGGACGTAGGTCGTGGCCTGTTTCGCGGCGACAAATTTGGCTTTGTCGATGGGTGAAAGATCACTAGGCATGTGGCAGCTCCGCAAGGTCTTTGCCGCCTTATAGGCAAGTTCAGGACGTCGTGCGAGGGTCGATTTTTTGTGACTTTGCGGAATTCATCCCCGATGGGTCGGTTTCCACTCCGGATTTAAAAACGCTGCCCCTTATGTTGCGCGCATGACATCTACATTGCGCCTTCACTATGCCCCTGACAATGCGTCGCTTTGCGTACGTTTGGCGCTGGAAATGGTATCCGTTCCATATACGACGGTGCTTGTTGACCGCGCCGCCCGCGCACAGAAAAGCGCGTCATATACCGCGCTGAACCCGAACGGATTGATCCCGACCCTAGAAACATCCAAGGGCGTGATCTTTGAAACCGGGGCCATCCTGCTTTGGGTCGCAGACCAGACCCCAGGCACGTTATTTCCAAAATCGGATGCGCAGGACCGGGGCGTTGCACTGACGTGGTTGTTCTGGCTTTCAAACACGCTGCATCCGACCCTGCGGATGCTATTCTATCCGGAACAGTATGCACGCGACCCCATAGCGATTGCGAATATGACACGAGACCGGTTGCAGCAGTTTTTGACGCTGGTTGACGGTGTTTGGCCCGACGTCGGAAAGACGCCGGTTCTGCAATGCTACCTTGCCCCGATGCTGCGTTGGTCGGCGCTTTATGGCGGGGACACGCGCTGGTTTCGGCTGTCCGACTATCCGGCCCTCGCTGCATTCGCACATGAATTCGAGGATCATCCCGCTGCCCGGAAGGCGGCAAGAGCCGAAGGACTTGGCCCGACACCTTTCAGCGCACCGATTGCGCCAAATCCACCCGAAGGAAGTGCAACTTAGATGTTTCTGTCCGTCTTCGATATGTTCAAGGTCGGCATCGGCCCGTCATCGTCCCATACGATCGGTCCAATGGTCGCGGCATCGCGCTTTCTGGATCATCTACGCGCCCAGCCTTTCAGCGTCGCTGGTGTGTCGGCCAGCCTACACGGATCGCTGGCCTTCACCGGCGTCGGCCATGCCACAGATCGCGCGGTCGTCCTCGGCCTCGCAGGTCTCGTCGCCCATGACTACGATGCGACCAAAGCCGACGCCGAACTTGCGCGCATCAAGGACGAACAGACTGTACGCCCGGACGGCCTTGGCACGCTGAAGTTCCACCCCAAGGACGATGTCGTTTTCGACTATGGCCCACCCCTTCCCGGCCATGCAAACGGACTGATCCTGCGCGGCCATGATGCGCAGGGCGACGTCATCATTCAGGAAACCTATTATTCTATTGGCGGCGGTTTCGTTCTGACCGAAAGGGAACTGGCCGCTGGCAAGGACACCGACGACGGCCCGCCTGTCCCTTATCCGTTCAAATCCGCAGCTGAAATGCTGGAAATGGCCGCGTCTTCGGGTAAATCAATCGCCGATATGAAGCGCGCAAACGAACTGTCACGCCAGCCGCACGAAGCAATCGACCGCGGGCTCAAGCGGATCTGGGAGGTCATGAACGATTGCATCGACCGGGGGCTGACCACCGACGGGATCCTGCCCGGCGGCCTGTCCGTGCGTCGCCGCGCCAAAGGCATTTATGATGCATTGATGGCTGAACGGGGCATGAACCTGACCGCCCCGCACACCATCAACGACTGGATGAGCACCTATGCCATGGCCGTCAACGAAGAGAACGCGGCGGGTGGTCAGGTCGTCACCGCCCCCACCAACGGAGCCGCGGGCGTTGTGCCATCAACGATCCGATACTGGCTGGACCATGTGCCCGGCGCGAGCGTTTCCCGAGTGCCCGAATTCCTTCTGACTGCCGCGGCAATTGGCGGATTGATCAAGTTCAACGCGTCGATTTCTGGTGCGGAATGCGGCTGTCAGGCAGAGGTCGGCAGTGCTGCAGCCATGGCTGCAGCGGGCCTTGCGGCAGTGCTTGGCGGCACGCCTGAACAGATCGAGAATGCCGCTGAAATCGCGCTTGAACATCACCTTGGCATGACCTGTGACCCTGTCAAAGGGCTGGTGCAGGTACCTTGCATTGAACGTAACGGGCTGGGCGCGATCAAGGCGGTATCGGCTGCCTCGCTCGCGATGCGCGGTGACGGCAAACACTTGGTGCATCTCGACGTCGCCATCGAGACAATGCGTCAAACCGGTGTCGATATGAGCGAGAAATACAAGGAAACCGCGTTGGGCGGTTTGGCTGTGAACGTTCCGAACTGCTAGGGACTGACAGAAAAGAACTGCTCCTGGCTTCGCTGGCCGAATTGCAACTCTGTGATCTGCCGCCTAACGTTTCGCAATGCAGACAGATCGCCCTTTTCTCGGCATACTCCTGATGCTTGGCTTTTGTGTGCTGGCACCGCTTGGTGACAGCATCGGAAAGCTGTTGGGCGCCGTGATCGGGCTTGGCGTGCTCGTCTTCGTGCGCTTTTCGATTCAGGCGATGATCTTGCTGCCCATCGTACTCTGGCGTGGCGACGGCTTGCGGTTGCCGCCGGGCACGCTCTGGCTCGTTCTGACGCGCACGGCACTGCATATTTGCGGTATTGCGATGATGTTCATGGGGCTAAGGTATCTGCCGCTTGCCGATGCACTGGCCATCGCATTTGTCATGCCGTTCATCATGCTGCTGCTGGGCCATTTCGTGCTGCACGAAGAGGTCGGCTTTCATCGCCTGGCGGCCTGCGCGGTCGGTTTTGGCGGCACGCTTCTTGTCATCCAGCCGAACTTTGCAGCGGTCGGCGCGCCCGCGCTTTATCCGCTTGGCGTAGCTGTGGTTTTTGCCCTGTTCATGCTGGTCACACGACAAGTTGCCAAGAAACTGGATCCGATCAAGTTACAGACGATCAGCGGGCTTCAAGCGACGGCGATGCTGTTGCCCTTTTTCCTCCTTCTGCCGCAGCACCCCGAGTTCGCGGTCGCCATGCCGGATCGCTGGACGGTTTTTCTGCTGATCGCGCTTGGGTTGCTTGGCACTTTTGCGCATCTGATGATGACATGGAGCCTGCGCTTTGCACCTTCCGCAACCCTTGCCCCGATGCAGTACCTCGAAATCCCCATCGGGACGCTGATTGGCTGGATGGTGTTCAAGGATCTGCCCAACGGGCTTGCTGCTCTTGGAATCTGCATCACCGTCGGGGCTGGTCTTTACATTATTCTGCGCGAACAGCGGCTATCGCGGCGTCAAGCTGCGCCAGCGGCAGAGTAATCAACAAGGGGCCGTCCGCCACAACGCTTACCGTATCATCCGCAGCCTCGTTCGACGAACTGACCCAACGCGTTGGATGCAGGTCCACGCCGTCGAGATTCCAGCGCAGACCGGTCGTTTGGGCTTTTACCGTCGCAAGCGGCAGCAGGCCAATGCGGGTTCCAACGGGCACGGCCAAGCGCATCCTTGCAGGTGACAGAAACACAACGTCGGTCGTGCTGAGCAAAATGACCGGTTGATGGGCGTATCGTGCAAGCACGTTCACGACTGCCATCTGATGATCCAGACGTCCGCCCAGAAAACCGCACCCTAGGATCAGCGGTGCGCTGATGCGGCTGAGTGTCTTTTCAAAATCCGTGGTATCGCTTTCGGTGACCAGATGGATCACATCCGCGAATGCGCTGCGTGCTTCTTTCGAAATGCTATCCAAATCGCCAATCACCGCTGCGACGTCGCAGCCATGAGCAAGAGCGTGATCAGCCCCCCCGTCTGCAGCCACAACACTTGGCGCGTGGTTTAGAGAAATGTTAAGCTCGGTCGTGCCAAGTTCTGCACCACCAAGCACCGTGATTGGAGAAGAACTGGAAACAATTGGGCTATGCATGCTGGATTGTCCCGAATTCGTGGACATTCCTTATTCTCGACACGAAATAATACCGCATATTTCCCCTTCTTGTTCCGGATTTAGAACCAATTGATGGTGAATAAGGTGTCACTGGGTTTGGAGAAAGCGAGCAAAATAATGGTTGAGTCGAGCAAGATTCTTACCGTGTCCTATGGCACCTTTTCGTGCACGCTGGAAGGTTTCGAAGATTCCTTTGGCACGATGAAGGCGATTGCGGAGTATTTCCGCGATTTGGCACAGGGCGACCGGTACTTCGGGGCAGAACCCCCCGCACCTGACGCAGAGATGCTGACACGCATTGCGGAAAAAGAGATTGCCCGCCGGGTCGAAGCCCGCGCGGACGAAAGCGGAATCGTGCTGCGCGCCGTGGATGCCGCACAGGCACCTGCCGCGGCACCGGCCATGCCGCCGGTTGCGACACCACCGACAGAGGTGAAAGTCGCAGCAGTCGCGACAGCCGCTGTCGCAGATCATGTCGAATCCACCCACGCTGCGACGGCAGACGCGGATGGTGACGTCGCTAGGCCGGAGGCCGGGGAAGTAACTGCCCCAACGCTCGTGGCCTCCAGCCCGGCGGCGGCTGACGCTGACGACGCGCTTGACGATGACATGGCCGAAGAAATGGACGTCACTGCTCCGGCGGCCAGCTTTGCCGAAATGGATGCCGGCCAGATTTCAGAAGTGCCAGCGCATCCGGACGCCGACAGCGTTGCGGCCAAATTGCAGCGCATCCGCGCAGTGGTTGGTCCTGCTGCCGCCGACGACGACATGCTCGAAGATGAGCAGACCGAATCCTTTGCCGATGACGCCGAGGAAGAGATCGCAGACATGCCACCAGCCAGCGACGATTTCGCCGCCTTTGCCGCCGAAGACTCCTTCGACGAAGAGGACGAAAACGATTTTGCCGCCGACTTGGATAACATCGACACTGAAGCGCAAGACGATGAGAGTGCAGACGACGATATCGCTGAAGCCGAAGAAGACGAGGCCGAACTGGCTGACGATTCGACGGGCGAAGACGATGACGCCGAGGCTGACGCGATGGAAGACGACAGTGACGCTGACGTCGCTGCTGATGCCGACATCGACGATGACAGCGCGGCGGAATCATTCGACCAAGACGACGCTGCCGAAGCGGACGAAGCAGAAGCTGAAGTCGCCGAGGACGCGGAACCCGCTGTCGAAGCCCCAAAGCAGAACTTCCGTGCCCGCATCCTGCGCGTCGCCAAGATACCTGCGCTTTCAGCCCAAGCAGACGAAGCAGACGACTTGTCTGAAGACACTGCAGACGCCGTACGCGAAAGCATCGCGGCCCAGTCGGGTGACGATGTGGTTGCAGAGGCTGACGGTGCCTATGATGATATCGACGATGCAGACGTCGCCGAACTGGCAGACATTGACGAACCATCAGAAGCCACGCTGTCTGACGAGGACGAAGCAGAACTGCTTGCCGATCTGGCAGAGGTCGAGCGGGAGATTGAGGAAACGAGCGAAGCGCCCGCCGCTGAAGCCGCGCCCGAAGCCCCCGCAACGCCAACTGGCCGTGACATCCTGCCGGAAGCTGATGACGCCGCAATGTCGCGCATCATGGATCAGGCGGACGAACAGCTGTCCGAACCCGAAGGCAGCCGCCGCCGCAGCGCAATTGCGCAGCTGAAAGCAGCCGTCGCCGCGACCGAAGCTGCCCGTCAGCTGGGTGACAAGGGTGAGGACCAGGCTTCCAAGGAAAACGCGTTCCGCGATGATCTGAACCAAGCCGTACGTCCCCGCAGTGGCGATGAACTGCCACGCACCCAACTGCGCACGGAACGTCCGCGTCCTGCTCCGCTCAAGCTTGTCCCCGCCCAGCGCGTCGACGAAGCGGACACCGCAGACAGCGACGCCGCCCCTGTGCTGCCGCGCCGCGTTGCCAGCGATGCAGGCATGGTCGATGCCGGCAACTTTGCCGACTTCGCAGCAGAAATGGGCGCGACGGAGCTGCCAGATCTGCTGGAAGCCGCTGCTGCCTACACGGCCTATGTCGAAGGTGTCGAGGACTTCTCGCGCCCGCAGATCATGAAGAAGGTTCAGGCGTCCGCGACAGAAGAGTTCAGCCGCGAAGATGGCCTGCGCTCTTTCGGCACCTTGCTGCGTCAGGGTCGGATCAGCAAGGTCCGCAACGGTCGCTTCCAGGTTTCGGACCAGACACGCTTCAAGCCGGAAAAGAAAGCCGGCTGATCACCGTCACAAGACGCACAAACAACGGCGCAAGGGAAACCTTGCGCCGTTGTCTATTCTGGCACCCAGTCTTTCCGGGTCATGCTTATGAACGCGTCGCCCACGCCGCCCGCGACGTTGCGGCCAACCATATCGGCCAGTGACCGTGTCGACTTGATTGCCGACCAGCCCGGCCCTGAAAACGTTGACCGCCTGAAGACATGTTCCGACAAGAGCGGGTTCGTCAGTGCCTGACTGAACGCATCCAACGCGACGAACATCAGCACCAATCCAGGCAACGGGCTGTTCGTCACCCGGTCTTCGCAAAACAGACCAACGTGAAAATCGACATCTCGGGGATGGCTGTAGTGGCGCGCCAAAAGTGAAGCCACCGTTGGATCGGATGAAATATCACTGAACCGCTGTGGCCGCTTCTGGCCAAGATAGGCGCAGTAATCCGAATAGCTGGCCAGCTGGCAGTGCCGGTCCTGCTTGATCGATTCCCGTTCCACGTTCAGCAGCATCGCACCGGTATTTCGCGGGCCTAGTTCTGCCGCCCGGTTCGCGCTCATGTCCTTGAATCCCTGGAGCAGCCCGCCGTCGATCAGGATCGCATTGTTCATGAAGGTTTTGCGCGTGGGAAATGTCGTGCCATTCCATGTGATCTGATCTGGAATCAGCGCGTGCCAGCGATAGAGCAGACTAAATTCAGTCGTGATCCAATTTGGCTTGTTCCAGACTGCACGCCACGCGACGGACGGGTCAGCGCGCAGATTGAACGGCATTGGAGAGATGTGATTGATGTAATCCTCGACCACGATCTTGATGAACATGACGATCATCGCATTGCGTGTTGTTTCGAACACCCGTGTGTCGTCCCAATCGGTATGGGCCGCTGCAATTTCAGCCGCCAGACGATTGTGTTCACGCAGTAAAACTGTGTTGATCATGGCGACCTGTGGTACTGAATTCACCCGGTCACCGCCCACCGCAAAAAGCTTTGCCCGGCGATCCGCTTCAAGGCTGCTAAGTCCCAAAGGTGGATCGAGTGCTGCGAACTCTGGTTTGACAGCGTCGTTTTCATAAAGAAACGGCGGATATATCTCGCCGTTAATGACCTGAAACTTGAGCTGCCCGCGTTCGTCGCCAACCTCGCTATTCAGGCGCAGCGCGCGGGTTTGCGCGGTCGTTCGACCGTAAAGCGTGCAGAGGTCGATTTCATGGTTCGAGGTGTTGCGCTTGAACCTGTCAGCCAAGTCCTCACCTTCGGGCGTCAGGTCTTCGGATTCCGTGCGGATGAAGCCATCTGTCAGATATTGCGCAAATGCCGGGAACAAGCATGTCGACTTCGGGCAAAGCCGCTGGCTGCCCTCGCCGCGCGCAAAAAGTTCCAACAAGTCATCCACCGCGGGCGGATCATCACGTTTATCCGGCGGCAGATGCCGCCCGCTCCAGCGTCGATCCGTCAGGCCGGACCAGGACACGTAATCATGTTTTGTCGACAACGGGTGCGGACGCGCGCGTGCTCGTTTGACCACCCGGTTAACTGCCCACCGGTTGGCGAAAACGGCCAAAGGCTCGACCGCTTGAACAATGGAAAAGGCGAATGCTTGAAGTCTGTAGGACAAAGTCGGCATGGCGACACTCAATCTATGCATATTCAAATGCAGACAGAATGCAGCAGATCCGCCGATCGGGGTAGTCAGGTTTGCCTGACCCTTGCTCAGGAACCTAGTCGGCGTCCGGGTCTGATTGCCCGATGCCTTTGAAAACGAATTTTAGTGGAAACACCCATGCGACGCCAAGAACGACGTAGAGTACGAACTGTACCGCCCGCGGCCATTCAGTCGTGTTGCTCATCAGTGTGACGACCAGCACGATGTAGGCGGGCAACCCGACCACCAGAATGAACAATGACCAGCGCCGGCGGGCTTTGTACGTCATGACTGTCCTTTAGTCAGCGAAGGGATCGGTGACGAGGATGGTATCGTCCCGTTCGGGTGAGGTTGAAACTAGTGCAACGGAACACTGGATCAACTCTTCGATCCGGCGCACGTATTTGATTGCCTGCGCCGGCAGGTCGGCCCAGGACCGCGCCCCTTCGGTGCTTTCCGACCAACCTTCAATTTCCTCATAGACGGGCCTGCAACGCGCCTGCTGATCGGCCGCTGTCGGCAGATAGTCCAGTATTTGCCCGTCAAGTTCATAGCCTGTGCAGATTTTCAGCGTTTCAAACCCATCGAGCACATCCAGCTTGGTCAGTGAAATGCCCGTAACCCCAGACGTCGCGCATGTTTGGCGCACAAGGGCGGCATCAAACCAGCCGCAGCGCCGCTTGCGGCCTGTGACAGTGCCGAATTCATGGCCCCGCTCGCCCAGACGCTGCCCGTCTGCATCGTCCAACTCTGTCGGGAACGGGCCTTCGCCGACACGCGTGGTGTAGGCTTTGACAATCCCCAGCACATAGTCGATGGCGGTCGGCCCAAGGCCGACACCCGTCGCCGCCTGCCCCGCAATGACGTTTGATGACGTCACAAATGGGTATGTGCCAAAGTCGATATCAAGAAGGGCACCCTGCGCGCCTTCGAACAGGATCCGCTTTCCGGATTTGCGCTGTTCGTTCAGCACTTTCCAAACCGGGGCGGCGTATTCGAGGATTGCGGGTGCAATGTCCTGCAGTTGCGCAACCAATGCGTCGCGATCCACGGGATCAATTCCCAGCCCACGCCGCAATGGGTCATGGTGCTGCAGCGCGCGATCGACGCGGGCTTCAAGCGTGGCCGGGTCCGCCAGATCGGCGACCCGCACGGAACGGCGGCCAACCTTGTCTTCGTATGCCGGGCCGATCCCGCGACCGGTCGTGCCGATCTTTGTGCCCTTGCTTGCAGCCTCTTCCCGGGCACGGTCGAGTTCGCCATGGATCGGTAAGATCAGCGGTGTATTTTCCGCAATCATCAGCGTTTGGGGCGAAATATCGACACCTTGCTCACGGATCGTCGCGATCTCCTTGACCAGATGCCAAGGATCCAGCACCACACCGTTCCCGATGACAGAGAGCTTGCCGCCACGCACGACGCCCGATGGCAGCGCGTTCAGCTTGTAGACTTTACCATCAATGACGAGGGTGTGCCCGGCGTTGTGCCCGCCCTGAAAGCGGGCGACGACGTCAGCGCGTTCGGACAGCCAATCCACGATCTTGCCTTTGCCTTCGTCGCCCCATTGCGCGCCGACAACCACTACATTCGCCATGATCTTCGTCCTTTCAGGAATCCCGCGTGCTGCTATAGCGACAGCGACCGCGTGATAAAAGGCGCAAAACGATGCTGGACTTGACCACGCTCTGTTGGCAGTTTCGCACGCGGTAGCGAAGGACGATCAGGATGGGCTTTGTAATTCGGTGGGTATGCGCGTTTATCCTACTTGGCGCGACCTATAACCCGACACAGTGGAATTTCTTTCGCTGGGTGCAGACGGGTTGGGAAACGCATCTGCCGCTGACCATTTTGTTTTCGCTGATCCTGCTAATCGGATATATCATCTATCTGCGGGCGACGTTGCGATCGATCGGCTTCTTTGGCCTGCTGCTGGTACTGGCCGTTGTCGGAACGGCCCTTTGGGTTCTTTTTGATTTCGGTTGGATCAGTCTTGATAATCCGACAGTCAACACTTGGCTGGCCATTACGCTTTTGTCTTTCGTGCTGGCTGTGGGCCTTGGGTGGTCGATTGTACGGCGGCGTATCTCTGGTCAGGCCGACGTTGACGACGTTGACGCATAGGGGGCTTGCGAGGCCCAACGCAAAGTCATAGATACCCCCGAACACATCCGAACCGTAGGCCCAGCCCCCCATGGAAAATGTCGTCCTTGTCGTCCATCTGATCCTGGCACTTGCTTTGATTGGCACCGTGCTGATGCAGCGATCCGAAGGTGGCGGCCTTGGCATCGGCGGTGGTGGTGGTGGCGCTACCGGTGGACGCGCGCCTGCGACGGCAATGGGCAAATTCACATGGTTGCTGGCAATTGCCTTCATCGGCACATCGATCGCACTTACAATCATTGCGGCGAATAATGCAGCCAATTCCTCGGTTGTTGATGGTGCCGATTTGCGCGCACCGACCACCGAAGAGGTGACAACACCTGACTTGGGTGACAGTCTTTTGCCGCCCGGAACAAACGATGACGAGTCGCTGGTTCCTTCCGGTAACTAAGCCCTTATAACACCACAACAACTGCCCCTTTTTGTAAATGGGGCAACATCATCTTGCGTCATGGGTTGTCATTTGGGGCCGAATCCCGGTATTCTCAAACCCCGTGATGATGCGAACTTTCGGGTCCGCGATTTGCACTGAATTCAAGATCTCACGGGGGATGCCAGCAGCATGGCGCGTTATATTTTCATTACTGGTGGTGTTGTTTCGTCCCTTGGCAAAGGTCTTGCTTCGGCGGCATTGGGCGCGCTGTTGCAGGCGCGTGGTTTTTCGGTCCGCCTGCGCAAGCTTGATCCTTACCTGAATGTCGATCCCGGTACGATGTCGCCGTTTGAACATGGCGAGGTGTTCGTCACCGACGACGGCGCTGAAACCGATCTGGATCTTGGCCATTATGAACGCTTTACCGGTGTGCCCTGCCGCAAGACGGATTCGGTTTCTTCGGGCTACATCTATTCCAGCGTCCTCGAAAAAGAGCGGCGTGGCGATTATCTGGGCAAAACCATTCAGGTCGTTCCGCATGTTACGAATGAGATCAAGGAATTTCTGAAGATCGGCGAGGATGAGGTCGATTTCATGCTCTGCGAAATCGGCGGCACCGTCGGCGACATCGAAGGTCTGCCCTTTTTCGAGGCCATCCGCCAGTTTTCCCATGACAAGCCACGCGGCCAGTGCATCTTCATGCACCTCACCTTGTTGCCCTATCTGGCCGCATCAGGCGAACTGAAGACCAAGCCGACACAACACTCTGTCAAGGAACTGCAGTCCATCGGGATTGCACCGGACGTGCTTGTTTGCCGGTCCGAGCACCCCATCCCTGAAAAGGAACGCGAGAAGATCGCGCTGTTCTGTAATGTGCGCAAGGAATGCGTCGTTGCAGCCTATGATTTGAAATCCATCTATGAAGCTCCGCTGGCCTATCACGAACAAGGTCTGGATCAGGCCGTTTTGGACGCGTTCGAAATCTCGCCGGCCCCGCAGCCGAACCTGTCTGTCTGGCACGACGTCTATGACCGCATCCACAATCCCGAAGGCACGGTCAAGGTTGCGATTGTTGGTAAGTATACCCAGTTGGAAGACGCCTATAAGTCGATCGCAGAGGCGCTGACCCATGGCGGCATGGCCAATCGGGTGAAGGTCAAGATCGAATGGGTGGACGCCGAACAGTTCGACCGCGAAGACGCGACCCCCTATCTTGAAGGGTTCCATGCGATTCTTGTGCCCGGTGGCTTTGGCGAACGCGGCACCGAAGGCAAGATCAAGGCCGCGCAATTCGCACGTGAAAAGAAGGTGCCTTATCTTGGCATCTGCCTTGGCATGCAGATGGCCGTAATCGAGGCCGCTCGCAACGTCGCGGGTATCAAGACGGCTGGGTCCGAGGAATTCGACCATGAGGCGGGCGAGAAACGTTTTGAACCTGTGGTCTACCACCTCAAGGAATGGGTGCAGGGCAATCACAAAACGACCCGAAAGGCCGATGATGACAAGGGCGGCACGATGCGCCTTGGTGCCTACAATGCGACGCTTCTTGAGGATTCCAAAGTGGCAAAGATCTACGGCAGTACTTCTATCGAGGAACGTCACCGCCACCGCTATGAGGTCGATACAAAGTACCGTGATGCGTTGGAAAAGGTCGGGCTTGTGTTTTCGGGCATGTCCCCTGACGGCAAACTGCCCGAGATTGTCGAATGGAAGGATCATCCGTGGTTCATCGGCGTTCAGTATCATCCGGAACTGAAGTCGAAACCCTTTGCACCGCATCCGCTGTTCGAAGGTTTTGTGAAGGCGGCTGTCGAGAATTCCCGTCTGGTCTGACGCGCTGCCAGATCAGAAGTTGAAACTGATCGAGCGGGTCACCACAAGGCTGACATTCAGCTGGTCGCTGCTGCCCTGCTGCACAATCGGGCTGTTTGCTGCGTCATTCAGGAATTCTTCGTAGGTGATTGTTCCCGTGACGCCCCAGTCTTCGTTGAAATCATAGCTGGCGCTGGCTTCAAGCCCTCGGCTAAGGACGCCGCCCGTCGCGGCGAAGGCGTCATAACTGCTTGAAGCGGCCTCGTCCGGGCTTACCCCGAAATAGGTTTCGGCGTAATCGTCGGTGCCGCCGAACAGACGCGGCCCCAAGGTCAATGTCAAATCGTCAGTCGGTGTATAGATCAGATCGCTCCCGATTTCGGCGACCCAGGCCTCGTGACCGATCACGCCATATCGCACTTCTGCATATGTTAGCGTGCCCCAGTCTCCGTGTCCCGTCGGCAGATCAGTATAGGTGATCCCTCCACCCAGTTCGAGCGCGGCATCAATATCGTTCAGGCCCAGCAGTTCATCGTAGTCGTCGCCGGAGCGTTCACCAATATAGCGAAAACCGCCTTTGAAGCCGATCCCGTTGGGATCGCCGTCACCGATGACGACTGATCCGAATGCAAATCTATCTAGCGCAAAACTGCCTGTCGGCCCGATCACCGTCTCATCCGATCCAAAATAGGCCGGACCGGACTGCGCACCGAGTCCAAGATCGAACGACAATTCATTCCCACTATCCGCCTGTCCAAAAGCAGGTGTCGCCAGTATGGCAAGAAGTGGGGCAAGGCGCATTTGATCGACCTCCGGTTGCGGTATTCCACACCTAACACACGCCAAGCACTTGGCAAGTCAACAACATCCGCGCTAGGTGCTGGGAATGCTGTCTTATCAACATAGCTATCACGCCGGAAATCTGGCTGACGTGCACAAGCACGCACTGCTGGCTTGGATGCTTGCCTATATGGCGCAAAAGGACAAACCCCTGTCCTATATCGAAACCCACGCCGGACGGGCGGTTTATGATCTGGCGGGGCCAGAGGCTGCAAAGACTGGCGAAGCCGCGACCGGTATCGGACGGGTTGCAAACTGGTTCAACGATCACCCCTTTGGTCGCGTTCTCGACGCGGCGGCACCGCATTATCCAGGCTCGCCCCTGATCGCTGGCACTTTGCTGCGCGACAGCGATACATTGGCGCTTGCCGAACTTCATCCGCAGGAAAATACTGCACTGGCAGAAGCGATGCTGCCCTTTCCGGCTATGGTCAAACAGATCGACGGCTTTCAGCTTGCCATGTCGATCACGCCGCCGTCGCCGCGCCGTGGCCTGCTGTTGTGCGATCCGTCCTACGAGGTCAAAGCTGATTACGCTGCCATTCCGGATTTTCTGGCCAAAATCCATCGTCGCTGGCCGGTCGGCGTGCTGGTCGTGTGGTATCCCATCCTTGTCGACGCCCGACACAAGCCGATGATCAAGGCACTCCGCAGCGCGATCCCCGATGGCGACGTGTCCGAAGTAGCCTTTGCACCGGCCCGTCCGGGGCATGGTATGATCGGATCGGGGCTTTTCGTCGTGAACGCGCCTTACGGCTTTGACGCCGAAGAAAGTCGCCTCTCTAACCTGTTCAAAAAACTGGAGAATTGAGATGCCCAAAGGATACTGGATCGCCCATGGGACAGTTGATGATCTCGATGCGTATGACGCCTATCGTGCGGCCAATGCAGCCCCCCTTGCCGCATTCGGCGGGCGGTTTCTGGTCCGTGGCGGGTCGCGCGAACTTGCAGAAGGAACTGCCCGCCCGCGCACTGTCGTCATCGAATTCCCAAGCTATCAGGCGGCAGTCGATTGCTATCATTCGGACGCCTATCAAGCGGCCAAGGCGATCCGCGACCCGATCAGCACCGCCGATCTGGTGATCGTGGAAGGCTATGACGGCTAGGGGTTTTCACCGGCAAGGTGGCGACCTATGTAGGCACTATGTTTGCTGACCTGATCCGGCGTCTGACCGCCCCCGCCCCTGAACAAATGCCCGACGATGACGCGCGCCTTGCACTTGGGGCATTGCTTGTCAGGATCGCACGGGCCGATGGCGATTACGCCAACGTTGAAAAAGATACCATCCAGCACGTGCTGTCCAAACGCTACGGCCTGGATGATGCCTCTGCCTTGCTTGCGGAATGCGAAGCGCTTGAGGCCGAGGCACCTGATACGGTGCGCTTTACCCGCGCCATCAAAGACGCAGTGGCCTATGAAGACAGGCTTGGTGTCGTCGCATCCATGTGGGAGGTCGTGCTGGCAGATGGCGTGCGTGAAGAACATGAGAACCAGCTGATGCGTCTGGTCCCGCCGATGATCGGTGTCGAAGATCAGGACAGCCATGCCGCGCGCCGCCGGATCGAAGACCAGCGCAAAGGCTGACACGTGATCGCCAGCTTGCCGATGTATGACCGCCCGACCAATGCGGTCGCACATGATCTGTTCTGGTCGTTGATCCGCGATCATTTGCGCGATGATGGCATTGATGCACCCGACCAGCTCGACCGCAGCGTCCTGTACCGCGATACCTGGAGCCGTGCCGATCTTGTGCTTGGCCAGATTTGCATCATGCCTTACCGCACGAGTTATGCGAAAGATGTCACTGTCATCGGCTCCAGTGATTACGGGCTCGAAGGCTGTCCGCCCGGGCATTTTCGTGCGCTTTTCGTCTGTCGCCATGATGATCCGCGCGATCTGAAAGCGCTATCAGGGGCGCGCTTTGCCGCCAATGCCAAACACTCATTCTCCGGCTACCAATCAGCGCAAGAAAAGCTTGCCGATTTGGGGCTTACCCTTCCTGATCCGCTGATCACGGGCAGCCACGGCGCAAGCGTCAGGTCTGTCGCCCAAGGCGAAGCGGATTTCGCTTGCATTGATGCCCAGACGTGGCGGATGCAACAAGCTGACATGCCAGAGACCCGCCATCTGCGCGTTCTCGGCGCGACCAACACCGCACCCGGACAGACGTTCATCACACGCCAAAGCGATGACCCTGCCCCTTATTTCGCCGCGATAAAGTCGGCCATTGTGGCACTGCCCCTCGACATTCGCACGACACTGGGTCTGCGGGATGTCGTGGCCCTTCCTGCATCGGCCTATGCCTGAGCCATTGCATTCATGTTCATTTTCGGCCCAAAGTCATCCGACCTGAAAGGATGTAGCCCGTGACCGCACCTGTCATTGAAATTCGCGACCTGCACAAGTCCTATGGGGCGCTCGAAGTCCTCAAGGGCGTCGACATTGTCGCGCCAGCCGGAAACGTCGTGTCCCTGATCGGTTCATCTGGATCGGGAAAATCCACCCTATTACGTTGCGCGAACCTGCTGGAAGACAGCCAGCAAGGTGACATCCTGTTTGAAGGCGAAGCCGTCAAATGGAAGGGCTCTGGCCTGAACCGCCGCCCGGCAGATCATGCACAAATGATCCGCATCCGCACAAACCTGTCGATGGTGTTCCAGCAGTTCAACCTGTGGGCGCATATGACGATCCTCCAGAATGTTATGGAAGCCCCGCTGACCGTATTGAGACGTGACCGAGCCGAGGTTGAGGCGTCGGCACGCAAATACCTCGACAAGGTCGGGATCGGCGACAAGTGCGACGTGTTTCCGGCGCAATTGTCAGGCGGTCAGCAGCAGCGCGCCGCTATCGCACGCGCGCTTTGCATGGAACCCAAGGCACTGCTATTCGACGAACCGACATCCGCACTTGACCCAGAACTGGAACAGGAAGTGGTGAAGGTGATCAAGGATCTTGCTGCCGAAGGGCGCACGATGATCATCGTCACGCACGACATGCGCCTTGCAGCCGACGTCAGCGACCATGTCGTGTTTCTGCATCAGGGCAAGATCGAGGAAGAAGGCGCACCGGCTGAACTATTCGGCAGCCCGAAGACTGATCGCCTGCAAGGCTTCTTGTCAGCCACTGTCAGCGCATAGGCTGGATACGATGCAGGACGGCCCCCCGTCCATCCTGCTACTATGCTGGCTTAGCGTTTCCAGTCAGCCAGAACTTCGAAGGAATGCGCCTGCGGCTGCCCTTCAATATAGGACGCGAAATTTGCCCAGAGACCTTTGATCTTTTCTGCGGTCTCGGGCGATGTTTCTGACAGTTCGGTTGTCGAGACAACATAGCCAGAGCCAGCCTTGTCATCGAGAACGTTCAGAAAGCTGTGTTGGCCCGGCAAAGCCATGATCTGGTCCTTCAGCTTATCCATGATTTTCATCGCTGCGTCTTTGCTGCCGGGTTTCATTTTGTAAGGCGTGATACGAGCGTACATAAGTGCTACCTTTCACTGCGGACGCGCCGAGTTGCGCGTCAGTTCTCCGCGATTTCTGTCCGCGGAATGATCAAGTATAGCATGGTTTCCGGATTTCGTGGGCATCAATTGGTTCCGCACACGCGTCTCGCCGCTCTGATCACACCACATTGACGCTCGTAAATTCAGATGGCCTGTCCCTACGTCAGCTATGCCTGCAACCGAATTTTGATGACGCGTATCGGCCACCCTCTTGCCTTTCCCGCCGTTTCGCATAACCCTCGCGCGGTCAACGCGGGTGCACTCAAGCCCGCGCATCTAGGGAGACTACACATGAAAAACCTGATCCTGAGCACTGCGGCTCTGGCAGTCACTGCAACTTTCGCCGTCGCCGACGCACATTCTGTCGTCCGCATGGGTACTGAAGGCGCATACCCGCCGTATAACTTTCTGAATGACGCTGGCGAGGTCGACGGCTTCGAACGCGAGTTGGGCGACGAGCTTTGCGCCCGTGCCGAACTGACCTGCGAGTGGGTTACGAACGAATGGGACAGCATCATCCCGAACCTCGTTTCCGGCAACTATGATGTCATCATGGCCGGTATGTCGATCACGGACGAACGTGACGAAGTTATCGACTTTTCAGAGGCTTACACTCAGCCCGACCCGTCTGCCTATCTAGCCCTGTCCGCAGATGCCGACATCGCCGGTGGTGTGATCGCCGCGCAGGCCGGTACAATTCAGGCCAGCCATGTTGCATCATCCGGTGCCACATTGCTTGAATTCGCGACACCTGACGAAACCGTCGCAGCCGTCAAGAATGGCGAAGCTGATGCGGTTCTTGCCGACAAGTCATTCCTGATGCCGATTGCAGATGCTGACCCTGATCTCGTTATGCTTGACCAGCAAGAGCTGATCGGTGGCGGCGTCGGTCTTGGCCTGCGTGAAAGCGATGGCGAACTGCGCGAAAAGTTCAACGCAGCGATCATGTCCGTCAAAGAAGATGGTACACTGAACGAACTAATCGCAAAGTGGGAAGTCGGCGAACAGTTCTAAGCTAAACCATAGACTTGCAAAGGGCCGTGCTGATGCGCGGCCCTTTTTTCATGTTCTGAACCGATCCGGTCTGTAGGGTGCCAGTCGTTTTGTCGTGGGGTTGGTCGGCCCGTTCAGTACCTCTGCCCCAATGAGCAGTCCCATCAGTGCACCAAGTGTAATGCCCGAGTGCATACAGGCGACATAGAGCCCTTCCATCACATGCCCCACGACGGGCAGATTATCTGCTGGGACCGGACGATGGGCGAGTTCGGCCGCGTCCCACCGCAGTGCGACATCAGGCATCAGCGCCTGAAACCGCGCAAGCGAAATGTCCGCCTCTTTGTCGATGGCGTGCGCCAGCGTTTCGGATGCGTCACGTTGGTGCGAAATCGCGGCGGGCATCATAAGAGAGCCATCAGGCAGTTGTCGCATCTCGCCCATTTCAGTCACCAGTATGTGCTGGAACAGCGGCGGAAGGGGCTGAGTCTTGAGCATGACGGCGGGGCGTTGTGCGAGTGGGATGTTTATGCCGACAGAGTTCAGCAGGCTCTGTGTTCCGGTTCCAATGGCAGAAATCACCTGATCAGCTTGCAGCGTGCCTGCGTTGGTGTGCACGCCAACAACTTTGCCTGCGACGACCTCGAAACCGGTGGCGCTGACCCCTCTTGCGATGCGTGCGCCCGCCGCGAGTGCAGCTTTCAAAAGCCGGTTTGCCAAGGCCCCTGACTCAGCTGCGCCCTCTTGCGCGAAAAGTAGGCTGCGTTCGGGTGGGTTTGCTACGCAAGGGGCAAATTGCGCAAAGGTTTTGGCGTCGATCTCCGTGAATTCGTAGCCAAGATCGCGCAGTTCAGCGGCTTGTGCGTCCAGCGCATCGCCCTTGTTTTCAAAGCAAAGGCAACCGCACCAGTCGACCGGTAAATCCAATGCTGCCGTCAGGTCGCGATAGGCCGCAATTGAATCCGCGCGCAGGTGAAAATGATCATGATCTAGAAAGAAACTGGCGTTGATCCATCCAAACGATGCTTGGGTTGCGGATGCCCCTCCTGCGTCGATTATCGTGACATCGGCCCCGCCGCTTTGCAGTTGATAGGCGATGTTGGCTCCGATGATTCCAGAGCCGAGTACGATGATTTTTTGTGCCATGCCTACCCCGCCGATCTGTTCCGCAGAGTTTCATGTCACGCAGCCCGACTTGCAAGCCGTCTCGTCCGACATTGACACCTTTGCCGCCATGGGACAGGTGTTAATCACGAGGGAAGACACCGTTTATGTTCAGCTATTGCACCGACCCAAGCACGCTGTCCGGCATCAGCTGGCTGTCGTGTTATCTGACAACCGCCAAACATATGGGATTGTATTGGTCCCTTGGTACGGTTTTGTTGCTTCTCGCTATTACGGCCCCGACTGCCCTTTTGTTCGGTTTTGCTGGTGCCACCGCCGCCCGTAGCAATATCCTGCCGTTTCGCTGGTTTGGGAAAACCTACATCTCGATCGTGCGCGGCATCCCTGACATTGCGTTCTTTTTGTTCTTCGTCATCGCGCTGGACCAGGTGTTCGAATACATTCGCCACCGCATCAAGTGCCCCGATTGGTCCGAACCGGTGCGCCAAGGCAATGACTTTGTTGTTTGCACGGCGGCCAAACTCCCGCTTGGCAACGCGCCACAGTGGATTCATGAAACATATGGATTTCTTTTGGCTGTTCTCACCTTTGCCATCGTGTTCGGGGCCTTTGCGGCCAACGTGTTGTTCGGGGCGATGCGCGCCGTGCCCCGCGCACAGATGGAAACGGCAGAGGCTTACGGCATGTCACGCAGACAGGCCACACGTCGCATTCTGATCCCCCAGATGTGGGTCTATGCGCTGCCCGGACTTTCGAACCTCTGGATGGTGCTGATCAAGGCGACGCCCCTTCTTTTTCTGCTGGGTGTCGAGGATATCGTCTATTGGTCGCGTGAACTTGGCGGCTCAAAAACCCCACAATTCACCGACTACCCCCACCCCGACTGGCGCATGTGGTATTTCTTCGGACTTCTGGTTTTCTATCTTTGCTTCACCAAAGTCAGTGAAGTTGTGCTTGATCGGATTATGGCGGGGCTCACCAAAGGACAGGCCACTGCCGCCGGTGAAGCACAGCGCAAGGCTGCGGCATGAGTTGCGCTCAAACCATCATGGACTATGGCCTGCGGGCCATCGGGATCGGCGAACGGCTGCTTCCACGCACTGATTTCACCCTGTGTCAGCAATTCACGCTGATCGGGTCGGGGATGATCTGGAACATCTACTTTGGCCTGCTCGCACTTGTCGCCGGGTTCTTCCTTGCGACTGCGGTCGCAATGGGAAAGGCTTCAACCAACCGGATCCTGCGCAAGATCAGCGAATGGTTCATTTTCATTTTCCGTGGTTCACCGCTCTTTATCCAGTTCTTCTTTGCCTATTTTCTGTTCCTCTCGCTCAAGTCGAGCTTTCCGATCTTCAGCCCGCTGACTTCTGCGACCTATGGCGCACTGGTGGTCCTGTTTCTAAATACAGCCGCCTACTCGGCCGAAATTTTCTATGGCGCGCTGCAATCCATCCCCAAGGGCGACACCGAAGCTGCTGATGCCTACGGTATTACCGGCTGGTCAAAATTTCGGCGGATCACCTATCCGACGATGCTGCGCCTTGCATGGCCCGCCTATACGAACGAAGCTATTTTTCTGTTTCACTCGACGACATTGGTTTTCTTTGCAGGCTTCCCGGCGTTGCAGCAAAAAGGCGACGCCCTTTATTACGCCAATTACTTTGCGGATAAGACGTTCAACCCGTTTGTGCCTTACCCGATCCTCGCATTCTACTTTATCCTCTTGACGCTGATCGTCATTGGGGTCTTTGGTCTGATAAATACGCGCCTGAACAGACACCTGCCGTCTGACAAGCGCGTCAAACTCAAGGTCCGTCCGCAGGTCATCCGATGAATTGGCTCGAACAGCACCCAGAGGTGCGCAACGTCCGCTGTGGTGCGGTCGACCTGAACGGTCAGGCCCGCGGCAAGCGGATGCCCCGGAAATTTGCCGCAAAACTGGAACAGGAAGGCACGCGCTTTCCGCTGTCCGTGTTGAACCTTGATATCTGGGGCGAAGACATCGACGACAGCCCGCTTGTTTTTGAAAGCGGCGATCCGGACGGTGTTCTGCTGCCGACGGAACGTGGCTATCTTCCAATGCCATGGCTGTCCGCGCCGACCGCCCTGCTGCCCCTTTGGTCGTTCCATGAAGACGGCACACCTTTTGCCGGTGATCCGCGTCACGCACTTGCAAATGTGGTGGCGCGCTATCGTGCGCTGGGGCTGACACCGGTCTGTGCGACCGAGATGGAATTCTATTTGGTTGACGATACCGGGCGCGAGATCCGTCAACCGCTTTCACCCCGTTCCGGCAAACGCCGTGCCGGAGCCGAAATCCTGAGTCTGCGCGCCCTTGATGCTTTCGATGTTTTCTTCAACGAGCTTTATGATGCTTGCGAAGACATGGATATCCCGGCAGAGGCCGCCATTTCCGAAGGTGGCGAAGGTCAATTCGAGGTGAACCTTTGCCACGTGCCTGACGCGCTGAAAGCCGCGGACGATGCATGGCTTTTCAAGATGCTGGTGCGGGGTCTGGCGCGCAATCACAACATGGCGGCCAGTTTCATGGCCAAACCCTATCCCGACTATGCCGGGAACGGGCTGCACACCCACTTCAGCGTGATTGACGCGGATGGAAAGAACATTTTTGCCGACGGAACCGATGACGGCACTGACACACTGAAACACGCTGTCGCCGGATGTTTGCACGGTATGGCAGACCTGTCGCTGATCTTTGCGCCCCACGGCAACAGCTTCGCACGGCTTGTGCCCGGCAGCCATGCGCCGACGTCGATTTGCTGGGGCTATGACAATCGCACGGCCTCTGTCCGTGTGCCCGGCGGGAACCCAGCGGCCAAACGCGTCGAACATCGCCTTGCCGGGGGGGACGTGAATCCTTACCTCTTCCTTGCCGCCGTGCTCGGGTCCGCGCTGATCGGGATCGAAGACAAGATGCAAGCGCCCGCACCGATCAAAGGAAACGCTTACGAGCAGAAGCTACCGCAGGTGCCGCACACGTGGTCTGGTGCGATCGACCGGTTCGAGAAAAGCGATATCGCGCACCGCATTTTCGGGGCGCAACTGGTCGACAACTTCACCCGCACAAAGCGGCAGGAACACTATCATTTTCAGGACCTGAGCGATGAAGAACAACTCGCGCTCTATCTCGATACCGTCTAATCTGCGCTTAGTGCGAATTCAGTAGGGCACACCATGCACATCGGCATTCTTCAAACCGGCCACGCTCCCGATGCTTTGATCGAATCGACAGGCGATTTCGGGGTGCTGTTCCAAAAACTGCTGGCCAACCAGGGTCTGACCTTCACCGTGTATTCGGTGGTTGATATGGAGTTTCCCGACGGACCAGAGGCAGCCGACGGCTGGCTTATTACCGGTTCGAAACATGGCGCCTACGAAGACCATCCGTTCATTCCCCCGCTCGAAGATCTAATCCGCGCGATCTATGCGGCTGACCGACCGCTCGTCGGCATCTGTTTCGGACATCAAATCATCGCACAAGCCCTTGGCGGAAAGGTCGAAAAGTTCGACAGCGGGTGGGCCGTTGGGCGACAGGTTTATGATTGGCAGGGCCAGCCTGTAACACTCAACGCGTGGCATCAGGATCAGATCGTGGCGAAACCCGATGACGCAACCGTATGTGCCACGAACGAGTTCTGCGAATACGCCGCACTGATTTACGGCAAGAAGGCATTCACAGTGCAGGCCCACCCGGAATTCGACAGTACCTTCATCGACCTGCTGGCGACACACCGTGGCCCCGGCGTCGTACCTGATGTCCAGCTTGCCGCGGTCAAGGACGGGCTCGACAAACCCAATGACAACGCATTGCTGGCTGCGCGCATCGGGCAGTTCTTTCGTGAAAGGTCCATCGCATGAGCTGGCAAACGAAAATTCCGCCTGCAGCACAGGCTTACCTCGAAAGCAACCGTCTGGACGAGGTCGAGTGCGTCATTGCCGATTTGCCCGGCATTGCGCGCGGCAAGGCCGTCCCCGCTGCAAAGTGGGAAAACCAGGCACATTTCCACTTGCCCAATTCGATCTTCTTTCAGACCATTACCGGCGATTGGGGTGAAGCCGCGGGACCTGATGGTTTTCTTGAACCTGATATGATCCTGAAGCCCGATCTTGCGACTGCCACCCCTGCCCCTTGGGCGGATGACGGAACGCTTCAGGTGATCCACGACGCGTTCGATCAGAAAGGGCGGCCCGTGGGCTGTGCGCCGCGCAACGTGTTGAAACGCGTCTGCGACCTATATGCCAAGGAAGGCTGGACGCCCGTCGTCGCACCCGAAATGGAATTCTACCTTGTCGGGCGCAATATCGATCCGGCCAAACCGATCGAACCAATGATGGGCCGCACAGGGCGTCCTGCGGCGGGGCGGCAAGCCTATTCGATGTCCGCCGTCGACGACTACGGCCCCGTCATCGACGACATCTACGAATTCGCCGAAATCCAAGGTATAGAAATCGACGGTATCACGCAGGAAGGCGGGGCTGGCCAGCTTGAAATCAACCTGCGGCACGGTGATCCCGTCGCACTCGCCGATCAGGTCTTTTATTTCAAACGACTCCTGCGTGAGGCCGCGCTGAGACATGACTGCTTTGCGACCTTCATGGCAAAACCGATCGAAGGCGAACCGGGCAGCGCGATGCATGTGCATCATTCCGTAATGGATGCAAAAGGCCAGAATATCTTTACCGGCAAAGGGGGCGGCGAAACCGACGCGTTCTTCCACTTCATTGGCGGCCTGCAGGAACATATGCCCAGCGTCATCGCCGTCATTGCGCCTTATGTGAACAGCTACCGCCGCTATGTCCGTGACCATGCAGCGCCAATCAATCTGGAATGGGGTCGCGACAACCGCACGACTGGCATCCGTATCCCGATTTCCGATCCCAGTGCGCGCCGCATCGAAAACCGGCTGGCGGGAATGGACTGCAACCCCTACCTTTGCATCGCTGCTTCGCTGGCTTGCGGTTATCTTGGTATGATGAATGAGACCCGCCCGGATAAACGCTGGCGTGGTGATGCCTACGAATCCGAAGATGACATTCCCCAAGGACTTTATGCCGCGTTGGAACTCTTTGACGAAGCAAAAGAAATGCACCAGGTGCTTGGCGAAGAATTTGCCCGGGTTTATTCCATCGTGAAGCGCACGGAATACGAGGAATTTCTACACGTCATCAGCCCTTGGGAACGGGAACACCTGCTGCTGAACGTGTGAGACCAACAGAAAGCTTTCATGAACCCTCTTTTCCGCAATGACCGCCGCGGCGAACATGCGCCAAGCTGGTATGCCGACAGCGCCGATATCCCGCCCCAGCGGCCCGCACTAAAGGGGCAGGAAACAGCCGATGTCTGCGTTGTCGGAGCCGGTTTCACAGGGCTGACAGCAGCACTACGTCTTGCAGACCGGGGCATGAAAGTCATCGTCCTCGAAGCACACCGCGCCGGTTTCGGGGCGTCCGGGCGCAATGGTGGTCAGGTCGGATCAGGCTTTAACCAGTCACAGCAATGGATTGCCCGCAAACTGGGTGACGGACCTGCCCGTGCGCTATGGGAGATGGCAGAGGAAGCGAAGGCCGACCTGCGCACGCTCGCCCCGCCAGAAGCGCGTTTCACGCCGGGCGTCGCTCATGGTGCCTATACAGAGGCAGAAGTCGATGAGGACAAGGCAGCCGCGGAATACCTTGCTGAGACCTACAGATACACACAGATTGCGACGCTCGATAAGACTGCGATACAGGATCTGATCCGTACGAAATCCTATGTCGGCGGGGTGCTTGATATGGGGGCAGGTCATATCCATCCGCTGCGCTATGTTCTGTCGCTTGCCAAACAAGCCGAAAGTGCGGGCGCGACGATCTTCGAAGGGTCCGACGTGCATCACATTGCCCAGGGCGATCCGGCCAAGGTGCAAACCGGTCAGGGTCATGTCATTGCGCGGCATGTCATTCTTGCAGGCAACGGCTATCTGCCGAATATCGCCCCGCAGGTGAATCAGCGCGTGATGCCGATCAACAGTTTCATTTGCGCGACCGAACCTTTGGGCAAGCGCGCTGCTGAAATCCTTACGCGTGATATTGCCGTTGCTGACAGCAAATTCGTGGTGAACTACTTTCGTTTGTCCGAAGACAAGCGATTGCTGTTTGGGGGGCGCGAAAGCTATGGGATTGGTTTTCCCAAGGACATCAGCACGAAACTGGTCTCCCGGATGTGCACGCTTTTCCCGCAACTCAAGGGCGTGCCGATCACGCATGTCTGGGGCGGCACACTTGGGATTACCATGTCGCGCCTGCCTGCCGTGCAGCGGATCACCCCGAACGTGTTGTCAGCGGCGGGCTTTTCAGGACATGGCGTCGCGCTATCGGGGTTTGCAGGCAAACTCATGGCCGAAGCGGTGGTGGGTCAGGCTGAACGCTTTGACGTCATGGCAAGCCTGCCGACACCGGCCTTCCCCGGCGGAACGCTGGCGCGCGCCCCACTTCTGACGCTCGCCATGACATGGTATGCGATGCGCGACCGCCTTGGTATCTGATCACAACAGTTGCATGTCGTCCTTGAGCCATGGCAGTGCTTTCACAGCCGGATCAACGATCATCGACTGAAGTTGCGGACGCAGGCGCTCAGCAATGCCAGCTGGCATCGTGCCCAGAACGTCCCGACGGGCAATCAGCGAAATGGTGCGCGACAGCGGTGCGAATGGCAAAGGCATCACATCGACCTGCGCGCGGAACCGGTCGGCACGCATCCAGCCAAGCGGGGTCATGATTGTCCACCCCGCCCCCTGCGCGACCATCGCCATGATCGCGTGATAGCTATCCAGCTCGAAACGGCGGGTCAGGTTCAGGTTCTGTTGGGCCAGATGATCGGCAATCATGCGTCCCATGTACTGTCGGGTGGAATAATGGATAAGGGACATGCGGCGTAACTGCTTGGCGCGATCTCCGTCCTTCAGCGCCCCGTGCGGCACCACAGCCACAAACGGTTCGGTCATCAGGGGATGGCGTTCGACCGTGTCTTTGCCCGGCCCTACATCGGCGGCGACTACGACATCCAGCGCACGCGCATCGAGCAGATCGACCAACTGGTGTGACGCGCCTGTTTCCAGCAGAAAGCGGCAGTTTTTCAGTTCTGTCGCCATTTGGGCAAGCAAGGCCGGCGTGACGTCGGCGTCAAAATCCTCGATCATGCCAAGTCGAAAGCGGGTCATACGTGACAGGTCAGCAAGTTTCAGATCGGCTTGCGCCTGTTCGGCCTCGTTCAGGATCGTATTGGCGCGGCGCAGAAACATCTCGCCCGCTGGCGTCAGGGTGACTGGGCGTGCACTGCGATCCATAAGCGACGTGCCAACAGCGCCTTCAAGGTTCGTGATCTGCTGGCTGACAGTAGCGGCAGACGCTCCTAGACGGCGGGCGGCGGCCGTGATCGAAGCTTCTTCCGCGGTCGCCACAAAGACCTCTATTCCCCACAAGGTGATCTTGGTTTGGCTCATCTTCGTCTCCCGCTCCCCGGTTTAACGCTAGCCGATATTTGGCGGATTGTAAGGGCAATCGGGCAAGCATAGTGTGATCGCAAGACTCACAGGAGAGCACCATGAACACCCAAACCCCACAAAGCTGGGAAGCCCGCGCCGATGCCCATTCCTTCTATGGTTTCACGGATCTGCCCACCGTTGCAGACCGCGGCACGATCGTTCTGACCCATGGCAAGGGGCCTTACGTTTATGACGTGCACGGGCGTGAATACCTTGATGGCAATTCGGGGCTCTGGAACATGGTGGCCGGATTTGACCACAAAGGCCTGACCGAAGCGGCAAAGGCGCAGTATGACAAATTTCCCGGATATCATGCGTTCTTTGGCCGGATGTCCGATCAGACGGTTATGCTGTCCGAAAAGCTGATCGAGGTGTCACCGTTCAACCGGGGCAAGGTGTTCTATACCAACTCAGGCTCTGAAGCGAACGACACGATGGTCAAGATGCTTTGGTTCCTCTGGGCAAGCGAAGGCCAACCGCAACGGCGCAAGATCCTGACCCGCGAAAACGGGTATCACGGGGTCACGGTCGTGTCGGCCTCGATGACCGGCAAACCCTATAACAGCGTTTTCGGTTTGCCACTTGATGGCTTCATCCACCTGTCCTGCCCGCACTACTGGCGTTTTGGCAAAGAGGGGGAAAGTGAGGCGCAGTTCACGAAGCGTATGGCCAAGGAACTGGAGGACACCATCAAGAAGGAGGGTCCAGAAACAATTGCCGGATTCTTTGCAGAACCGGTGATGGGCGCTGGCGGTGTCATTCCGCCATCAAAGGGATATTTCCAAGCGATCCAACCGATACTGAAGAGATACAACATCCCGCTGATCGCGGACGAGGTGATTACCGGTTTTGGCCGCACGGGTGAAACATGGGGCTGCGAAACCTATGATTTTGTGCCTGACGCGATTATCTCTTCCAAGAACCTGACTGCGGGCTTTTTCCCGATGGGTGCTGTCCTGCTTGGCCCCGACCTGACCGACCGTTTGCAAAAAGCCGCCGAAGAGATCGAGGAGTTTCCCCACGGGTTTACTGCGTCGGGCCATCCCGTTGGCTGTGCCATCGCGTTAAAAGCGATCGACGTTGTGCTGAACGAAGGCTTGCTCGACAATGTGCGCAAACTGACGCCCTTGTTCGAAGAAGGCATGGCACGGCTTGCAGAAAAGAAGAACATCGGCGAATGGCGCGGCAAGGGGCTGATGGGCGCGTTAGAGGCAGTGAAGGACAAGGATACCAAAACACCCTTTGACGGGTCGCTGTCCGTATCCGAACGCATTGCCAATGCCTGCACCGATCACGGGCTGATCTGCCGCCCGCTTGGCCAGGCGGTGGTGCTTTGCCCCGCATTCATCATGACACCGGCGCATATGGATGAGATGTTCAGCAAACTGGATAGCGCCCTCGACAAGGTCTTTGCAGAAGTCGGCTGATCATGTGCAACACGACCGGGCACGGTGAAAACCCTGTCCGGTCCGACGTAATCGGCTACTTGCCCATTTTGTTCAGTTTTTCCTGCAATGAAGCGAGCTGATCCTTGATATCGGTCAGATCGTCGCCCCCACCCTTTTTGGGCTCAGCACCAGGAGCACTGATGATCCCACCGGTCATCGCTTTGAAAAAAGCTTCCTGTTGGGCACGCATTGCTTCGAAACCTGGCATGGCAGCCATCGGGTTCGCCTTCGTCATGTTTTCCATCGCCTTGGACTGACCGTCGCGGAGCATCTCGAAACTGGCCTGCAGGAACTGCGGCACAACGCTTGCAGCCTGACTGGTGTAGCTGCGGACAAGATCCGTGAGCACATCCACCGGCAAAACGCTTTCGCCACGGCTTTCGTGTTCGGCAATGATCTGCAACAGGTATTGGCGGGTCAGATCGTCGCCAGACTTCAGATCAACAATCTGCACTTCGCGCCCTTCCCGGATAAAGGCGGCTATATCCTCTAGCGTGACGTAATCAGATGTCTCGGTATTATAGAGACGACGGCTGGCGTAGCGCTTGATCAGCAGTGGTTTGTCGGTTCCGGCCACGTGCGTCCCTCCCAAGACATATTGCAGTGCAGAGAAAGCCTATGCCGCGAATGCACAAAAGGAAAGGGAAACCGTGCCGCCGAATGTGCTGTCAATGGACCATATATTTCGGCGATACGTTTAGATTCAGTGCAAATTTGCGATGTGATGGGGCAAACAGGCGGTCATGACGGAAGGGCCAGCAGCTTGAATGTCCGTGAACGGACCCACAGCACAGCAAAGAAAAGTGCCGGTATGAGTGGCCAAAGCAGCAGGAAGATCGCGCTACCGTCAGGTCGTGCCAAGGTGTATCCGACCGCCTCAAAATAGCCTGCATGCGCATCCCATGGAAGGTTACGTTGAACGAACCCGTTGAAGACAAACGCGTTCACTCCGAAGATCAGCGTGAATATAGCGGACCACCCGAGATAGCCGCCGACACGCGCAGCGCTTTCGCGGTAGATTGCATACCAGATCGGTACCATGATTGCTGTCAACACAAGCAGGGCAAGCGCGCCGAAGATGGCAAAGAACGGACCCAAATCAATCATGCCTGTCTGGTGGGGCAGCTCGATCGCGACTAGCAGGGTAAAGGCGATGATAAACGCCCCCAGCGGTGCAGCGAGTGCCGAAAGAATAACGAAAATGAAGTGTGCTTTGGGGCGTTGTTGTTGCATGATCCTGTTCCATTGTGAGGCTACAGGATCGGATATACTAAAATCATGAACAACGTTCAATATCTATTATGAACGACGTTCAGTTACACTACGTCAAAAGAAAACGGGCCGCCAGATGGGCGACCCGTTGAAAGCGAGGTTCTGAGGGAGGGCAGAACCGATCAGCTTACTTTACTGTTGTTGCTTTCTTAGCAGCAGCAGTCACTTCTTCCGTTGCCTTCTTGGCAGCTTTGGTTGCTTCTTCGGACATGTCCTTGCCAGCAGCCATCATCAGTTCCATTGTCTGGGTCTGAACTTTTTTCGCGATCTCAGCGAAAGCAGCCATGTGCTCAGCAGCGGACTCAGCAGAAGCAGATGCGAAATCTGTGACGGACTTTGCGTAGTCTGCTGGCTCTGCTTTGGCCTTTGTCAGGTCCTGCATTTTCGTCAGCGTGTCAGCGGCCCACTTTGCGGACAGGTCTGTCGACTGCTGTGCGGCGCTGATGGAAACTGCGGACATTTTCTCAGCCAGAGTTGTCTGGGATTTGAAAGCGTCTTCCATTGCTTTCGTGTCAACTGGGAATGCACCCATGACGTCTTTGAAAGCAGCTGTGAAATCTTGTGTCTTAGCCATTGTCTTGTTCCTTCGGGTTGTAAGTTGCGGCAGGGAGGCACCGCTATTTCGTCTTGACCCTAAGTTAGATGCTGCAGTGCGGCATTTCAAGTATTTTCTGCACTGCAGCATAACTTTTTTCTGCATTTGCATAATGGCCTGATTTGATTGGTATATTCAACCATGCAACTGTCATGGGCGTTAGGAATAACGGCATTTGGCACTGAACCAAATCATCGGCCAGCGCTGGAATCAGGCATAGGCTGAGTCGGTGGAGCCTCGAAATGACAGCGATCTGGCATGTCTGGGCATCGTCGTTATTGTGCTGGCATCTGCATCACACCCTACCCGAGCCTTCCCGCTTTGTGACGGCATCTTGTAAAGACTGATGTTCGCGATCAGCTTATCTGGGTCCGGTAAAACTGTCCGCCGCACACCGATCGCTTGCGTTACCGCTTGGGCAATACGTAGGTGCCAGGCGCAGGCCCAAGCACCGGATGATCTGCGTCACCCGGTTCGCGTGCTGCAACCTGCTTGCCTGACTTATTCTTCAGCCAGCTTTCCCAACGCGGCCACCACGACCCTTCATGCTTGTCCGCATCAGCCTGCCAGTCCTCGGGAGACAGCCCCATTTCGGGGTTGGTGTAGTGACCGTATTTCACTTTTGTCGGTGGATTGATGATCCCGGCGATATGACCGCTTTCTGACAGGATGAATGTTTTTTCCTTGCTCCCCATCTTCTGAACGCCACGATAGCTGCTTTTCCAAGCGGCGATGTGGTCAGTTTCGCACGCAATCGCGCAGACGGGGACTGTCACATCTTTCAGATGAACCGTCGTGCCACAGACATCAAACCCCTCACCGCTTGCCAGCTTGTCGGCCTGACACAGCCCGCGCAGATATTCGACCGACATCTTGGCCGGCAGGTTTGTCCCATCCCCGTTCCAATAAAGCAGATCGAATGCGGGGGGAGCTTTGCCCATCATGTAGCTTTTGATCGCAGGGCCATAGATCAGGTCGTTCGAACGTAAAAAGCTGAAGGTCCGCGACATGTAATAGCTGTCGAGGATACCGTTGGCTTCCACCTCGGCCTCGATCCCGTCAACAAAATCGTCATCAAGGAAAACACCCACCTCGCCGCGATCCGAGAAATCGGTCAGCGTCGTGAAGAATGTCGCCGAATTGATCGATGTATCCTTGCGCTGCTTCATCAAGGCAAGCGTGATGTTCAGGGTGGTCCCGGCAATGCAATAGCCGACAGCATTCACCTTCTTGACGCCACAGATGTTCTTCACCTCGCGGATCGCTGTCAGATATCCGTCCTCGACGTATTCGCTCATGCCGGTCCCGCGATAGCTTGCATCCGGGTTGACCCAGGACACAATGAACAGCGTATATCCCTGATCCACGATCCATTTGATCAGCGAATTCTGCGGCTTCAGGTCCATGATGTAGAACTTGTTGATCCACGGCGGAAAGATGATCAGCGGCGTCTCGTGCACCTTTCCGGTTGTCGGCGCATACTGGATCAACTCGAACATGTGGTTGCGAAAGACCACGCTACCTTCGGTCGTGGCAAGATTTTCGCCCACCTTGAAGGCATCCCGGTCTGCGAGGGTCACAACCAGATCGCCGTCGTTCGCTTCCAGATCGGCAACAAGGTTTTCCAAACCCTTCACAAGGCTTTCGCCGTCGGTTTCGGCGGCGAGCGCCAGCGCTTCGGGATTGGTCGGCAGGAAATTCGTCGGGCTAAACATATCAACGATCTGCTGGCTGAAGTATTCCAGACGCTTCTTTTCGCCCGGTTCCAGATCATCAAGCTTTTCCACGGCGTCTTTCATCGCAGCGGCGTTCATGAGGTATTGCTGTTTGATGAAGTTGAAATAGGGGTTCGTGTCCCACAACTCGTGCGAAAACCGGCGATCCTTCGGGGTTTCGTCCGATGCAGGTTCCAGTTTGCCCTGGGCCAGCAAGTGCTGGGCCTCAACATAATGTTTGACCGATTTGGTCCAGTAACCCAGCTGATGTTCCAGCAATTTTGCCGGATTATTCATCATTCCGGCCCAATACGCGCCCGCGGCCTTGGCATAAAGTTCGCTGGACGGCCCCTGCAATGATGCAGGCACAGCACGCCCTTTGCCCATTGCGGTCAAAAGACGTTGGGTCAATTCCTCCACATGGGCAAGATTTGCCTCAAGTTTGGCAAGGTTTTTACCAGATGTTGCGTCTTTCGTGACATCATCGGTTGCCATAATGGAATCCTCGGCCTAGTTTGCAGGTGCAGCATTTTGTCTGCACTTGTCCCATCGGGAGACGAAATACAATGAAGTATATGCTAACCTACGACCTGATGGAAAGTATGCGCAATACTAACCAATGGTTGGGGGCCACCGCACGCGCCTACGCAAGCTATCCAATAATGTCTTGGGGCGCGAACCCCACGATTGACTGGCTCAAGGCGTGGGGCGAGGTGACAGAGCGCACTTTCAGCCGCATGGTCGTCAAGCCGGACTGGGGCATCCCGTCTGTTTCTATGGAAGATGGTAAAGACCACGACGTAAAGGTCGAGATGGTTCTGGAACGCGACTTCGGTGATCTGATCCATTTCAAGGTCGTCGGACGTCAGCCTATGGCACGCCGCGTGCTTTTGGTCGCACCGATGTCGGGCCACTACGCTACACTGCTGCGCAAAACAGTGATGAGCCTCCTGCCCGACTGCGACGTGTTTATCACCGATTGGCACAATGCCCGTGACATCCCGGTCAGCGCTGGCAAGTTCGACGTTGAGGACTACACACTTTATCTTGTCGACTTCATGAAAAAGCTCGGCAGTGATATTCACGTGGTCGCCGTCTGCCAGCCTGTCCCTCTCGCTTTGGCCGCCACGGCATATCTTGCCGAAGAAGACCCGACCGCTCAGCCCCGTTCATTGACGTTGATCGGCGGACCGGTCGACCCAGAGGCGAACCACACCGAAGTCACAGACTTTGGCCGGTCAGTCACCATGGGCCAGCTGGAAGAAACAATGATTCAGCGCGTCGGCTTCAAATACGCAGGCGTCGGCCGGATGGTCTATCCGGGGCTGCTACAGCTTGCATCATTCATTTCGATGAATGGCGAAACGCACGCCAACGCGTTCCGTGACCAGATCATCCGCACCGCCAAGGGCGAAGCCGCGGATCATGACAAGCACAACACCTTTTACGACGAATACCTTGCGGTCATGGACATGACGGCGGAGTTCTATCTTTCGACGGTGCAGCGCATTTTCAAAGACCGCGATATTGCGCGCAACGCTTTCGTCGTCGACGGCCGTCCCGTCGACATTTCAAAGATCACGACTGTCGCAGTCAAGATCGTCGAAGGCGAAAAAGATGATATCTCAGCCCCGGGCCAATGCCTTGCAGCACTTGGGCTGCTGACCGGCCTGCCGGAAAGCAAGAAAGCCGCACACCTTGAACCGGGTGCGGGTCACTACGGTATCTTTGCTGGTGGTAAGTGGCGCCGCAACATCCGCCCGCTGGTGCTCGACTTCATCGACGCCAACAGCGATGTGCCCAAACCGGCACGCCGCAAAAGCGGCAAGGTCGTCGCACTGAAATAGGACGCGCAGCCGCGCGTCCTGCCCCAAACAGATTGACCTACCGCAGCACCAGCGGTTGACGCATCCATGTTCGCAGGACGTGGTTGGTCAGCTCTGGCTGTTCCAGCGTTGGCAGATGCCCTGCGCCCGGAATAATCTCCAGCTTGGCGTAAGGCACGAGTTCGGCCAGAAACTCGTGACGGCGGGGCGGCAGCAAGCTGTCCTCTGCCCCGCAGACGACAAGTGTGGGCTGTTTGACGTTGCGCAGGGTACTTTGCTGATCTTTGCGTTTTTGCATGGCACGCGCCTGGCGCACGTAACCCTCGGCGCTGACGGCCTGCCCCATCGACGTTATCAGATTGGTGATACGCACGCGCTCTGGTCCTTCGGCCAGCCAATTGGGATTCATTTCCTGGTGGATCACATCACCAAAACGCCCCGACCGCGCCGCAACGATCAATGGCTCTCGGGCAGAGGCAGCTTGCGGGGTCTCTCCTTGGGCCGACGCGGAAATCAGTGCGATGCGGGTGATGCGGTCCGGTTGGCGGCGCAGCATTTCAAGCGCGACAGCCCCGCCCATTGACATGCCCGCGAGCGCGAATTTCGCGGGTGCGGCCCCGAGTATGTTGCTGGCAATCTCTTCGATCCGCTCGCCCGTGGATGTAGGTGCAAACATAACCGGCGTATCAAGTGACAGGTCTTCGAATTGGGGGGCGAACACGCGTGCGTCGCATAGCATCGGGGGTATCAGAACCAGTGGTTCATTGCTCATGTTCTGCCTCTGCTCTTTTTCCCCGCAGATTACAGAGACAGCCCTTGCGTGCAAGGCATCATGTCGCGAATTGGGCCAAGACTCGCCGCTGCATGGGAAGATAAACCAGCGCCAGTGCCGCGAGTGACACGAGCAGGATGAGCACTGGCAGGAGCGTGATAGCCCACTGCAACTGCCCCAATGCCTCTGGCGTCTGTATCGCCTGTCCTTCGGTGGTTTCCTGCCAACCCGCTGCGGCAAGGATCAGCCCCAAAAGCGCCGGTGCGATCGCATTGGCAAGCTTCTGCCCGAACAGCCAGATTGCGGAAAACGCGCCTTCGATTGCGGCGCCAGTTCTCGCGCGGGTGACGTCCATCAGGTCGGGGTAAATCGCCCAGGGGATTTGTTGATAGGATCCATTTGTCATGCCTGCCAGCACGAACAGCCCCGCGATGGCCGTCACGTTCACGGACGGTAGGCTGGCATTCAGGAAATAAAGCAGAACAGCATAAAGCCCGAGCCCGACCAGCAGCGCGTTCACCTTGCCAATTCGATGGGACAAAAGCACCCAGATTGCCTGACTAAGGATAGAGCCCAGCACAAAGGCCGCAAACATCAGGCTCAGCGTGCTCAACGCTCCAGCTGCACCGGACAACATCGTATCACCGCTATCGACGATCAGGTAAGTCGCTGCAAACGGCAGCCCCGCCGTGATGAGCGCAATCGCAAGCGTCATCAAACCATAAAGCAAAGCCAATACGATAAAGGGCTTGTTCGAGAACACCAACGCAAACATGCCGCCAAGGCTTTCACCGCTGGCTTCAGCACGAGGCGCGTTGCGCGTGGCAAACAGCGACAGCCAGATCGCCCCGACAATCAACGGGCAAACTATCAGTGCTGCCATCGCATAACCCAATGACCCGGCAAAGGCAGGGATCATCGCCCCACCGATAAGAATGCCAAGACTGGCGAAACCCATCCGCCAGCCGGTCATCGTAGATCGTTCGCGGCGGTCCTGTGTGATTTCGCCTGCTTGCGCACTGTAGGGGATGGCAACCATCGTAAAACCGATGGTGGCAAGCCCGAAAAACGCAATCACCCAAATCAGGTTTCCGGCCATACCGTATCCCGCAGGCACGGCAAAAAGACCTACCATCCCCGCACACATCACCAGCGCACCAAAGAACATCCAAGGCGCACGGCGGCCATGCCTGCTGATGGTGCGATCGCTAAAGTAGCCAATCAGAGGATCGGTGATCATATCAAAAACAAGCACACCGGTTGTCACAAAACCTGCGATGCCAACCGGCACGCCAAGGTAAGCTGTCAGGTAATTCAGGATCAAAAGCTGTTTGACCACGACAAAGACAACAATGCCCATGTCCGCAAGGCCCCAGCCCGCCTTCTGCCCTAGAGAAAGTGCCATGCGTGTCCCCCCGCTTTTGGCGGACGTTAAAGGGCAACCAACAATTTCAGAAAGCGAAACGTCGCGTCAGACGCAATTCGCATACTGATACGAAAACATGACCCAGCCGATGGTGACATAAGCCTGCGTCGCCAGTCCCACGGTCAGCGCCACGATCGGTATCACACGGCGGGCGCGAAAAAAGAACAGCATCAGCGCCACGATCAGGCATATCGCTGCAAACAGGAACGTCACACCGAAATAGCCGGCAGCAAGCAACCATTGCCCATTGTAGTCGAACACCAGTTGCGGGTCGTAAATGCGCATTGCAACCACGGCCATCCACGCCAGAACGCAAAACAACGCCCCGCCAGTTGCCCACATCGCGTTTCTTCGCGAGGCGCGCAGCCTTAAGGCGATTGCAATCAGCGCCAGTGCAGCGAGACACAAAGCTACAGTCGTCCAATCAAAACCGGGCATCGTCGGAAAATCAGAAGGTGGGAAGATGTCATCTGGAAAGGGCGACTCTCTCGACCCTGTGTCACCACAGTTCAGCACATCAATTGGCATGAACTGCCGCAATAGCGCTGCCGTCATAGGCACTGCCAGACAGCCGCACTGAAAAAGGTCCAGCAAACCGCCATGACGGTTACGCTGCCGGTGGACAGCAACATCAGGTTACGCTCTGTCTCCCAGCCGACTTCCCGCCAAACAAGGATGAAAGACACAAACAACATCGCAAAGACGCCCAGCAGATAGAAACTGAATTCGCCCACTGCGATGAAGTAGTTTCCGCCGTTCAGGAAGGTCTCGAAACTGGGTGTGTTCTGATAGACGTCGTTGGCCTGATAGCCCAGAAACGCTGTAACACAGACGAAAGACACCGCGATCAGCATCATGGGGACGGTCTTCGCAACCTCGCGCCACCAAAGCACCGTCGCCATTAGCATCGACGCGGCGGCCATGCAGATCAGGAACAGCGGAATTGTAACCGGACGCACCTCTTGCAAGGTATCCTGACGCGCCCAAGGGTCAGCAAGCAGCCCCGGCGCATGACATCCCTGAAATGCGAACAACAGGAACGTCGGAACTGTATCGGTGGCTTCCATGGGTTGTCAGGTCCGGGCTATGACCTCTTCTACCGAGGCCGTGATCAATGCCAAACATGTATCATCTGAAAACCGGTGGTCAGCCCCATCGACCAGTGTCAGGCGCATATCGGGACTTTCGGCGTGTTCCAAAAGCCGCAATGCCACAGTCATTTTCACATCCTCATCCGCCGTTCCCTGCAAAAAGCGCACAGGGAAATCCAATGTCAGCGGCGCGCGCAAGACAAGCCGGTCGCGCCCTTCTTCGATCAGACGCCGCGTGATGATGTAGGGATCGCCGTAATCGGATGGCAGCGCGATCTGCCCGTCGTCCATCAACTGGCGACGCTGCTCATCGCTTGCATCTGCCCACATGCTGTCTTCGGTGAAATCGGGGGCAGCAGCAATCGTGACAAGGCCTGCAATCCTCTCAGGCATCTCGCGTGCCACCAGAAGCGAGATCCAACCGCCCATGGACGAGCCGACCAGAATGATTGGCCCGGCAAGCAATCCAATGGCAGCACAGGCGTCCTCGAACCAGTCACCGATGGACCCGTCCACAAAGGCTTCACTGCTTTCGCCGTGACCTGAATAGTCGAATCGCAGAAATGCACGGCCCGATTTCTGCGCCCAGTCTTCCAGATAGACCGCTTTCGTGCCGCCCATGTCGGATTTGAACCCGCCCAGAAAGACGACAGCAGGCCCCGTCCCGTCCGTCAGATGATAAGCAATCTTGCGCCCCTGTGGCGTGTTAAGAAATTCAGCCATCCTGTACCTCGTCCAGACCACGGGCCAACCCCGCACCGCCAAGACACATCACAGCAAACACCCCGATGACAAGGGGGACATTGATCGTGGCCAGACTGGCAAATGCAGCCCCTGCCGCGATCAGAGCCAGCCCGACCAGCGTATTTGACACAGCAGTAAAGGCGGCGCGCTGGTCTTCGGGGGCCATGTCGACCAAATGGGTGGACCGACCCTGCCGAACCCCGTGATAAGAGATCATCAGTCCGAACAAGAGAGCTGGCACCAAAAACGGCGTATTCGCCCAGTCGAGCAGACCGACGAGGGCCACTGCCGAAAGGATGGCCCCACCCGCGAGACCGGACAGTTGCAAAACCACGCGCGACGAGCGGTCCGACAAACGCCCCCAGACATAGGAGGATAGAAAAGACGCCGCAGACGAGGCCAGAACCATGACCCCCAACGCACCAAGCGCACCCTGCCCTTGCAGCATCACCAGATACGGCGGTGCCAGCGCCGTACCGACCAGCAAACTGCGCACGATGATAAAGCGGGTCAGCTGCGGATATTCACGCAACAATGCAAACTGCGCAGCACTTCCATCAGGTTCGGCTGGATTATCTTCCTCGACCAAAGTCGCGAATATCGCTGACGCCATGATCCAGAACAGTGCGGCACAAAAGATTGCGCCGATGACCAAAACATAGCGATCGACCCAGCCAGTGATCAGCAACAGCGCGAACAGGATCACACCGGCGGATGCGACAGAACTTGCCGTCCCAGTGGCAGTGCCACGGCGCGCGGTGGCGACAGTCTTGCCCAGCACGTCCTTGTAGCTGGCTGAGCACACGGAACGCGCCAGTGCCAAAACGGCAAGCAATGCAACAACGACGATCCCCGCGGTGCGGCCTGACAGCGTCAGTCCTGCAACCGCGATACCAGCGGCACAGATGCCCTGCACAGCTACCCCACCGGCCCAAGCCCACTTGCGGCGATGCATCCGTGCGATTCGCGGTGCGGTGAAAATTTGCGGTAAAAGTGCAAGCGATTCCCGAACCGGGACAAGTAATCCAGTCCAGAATGCCCCTGCACCAAGGTGGGTCAGCAGCCATGACAGAACGAGCTTGGGATCGATCAAGCCGTCTGCGATCTTGCTGCCGCTCAGGCTTAGAATATGTCGGATGAAATTCAGTGGTTCGGCCTTGATCGCCTTATCAGAAAGGCCTTTCGCCTGATCCGGGGTCTCAGTCAGCCCCTCGAATACCGCATCTGCAATCTTGGTCGATGACATGGAAAATCCCCTCTGGTCGTGATCAGGAACCTAGAGGCAATGTCCAGCTTGTCACGTTACCCTATTGTCACGTGACTACAAAGTCACCTATAGTGATCCGCATGGATGCAATTTTCAAAGCCCTCAACGATCCCGCCCGTCGCGACCTGCTCGACAGTTTGCGTCGAAAGGACGGGCAATCGCTTTCGGACCTCGAAACCGTGCTGTCGATGTCGCGCTTTGGCGTGATGAAGCACCTCAAGGTCCTGGAAGAGGCCGGTCTGGTCCTTACCCGCAAGGAGGGCCGGTTCAAATACCACTATCTCAACATCGTTCCCTTGCAGGACGTTATGGACCGGTGGGCCGCACCATTTCTTCAGCGCCAAGCCCGCGCACTGACCGAATTGAAACAGAAACTAGAAAGAGACACGCATATGGGAAAACCTGATTTCATGATGCAGACCTTCATCGGATGCACGCAGGACGCGCTTTGGGCGGCCTTGACCGAAGCCGACAAAATGGCCGCATATCACTTTGCCTGCAATGTGGTCGAAGGTAACGCGCTGGTCGATGAGGCCACGACATTCATCCGCCCGGATGGCAGCGCGATGCTGCGGCAGGTGACAACGGCGGTTGACCCGAAAACCCGGATCGCAATGACGTTTGAGCCACTTTTCATGGGCCCCGACGCCCCTGCGTCACACATGGTCTATCTCATCGAACCGCAGGGCGACATGTGCAAGCTGACGATCGAACACTACGACATGGCCCCCGGTCAGGAAGGCTTTGCCGAAGGCTGGGCCCGTCTGGCGTCGTCACTGAAAACCTATCTCGAAACCGGAACCGGCCTCAAAGCCGCGATGTAATGTAAGGAGTTGATCCCATGGATATTTTTCCAACCGAACTTGGCATTCTGACCTGCCTCGGCCTCTTGGCCGCATCGCTTTGGATTCCGTATATCGCAGGCGCGGCCAGTGCGAATTTGCCCGCCGATGCGCCTGACGGATTCACCCGGATCGCCAATCCGTTGCTGCACAAACCCTGGGTACAGCGGGCCTATCGCGCCCACCTCAACCTGTTGGAACAACTCGTGCCATTTGCTCTGCTCGTCCTCCTTGTGGATCGGGTCAACGGGTTCAGCGCCCTGACCTACTGGACCGCCATCGCCTTTTTCTGGCTGCGGGTCGCGCACGCGGTCGGCTACATCACAGGCTGGGCCGGTTTTCCGATCCGCCCCATAATTTTTACACTGGGATGGGTCTGCTGTTTGCTGATGGGATATGCGGTCTTTGCCGCACGGCTAGCCTGATCACATCAATAGCCACCGCCGGATGTCCAGCGGTGGCTTTGCATCTCAAGTTATTTGTCGCCAATCGCAGTGATGCTGACGAAGCCAGTCTCGGCATTGTCTAGCTGCAACGTATCGGCCGCGAAAATTTCGACAATATCTTCGTCAGGACCAAAGAATTCCGCTTCACCTGCCAGGTTTTGCAATGTCAGTGTGTTCCCGGCCTGATCGCTCAGGTGACCAGAGATGCCGACTGCAAGCAAATCTGAAAAAACCGGATCTGGACCACGCGCCTCGAAATCAAGCGTGCCGGAAACCGCCCCCCCGCTTTCAATCTGCTTGATGTCAAAGTCGTCTTCGTCGGTATCGATACCAAATATCTCAGACGCATTCGCGATCTCGATAAAATCCGTCGCAGAACCGTTCAGTTCGCCACGCTGAAAATCGACATCTGCCTCGAACGACCCAACGGCGATCGAGTCAACGGACGTGTCTGCGCCCTCGTCAGAAGGATCACCTGTTCCGACCACGACCAGCGACACCCCGGAGTAGCTCGCGTCGCCGTTATCCGGTAACGCGCCAAATTCGTCATCGTTGATGAATGTCTCGATCCGGTCAGAGATATCTTCACCGGTTGTCAGGAACGCCTGCAATTGCGCCGTCTGCTCAGGTGTTCCGGCATTGGTGTTCGAATTGGTCGAAGATCCACCACAGGCTGCGGTGAAAGCGATCGCGCCAAGCGGCAAAATTGTCGCAAGTTTCATAGGTCGTCCTTTTGTAGAATGAATGCAGCATACTAGAACAGCACGCGCGATTTCAGACTAAGCAAAGGGACGTTCGGGTCAACCTGATAGTGACGTAAAATCAATGTGTTACCAGAGAGCCACGCCAAATGGATGCGGCGAAGCAACAGGCGTCTTTCAGCCGCCGACGTAAACGTTCGCCTGCGGCCGATAGAATATCTTCTGGTGGTGCAAACGACCAAGAAGTTCCTCGTTCTCGCGTTGGTCCTGTTCGATTACACGGATGCTTTCGAAGTGGGCCGGATTCTGGTCTGACAAGGCAAGCCGCATGTTCGACAACTCCCGTCCGCGCGCGCGCAGCGCCTCTTCAATCAAGTCAACGTCATGAAGGCTTAGATCAAAAGAACGGTTGTAGCGCGGCATATCAATCCCCAGTTTTGCGACGTTTCCGATTGGAAACCTGATGTCGTATTTAAACGCCATCAGGTCGCAGTCAACGTATATCTGGGTATACCGCGCAAGGGCACTTTAGTCTTCGACGATCCAGACACCTTCGAACCCGACCGCGCTGGCACCCGAACGGGTTGCGTCGCCGCCGACAATTCCGGTCATCAGCTCACCGTCATCTCCGGCAAATGTCGCAACTGCGATACCGTCAATTGTCCGGCGGCCAGATTCGAATTGGGCGCTGCCGCTGACCTCTGCAATACCGATCACTTCTTCATCGCCGTCGAACCGTCCATCGCTGATTGTGACGCTCCCTGATGCACGTTGTTGGGACAGATTGTAGAAGTTGTCCGCCTTCCCCGAGAATGTGTTGCTGCGAAAGTTCACGTCTATCCTTGCGTCACCAAGCACACCGTCCGGGCGGTCTGTATCAAGAATAATGCCAAACACACCGTCGTACGTGCTGCTGCCTGATGGCAGGTCAGCCATTGGCGTCGGGTCTGCGCGGTCAAGTTTCTGCGCGAGCGTCTCTGCCCGGCTTTCAATTGAACTGAAGCTTGACCCTCCCGAACCGGACCCACCACACGCGGCCAGGGCAACAAGTGAAACGAAAGCAACAAAGTGATGAGGGCGTGTTGAGAATGTCATACGAAAGATACTGTCCTTGAGAGGGGCGCGTGCGCCTGTTTTTTTGATTGAGCGCAACCCTTGCCATTTTCGCCCAATGGTTGCAACGCGAGGTCCGCGTTGACAGGCCCATTCCCCTTTGCCATTACGCATCAACACCACACCCGCAACCCGGCGTTTCGTAGGCGCCAAACCGACGAGGAGCCGACATGGCCCAAATTTCCCTGACATTTCCCGATGGCAATGCGCGTCAATATGACGCTGGCATCACTGCCGCCGATGTCGCTGCCGATATCTCTTCAAGCTTACGCAAGAAAGCAATCAGCGCGACCGTGAACGGTCAGCACTGGGATCTGCAATGGCCAATCGAAACAGACGCGACCATCGCGCTGCACACCATGAAGGACGACGAGCAGGCGCTCGAACTCGTTCGTCACGATCTGGCGCACATCATGGCCCGCGCAGTGCAGGAAATCTGGCCTGACGTGCAGGTCACTATCGGCCCGGTCATCAAGGACGGCTGGTATTACGATTTTGATCGCAAGGAACCGTTTGTTCCCGAAGACCTCGCGCTGATCGAAAAGAAGATGAAGGAAATCATCAACAAGCGCGATGCGGTAAAGACGGAAATCTGGGATCGTGAAAAGGCTATTGCCTATTACAAGGACCGCGGTGAGCCCTACAAGGTCGAGCTGATCGAAAGCATTCCCGGCGACGAACCGCTGCGCATGTATTGGCACGGCGAATGGCAAGACTTGTGCCGCGGCCCGCACTTGCAGAACACAGGCCAGATCGCTGGTGATTGCTTCAAGCTGATGTCGATTGCCGGTGCCTATTGGCGTGGCGATTCAAGCCGCCCGATGCTGCAGCGCATCTACGGATCTGCCTTCACCAACAAGGAAGGGCTAAAAGCACACCTTCACATGCTCGAAGAAGCCGCCAAGCGCGATCACCGCAAGCTCGGACGCGAGATGGATCTTTTCCATATGCAGGAAGAGGCCCCGGGTCAGGTGTTCTGGCACCCGAATGGCTGGACAGTCTACACCGAACTGCAGGACTACATGCGCCGCCGCCAACGGGCTGGTGGCTATGTCGAAGTGAACACACCGCAGGTTGTGGATCGCAAGCTTTGGGAAGCCTCGGGTCATTGGGAGAAGTATCAGGACAACATGTTCATCGTCGAAGTGGACGAAGAACACGCCCGTGAAAAAGCAGTCAACGCCCTGAAACCGATGAACTGCCCCTGCCACGTGCAGATCTTCAATCAAGGCCTGAAATCATACCGCGACCTGCCGTTGCGGATGGCTGAATTCGGGTCGTGCAACCGTTATGAACCCTCGGGTGCGTTGCACGGCATCATGCGGGTGCGCGGGTTTACGCAAGACGATGGCCACATCTTTTGCCGTGAAGACCAGATCGAAGAAGAAACAGCCGTCTTCATCGACTTTCTTTCCGCGATCTACAAAGACCTTGGCTTTGAAAACTTCAGCGTCAAGTTCTCGGATCGCCCGGAAACGCGCGCTGGCAGCGATGCCGTCTGGGACAAGGCCGAAGAGGCATTGTTGTCCGCGACACGTGCTGCAGGGATCGAGCCCGAGATCAATCCCGGCGAAGGCGCGTTCTACGGCCCAAAGCTGGAATTCGTGCTGACAGATGCCATCGGGCGGGACTGGCAGTGTGGCACGCACCAGGTTGATTTCGTGCTGCCTGAACGGCTAGACGCAACCTACATCGGGTCGGACGGCGAAAAACACCGTCCAGTCATGCTGCACCGTGCGACGCTTGGATCGTTTGAACGGTTCATCGGCATCCTGATCGAAGAACACGCGGGCAAACTGCCGTTCTGGCTGGCACCGCGTCAGGTGGTTGTCGCAACAATCGTGTCAGACGCGGATGATTACGCGCGCGAAGTTGTCACCGCACTCAAGGCCGCGGGCGTGCGCGCCGAAGCGGACCTTCGCAATGAAAAGATCAACTACAAGGTGCGTGAACACAGCCACGGCAAGGTGCCGATCATCCTTGCCATTGGCGCGCGGGAAATTGATGAGCGAACTGTCACAGTACGGCGGCTTGGTGAAAACAAGACAGCCACAATGGCGCTGGACGCGATTGTCACTGAATTGCAAGGCACGGCTACACCGCCTGATCTGCGCTAAGGGAAACCTCGTCCCGGATCCGCTCCGGGACGCGGAAAGCTAGTGGGCCACTGGCGCGTCCGGTTTGCGCGCCGCAATCGCCAAAACGCCTGCAAGGCCGACGAAACCGATCGGGAACAGTGTCGCCACGTTAAAGCCGAACCCGATATAAAACGCCCCTGCCCCGAGGATCATCGCGATACCGCCCCACAAGGCCCGATCGCGCGACATTGCAGCACCACCAATGGCCAGCAAAGGCGCAAAGAAACTCGCGGCTTTTACCACGCCGGGATTGTCGAACAGGCCAAAGGTGCGCGCCAGTTCAGGCTGAGCTTCGGCAAAACTGGTGTAACCCCAGCCGAACAGGCTGACCAGAATGCCGATAAGTCCGCCGATCATGCCAAGTGTGAATGCTGCATTGCGCATCGGGTTTCTCCTTTTGTCGTCCTCCACATAGGAAGGGAAACCTCACCCGCCAAGGACCGATTTTTGGACGTCAGGACTCCAGCCGATGGTCCAGACGCCATCCTTCTCGATCACTGGTCGCTTCAGCAAGGTGGGATGGGTGGACAACAGGTCCGCCGGGCTAAGCGCCTTTTCGGCATCGCTTAGCCCGCGCCAGGTCGTTGAAGCCCGGTTCAATGATTTTTCGCCAAACGCCTCCACGATCCGCGCCTGATCTCGGGATGCGATACCGTCGGCGCGCACGTCGGTCACTGTTACGTCAAGCCCATTTTCCCGGATCGCTTTCAACGCCTTGCGACACGTGTCACAGGATTTCAGCCCAAAAAACCGCATGTTGCCTCCTTTTTAGGCAAGTGATCGCCAGAAGCCGATAATTGGGCATTCTAACGCGTATGTCATTTGATTTTTACAATGAGGCGCACATCTTTGACGACAAGGCCAGAATTACGACCGCCTCTGCGGCGCTATCAAGACTGGCGTTGTGACAAGAAAGGGAGGCGTTCATGCCCACAGGTACAGTCAAGTGGTTCAACACCACCAAAGGTTTCGGTTTCATCGCACCCGATGACGGCGGTTCTGATATTTTTGTGCACATCTCAGCTGTCGAGGCTGCTGGCATGACGGGCCTTGCCGACGACCAGAAAGTTTCGTTCGACCTGGTTGAGGGCCGTGACGGACGAAAGATGGCCGGGAATTTGGCTGCGGGCTAACGCCGGTTATCACCCGGCGCATGACCTGAAACCGGGTCAGTTTTCAAAAAACCCTACTAGGACCGATCCCGCACGAGTGAAGCTTGTTGGTGGACCTCTTTCCAATCCACCTGCTGCGGCTGCATCGTGCGCTCCTCGGCCTCTTTGACCAGTCGGTTAACCATATCAGACTCAATAGTTGGAAACGTGTTACGCGATTTCCCAGTAGCTTCATTCTGCATCTTGGCACCCCTATCGAGACAAGTTGATAGCAACGAAATCTAAGAGATTTGCCTTTCGATTAATGGGAAGCGGCACCCAGAATTCCCCAGACGCCACGTCATTCCTGAAATTTCCCATATATATCAGAGAACTAAGGTTTTCATCGACCGAACGCCGCGCGATGCAAACGCTGAAACAGTCACTGTCCATAATTCAAACTGTTGCGCGAGCGTGAACAGCAGCTCGAATTCTGAGACCTCCGCTTGAGGTTAACCCATCCGGCGAAGCAACTCCAGGGCCCGGCATTCTGGCTCCGCATCCCGCAAAACGCTCTCACCGACCACGCGCCACGCATCATCATTGATTTGAGGGAACCAAGTGTCAGCCCCGGCAACATCAATTCCCACCTCGGTGATCAGCAGCCGATGGGCGATGCCCAGCATCTCTTTATAAATCCCTGCCCCGCCAATCCCATAGACGCGGCGATGGCCGTGCGCTTCGGCCAAGGCGACGGCCTCTGTCACCGAACGAACCACGTGCTCAGCATCTACATCTTGCGAAGACACCACGATGTTCAGTCGGTTCTTGAGCGGTTTGAACGGCAGGCTGTCCCACGTGTTGCGTCCCATGACAATCGCCCCGCCCACCGTCTCGCGCTGGAAGAACTTAAGATCTTCTGGGGCGTGCCAAGGTATATCGCCATCCTTGCCGATCGCACCGTTGCGGTCGCGGGCAACGATCAGGGTAATCATACGGCCACCGGCGCGCGGATTGCCGGATCGGGGTCATAGCCGATGATCTCGAAGTCATCATAGGTAAAGTCGAAAATGCTGCCGACCTGCCGTTTGATGCGCAGTAGCGGCAACGCTTTGGGCGTGCGCGAAAGCTGCAGTTTCACTTGATCCATGTGGTTGGAATAGATATGTGCATCGCCCAGCGTGTGGACAAAATCCCCCGGTTCGTATCCGGTCACATGCGCCAACATGTGCAGCAGCAGCGCGTATGATGCGATATTGAACGGCACGCCAAGAAACATGTCGGCAGACCGCTGATATAATTGCAGGTGGAGCTTTCCGCCCAACACCCGCACTTGCCACATCGTATGGCACGGTGGGAGCGCCATATGGGGCACATCCGCCGGGTTCCACGCCGATACAATCAGACGACGGCTGTCTGGCGTTGCCTTGATCGCCGTTACCAGGTCTTCGATCTGATCGACGCTGTCGGCAAAATAAAGCGGCTGGCCGTCATAGACCTGACCGGACGGCAAGGCCTTGGGGAACTTGCGCCACTGATAGCCATAGACCGGACCAAGATCGCCATTCTCATCCGCCCACTCATCCCAGATCGATACACCATTGGCCTTGAGATAGCCGATGTTCGTATCGCCCGAGATGAACCATAGAAGTTCGTGGATAATGGATTTCAGGTGAAGCTTTTTCGTTGTGACCAGCGGAAATCCATCAGCCATGCGATAGCGGGCCTGCATCCCGAAGGTCGATATCGTGCCAGTGCCGGTGCGGTCATCCGACGACTCGCCCTCGTCAAGGATGCGTTGCAAAAGTGCGTGATACTGCTCCATCTCTTCCCCCTTGGCGGATATCGCGGGTCTCATGGGTAACGACGATTCCCCGGCCCGCCAAGTAGCAAGAGTGGAACAAAGTGCGAAAATTTAACTATATATTGCGATTCACCATGCTAAGGCGTCGATATGCGGAAAAGAATCCCGTTTTCCGTGCCAATGCGCATTGACTCATGCCATGCGCAACAGGATTAATGCGTTAACTTTGAATTTGAGGATGGGGACCTGCTGCTATGATGCGTTCACTCACTGCCATCTCGGCGATGGCACTACTAACTGCGTGTGGCGACGGTCAGCCTTTCTACGATGTCGACGAAGAAGGCGAAGTGCCTGACGTCCAGATCGAGCTGGATGGCACCGACAATCCGAACGCGAACCGCAGCATCATCCGGATCGAACCTGGCGACGGTGACGGCAACGCGAACGAAAAAGGTGGGGGCCTTGTTCGCGGCGCTACCTATAACGAAGATGACGATGTCTACGTCTTCGACAACCTCGCCTTCGATGGCGAAAACCAATACGAGCCCGATGAAGTGTTCACGACGCTTGGTGGTTACGGGGTCTACGCGGCAGATGAAACGGTGCCCGACCTTCTGACCGGCGGCCCGGTTGACCAGATCGTACCCTACCGCGCAATCACCGGACGCAGTGGCATCCTCACCGAGGACGGCGATCCACGCACAACATTCGCGATCGTGCGGACGGGCGGATATTCCAGCTACGGCTTTGGCGGTTTCGTTTATGCGCGCAACGGCGACGTCACGCTTCCGACCTCTGGTCAGGCTCAGTGGGAAGGTGAATACGCCGGTATCCGCGTTTTCGACCCGCTCGCGATCTTTGAATACACAGTCGGCGATGTTGCAATCGCGATCGACTTTGACGACTTCAATTCAAACGACGGTGTAAAAGGGACTGTCTCGAACCGTCGCGCCTTTACGCCGGAAGGGGCACAGGTCGATCTGTTCGTTGGCAATCAATTGCTGCTGCCTGATTTGCCGTTTGTCATCCAGCAGGGGATTGATACGCTTCTGCCAACCGGTGAACTTTCCGGCGAATTGCGGAATACACGGGTCAATAACAATGGTGAACTCGAAATCTACGAAGATGGAAAATACTATGCCATCATCGCAGGTGACGCGACAGCGGGTGACGGCGGCGAACTCGTTGGTGTCTTTGTTGTCGACAGCGAAGATCCGCGGGTCAATGACCTGTTCGTGCAGGAAACCGGTGGCTTCATTCTTGATCGCGCACAGCCCTAAGGCACAGGCATGAAAAACTGGATGGCACTGGCCCTGGTCGCCCTTTTGGCGACTCCGGCCACAGCCCAACAAGCCAGATTGACACCTGATGAAGTCCGCGCCGCAAGCGCGGGCTTCCTTGCAGATGGGCGGCCGGAAGTCGCGGCTGAACTTGCGGATCTCCTGCTTGCGGAAAACCCGAACGATACGGACGCACTGATTGTGCGGGCGCGTGCCGCGCTTGATCTGTCGGATTTCGACACGGCCGCCACGGTGGCCAAGCGGGCCTATCGCAGCACGTCGAACCCCACGGTAAAGTACGTGACTGCACGGCTTGCGGCACTGGCCCACGCCGAACAGCGCGAAGATACATTTGCGCAACTCTGGCTACGGCGGGCCCGGCAGTTTGCGCCGGACGCTGCCAATGCAGAACAGGTCGCGCGGGACTATCGCTTTCTTGCAGAACGCAACCCTTGGTCAACCAGACTGCAATTCGGGATCACACCCTCCAGCAACGTGAACAACGGATCCTCCGAAGACACGCTCTTTATCCCGTCACTTGGCGGCTCGTCCGTGCTATCGCTGGACGCACGTGCGCTGCCCGGGCTGGAAATCTTCGGCGGGTTCAGTTCGAACTATCGACTTTCGCTGAACCAGAAATCGGCGACTTTTCTCAATTTCTCCGGCAATTTCCGCACCGCGGTCCTGCAGCAAAGCGCGATCGATGATGAAAACGCAAAAGAACGGGAACGGGTCGAAAATCAAGCTGCCGCCGCAGCGATCCGGCGGGACGAGCTGTTGGCACAAGCAGAGCTTTTGCCGATCGGCGCGGAACGCCAGAACATCCTGTTCGAGGCCCTCATTCAGGACAGCATTTCGCAACGAACGTTCGAGGCGCAGGACGTGTCAGGCAGTGATTTCTCTTCGATCGTGCTGGGCACCGGCGTGACGCACCGCCGTATTTTGTTTGAAGGCTGGGACCCGACAACCTTCCGCCTGAATACAGGATACACCTGGTATGCGGGTGATCCGCTTTCGTGGAAATACGGCGGCAGCGTGTCACAGAATTACGATGTGGCCGATAATATCGAACTCAGCTTCCAGATTGGCGCGGAAAAGCGCAACATACTGGAACGCGATGACGATGATCCCTACGGCGTCACAAAGATCGACGGGCGCGTTGCTGCGGCCTTTGCCCTTGCAAACAACGATGTCGTTTCTGTCTCATTCGACGTGGCGAAATCCGAGTCGTCGAACGCGAATAGCGATTTTGAGCAAGTCTCGATCTATGCTGATTACGGTTTCGGGCGCTCCTTTGGTGGAGTGCTGTTCGGGATCGGGGTTGGTTATTCCGAGAAAGACTTCGGGTTTGACGGGCTGTCGCAGCGCAACCGCGTCGATGAAATCATCTCTGTTAATGCGCGCGCGCGGTTTACCGATTTCGAATTCTACGGCTTCCAGCCCGAGATTTCATTCAACGGCACGACGACAGAATCAGTGAACGCGCGCTATGATACCGACACTTTCCGTATTGGGTTTGATCTCCGCTCCTCCTTCTAGCATGATGCTGCGAATGCACGCAAAGGAGAGCCGGCGATGTCACTGAAATATCTTCACACGATGGTCAGGGTCAAAGATCTCGACAAGACCAAGGCATTTTTCGAACTGCTTGGGATGCAGGAAATCCGCCGGCATGACAATGAAGGCGGGCGTTTCAGCCTCGTTTTCATGGCGGCACCAGGGGACGAGGACTGCCCGATCGAAATGACCTACAACTGGGACGGTGACGATGGCCTGCCGTCCGACAGCCGTCATTTCGGTCACCTCGCTTACCGCACGTCCAATATTTATGACCTGTGCCAGCATCTGATGGACAACGGTGTCACGATCAACCGTCCGCCGCGCGATGGCCACATGGCTTTTGTACGCTCGCCCGACAATATCTCGATCGAGCTCTTGCAGGAGGGCGACAGCCTGCCACTGCAAGAGCCGTGGGCAAGCATGGAAAACACCGGGCATTGGTAAAGCGTTTCGCTCTCTGTCTGACGTTGCTTTTGATACCGCAGGCCGCGCTGGCCTGTCGGCTCGCACTGGTCCTGGCGATTGATGTATCTTCTTCTGTCGACGCAACAGAAGATGCGCTGCAACGCGGTGGACTTGCGCGCGCGCTGCTTGATCCGGACGTGCAGGACGCGTTCTTTGTCAGCCCTGAACCCGTGGCATTGATGGTTTTCGAATGGTCAGGGCGGTATAATCAGGTCAACCTGCTTGACTGGACCATGATCGAAAATCAGGCTGATCTGCTCCGCGCATCGGGTCGAATCGGGCGCTCGATTCGCAGTCACAATGACTTTCCCACAGCACTTGGCTACGCGTTGGGCTATGCTGCGACCGCGTTGGACGGCGGTCCGGATTGCCAGTTCAGCACGATTGATATGTCGGGCGACGGTATCAACAACGATGGCTTTGGTCCCGCCGAAGCCTATGCCGCCTTCCCCTTCGATGGCGTCACTGTCAACGGGCTGGTGGTCAACGCCGCCGAATTCACGTCTGAAGTCGATTTGATTGAATTCTACGAAACCGAAGTGATCCGCGGCCCGGGGGCCTTTGTCGAAATCGCGCAAGGGTTTGAAGATTATGCCCGCGCAATCCGCCGCAAGCTGATCCGCGAACTTTCTGCACAGGTCATCGGTGCCATCGACGCCGGTGTCGCTGATCCGGGCTGATGCGTACGACGCTGGCATTCCTGATCTGCCTTTGGGGCGCGCAAGCTTCAGCGCAATGCCGTCAGGCGCTTGCCCTTGGTCTTGATGTGTCAGGCTCCGTGAATGCCGAAGAATACAGGCTCCAGATTGATGGTCTGGCCAGCGCGCTGGAAAGCACGGCTGTGCAAAAAGCGCTATTGGGCGGCAGCAATGCGCCTGTGCGGGTGCTGGTCTATGAATGGGCGGGATCTGATGATTCCACGCTGATCCTGCCATGGCTTACCATCAATTCTGCGGCAGACATCACAACTGCCACGACAACGCTCCGCGCCCATCAGCGCGGGCCGCAAAGCCCGACGACGGCTTTGGGAGCCGCACTTCGAACCGGTTTTGCCTATCTGTCAGAACAGCCCGATTGTTGGAAACAGACCCTCGATATTTCAGGCGACGGCCCGTCCAATACAGGGCCAAGACCGCAGGACATCGCCCGCCCGGCAGAAATCATCGTGAACGGGCTGGTGATCGGTGCAGATGATCCCGATATCGGCGACCAGCGGCAGGAAGACATAAAATCGCTGTCATCCTATTACCGGGCGTATGTCATTGGCGGCCCCGACGCATTTGTCGAAACCGCCGCAGGGTTCAGCAGCTATGCCACCGCGATGGAACGCAAACTGCTACGTGAATTGCAGGCTTTGGCGATCGGCCAACTTGTCGATCAATAGATATAGCGGATCTGTTCGGTCCAATAGCGTTCCACCCGGCGCAGCGATCGCGTGATATCGTCCATCCCCGACTGGTCAAGCACACCGCGACTCATCAATCCTTCGGAATGGGTTGCAAACAATTTCGCGACGATCATGCGTATATCGCGGCCCTTCTGCGTCAGCCTCACGCGAACCGAACGGCGGTCAATCTCGCTGCGTTCGTGGTGCATGTAACCGGAATCCACCAGCTTTTTCAGGTTATAACTGACGTTCGAACCTTGATAGTATCCACGCGATTTCAATTCGCCCGCGGTCACCTCGTTATCGCCGACATTGAACATCAAAAGCGCCTGCACCGCGTTGATTTCCTGCACGCCGACCCGCTCAAACTCATCCTTGATGACATCCAGCAGCAGGCGGTGAAGCCGTTCCACAAGGGTCAGCCCTTCCAGATAGCTTGCCATGAAAGCGGTGCCCGCAGGCGATAGGTCGGGCACGTCCTTAGTCTTGGCCAGTGACTGATGTATGCTCATCTTCCGTTTCTCCGAAAACCGTCGTTGTGACTGTTTTCAGGGAAAAAGAACAAAATTGGGTTAAAGGCGTATAGCCGGTTTCGTTAGCCCTTCAGCATCAGCCATGATGACTGACATGATCGGCTGATACCGCTCTGGCACCGGCCACTGTTTCGTGATCCAGCCATAGATATCATGATCGCTCTCGGACAGAAGCGAGTCGTAGACGTCAAGCTCGTCATCCGACAGGTTCGGCAAATGCCGCGTCGCGTAATCCGTCAGGATCAGGTCCATCTCCTTGATGCCACGGCGGATGGACCGCATGTGCAGGCGCTTGATCCTGACTTCGCGTGTCTCGCTCATCTTTGCTTTAACGCCTTGCGCAAACGCTTTTCCAGCTGGGCCAGTCGTTCACCGGTTTGCGCGATTTCGCCTCGCAGGCCACGCATTTCAGTCAGCAGCAGGTTGATGTCTGAATCCAGCGGTTCTTCGTCTGGCGGGCCTTCGGGGCCTTCACCCTGCCCGGTCAGCAACCAACTGAGCGAGATGTTCAACATTCCTGCCAGCATCTGCAGGCGATTGGCACGTGGTTCCTTAAGATCCTGCTCCCACGCTTCCAGCACGGCCAGCTTCACGCCGAGACGCTCGGCGAGTTCGCCCTGGGTCAACCCTGTCTGTTCACGCGCACCTGCAAGGCGGTCGCCAAACGTGGCCGCATCATTTGCATACCAATTCTCTTCAGCTGTCATGTTGCATTCCCTTGCATCGCGCATTCGGCCCATCCTATGACAGACCTGATCATTCTTGGCCACCGGGAGCCGACCATGCCTTTCCTATCAGCAACACTTGACCGGGTGAAGCCATCCCCGACCATTGCCGTCACGACAAAAGCTGCCGAACTGAAAGCAGCAGGCGTCGATGTCATCGGTCTTGGCGCGGGTGAACCCGATTTCGACACACCTGCGAATATTCAGGCTGCAGGGAAGGCCGCCATCTCGAACGGGCATACGCGCTATACCGCTGTTGATGGCATTCCCGAGCTAAAACAGGCGATTTGCGCGAAGTTCAAGCGCGACAACCATCTTGACTACACTCCGGCACAGATCAGCGTCGGCACGGGTGGCAAGCAAGTGCTCTACAACGCCTTCATGGCGACGCTCAATCCCGGGGACGAGGTTATCATCCCTGCACCCTACTGGGTCAGTTATCCCGATATGGTGCTCCTGGGCGGCGGCACCCCGGTCTGTATCGAAACCTCGCTGGAGCGAAACTTCAAACTGACAGCAGAGCAGTTGGAAGCAGCGATCACGCCCAAGACGAAATGGTTTCTGTTCAATTCGCCGTCCAACCCGACAGGTGCCGGTTACAGCCATGATGAACTCAAGGCGCTGACCGATGTGCTGATGCGTCATCCACATGTCTGGGTGATGACGGATGACATGTATGAACACCTTGTGTTCGGTGATTTCAAATTCTGCACACCGGCAGAGGTCGAACCCCAGCTTTATGATCGCACTTTGACGGTGAACGGTGTCTCTAAAGCTTACGCCATGACCGGTTGGCGGATCGGCTATGCGGCCGGGCCGGAAATGCTGATCAAAGCGATGCGCAAGGTCCAGTCGCAATCCACATCGAATCCCTGTTCAATCAGCCAATACGCAGCGGTCGAGGCGCTGAATGGTCCACAGGATTTTCTGGCCCCGAACGCGAAACTGTTCGAACGACGCCGCGATCTGGTTGTGAACGCGCTGAACGCCTGCCCGGGGATCACTTGCCCGACGCCAGAAGGTGCCTTCTACGTTTATCCATCAATTGCCGACTGCATAGGAAAGTCATCTGCCAAAGGCACGCTGATTGATACAGACGAGGCGTTCGCGACAGCGCTTCTTGAAGATACTGGCGTTGCGGTTGTCTTCGGGGCGGCATTCGGGCTCTCGCCCTATTTCCGGGTCAGCTATGCCACATCAGACGCGCAACTGACCGAAGCCTGCGCACGGATCAAGACCTTCTGCGAAGGGCTGAACTGATGCGGCCCTGTCACCGGAAAAACAACGCATGAGCACCTTTGACGAAGACCTGTTCCTGAAAGGACTGGAACAACGCAAAGCCACCCTTGGGGCGGAGTATGTCGAAAAGAACCTTGCAGCCGCCGACGACTTCTCCTTGCCGTTTCAAGAGGCCATGACCGCTTGGTGTTGGGGTTTCGGTTGGGGCGATGACACGATTGATGCCAAAACACGCTCTATGATGAACCTGTCGATGATTGGTGCGTTGGGCAAAATGTCGGAATGGGAACTGCATTGTCGTGGCGCCATCAGCAACGGGGTCAGCAAGGAAGAAATCCGGGCCATCATTCATGTGATCGCCATCTATTGCGGCGTGCCACAGGGGCTTGAGTGCTTTCGCGTCGCGCGCAAAGTCTTTGAAGCGCTGGACCCGACCGACTAGCGGCGCGACACCATAAACCCCTTACGCAACGCTACGTCCCCTGCTAACTTGCCCGAAAACCACCCGAGGGGCAGATGGGCGCAGACCTTCCAGATTACTATTTCCGCATCCGCGAAAATGGCGCGACTGTCTTCCGCGTGGACACGGAAAACCGGCAACGCCGCATCGAGATGGACCAGATCGCCGTCGTCAACGTCAACAAGGGCGAAGTCAAACCGCATGGTGACCGGACGCTATCTGAAGAAGACGTGGCCGCCATACAGGACTGGTTGAACAAACGCGTCGCCCTTCTCGCACAGCGCAACATCGACGATATCCTTCGTGCCGTCGACTATATGAACACCACGACGCAATGGGTGCAATCCAAGGCAACAGACGATGAACTCGAAGAGGTCACGGACGATCTGCTGCTTGCCATGCATGATTTGCGCACGGTGCTGGTACGCAAGAAGGCGGACCGCCTGCTGAAAGACGACAAGGACTAGGCGCTAAGACGCTGCAACGCCTTCGGCTGCAAAGCGATCGTTGATCCGCACCGAACGCGTCCAGAACCGCCAGTTAAGCAGCATGCATGCAATCGTCAGGCCGATGACCAGCCCCAGCCAGATTCCGACAGGACCAAGGCCCATCTCAAATGTCAGCAGATAACTGACGGGAATGCCAATTCCCCAATAGCTGATCGCCGCCATGAACATCGGCACAGTCGTATCCTGCACGCCGCGCAGCATCCCCAGAGCCATGACCTGCAATGCATCAACGACCTGAAACAATGCGGCCATCGCCAACAATCCGATACCAATTGCAATGACCTGATCGCGGGCCGGTTCGTCTGCCCCAAGAAAAGCGGAAATCACAGGCCGCGAAAACAGCAGGAAGAAACAGACAGTGACCATTGCAAAGGCAAAGGACATGAAAAAAGCGACATGTCCGCCCCGCCGCAAGCTCGCCTCATCGCGGCGGCCAAGCGCGCGGCCCGCGCGGATCGTTGCGACCTGTGACAAACCGACGTGCACAACAAAAGCAAGGCTTGCCAGTTGAATGACAATTCCATGCGCAGCCAGTTCAAGTTCACCGATCCAGCCGATCATGATCGCGCTAACGCTGAACAGACCGCCTTCGGCAAGCGACGTGACGCCGATGGGCCAGCCAAGCCGGAACACCTGCCCCATGATTTCGTTATCCGGTTTGAAGATGTTCTGAAGCAGCTTGTATTGCGGCAGCACACGCAAACCATACAGCAGCAAAATGCCCACCGTCGCGGCTTGCAGTGCAACTGACGCGATCGCAGCCCCACGAATACCCAGTTCGGGTGCGCCGAAATTGCCAAAGATCAGCACGTAGTTCAGCGCCACATTCAGGACCGCCGCGATTATCGTGCCCCAAAGAATGATGGCGGTATGCTCCAGCGCGGCCAGATAGGATTTCAGCGTCATGACCAGAAGTGCCGGCACCATGCCCCAAAGCGCAATAATCAGATAATCATGGCCCAATGCGGCCACGTCAGGGGCCTGCCCGATCCAAAGCAGTATGTCCTCGGACCAGAAAAACGGCACCATGACGACGCCGCCGTAAAAGATGGACAGCCAGCCGCCCATGCGTGTGACGCGGCGCACCTGCACTGAATCTTCGGCCTCGGCTGCGGCGGCAACCAGCGGGGTAACAGCAAAGGCGAAACCAGCCCCGACGATAAACGTCAGAAAGAACAACGTGGTGGCAATCGTCGCGGCAGCAAGTGCCGTGACATCATACCAACCCAACATGATCGTATCGGTAATGTGAATCGCGAATTGCGCTACGTTGCTCGCAATCAGCGGCAAACCCAGCTTCAGGATGGCCCTGCCATGGGCAGCGCGAGAGAGTGCGACGTCTTGCATAGCACCAGCCTTAGGCGTCTTCGCAAGCCGGGTCCAGACGGATCGCTGCGCTAAACTGCCAGACCGCGCAGCATCAGCTGTCCGGCCAGAACAGCAACGATCAGCCCCGCCCCCAACTGGGCTATGGCCATGACCCGCGCAGTCTGCGGGCTGCCAGCTAACTGCGCCAGCGCACTTTCGCGCAAGCCAACGGCTGCGACGGCGACGATGACGGTAATACTGGCCGTGCCAAGACCCATAACGAAGGTGCCGACAATCCCCGCCCAATCAAGCCCCAGCCGCCACGTCAGAATCAACAAAAAGATGGCACCGGTGCAGGGGCGGATCGCAATCGCCCCAATGACAGACAAGGCTTCGCGCCAGCCCGCCACCGCTTCAGCCTGCGCCAATGTCGGCCCGTGGGCATGACCGCAAGTGCTGCAATGGCCGCCCGCATGATCGTGCGCGGGTTGTGTGCGCCATGCCTTGATACCGCGCCACATGAGCCAAAGGCCAATCAGCCCGATCAATGCATAACTCAAAGGGGCCATGATTTGATTCGCCGTGCCAGCCACCTGCTGCCGTGTCCAACCGAGCACCAGCACTGCTGCATAAACGAAAACGACAGCCGTCAGCGCCTGTGCAAGGGATGACCCCAGTGCCAGAAGGCTTAACCGTTTCAGCGGAACACGGGCACCAACGCCGTAGCCGCCAATGATCAGCTTGCCGTGACCCGGTCCCGCCGCGTGAACGAACCCGTAGGCAAAACACAGGCCCCACAGACTTGCCAGTGCACCGGGTTCATTGGCCCGCAGCGCCCGCAATGCGCCCGCCATCGCATTCTGCGCAACGCGCTGCATGTCAGCCGCCCAGCGCGACACAACGTCAGCACCGCCAAGGCCCCAAAGCCACAGCGCCAGCACAGTTAGAACGGCAAGAAACATCAGACCGGTCAGCCGCATGTCACACTGACCTTGTCGGCAAATTCGCTGCCGACCTCGGGAAACGGTTCGTCAGGCCCGACATCCTCGGGGGCAAGTCCATCCAGCAGATCAGCGACCAGCGCGCGGGCCGCATCCAGATCAGCGGGAAATACGGCAACGTCACAATCAGTGCGGCCGATGATCTGCACGGGCTGCGTCAGGTCATAGGCAATATAGTAAAATGGATCAAAGGCTTGCAGCGTGATATTCGGGTCATTCAATTGGGGCAGCGGGCGCACATGGGTTTCGCGCACAATACCCGCTTCATAAGACATTGTGTGATCCGTCTTGTCTCCGAGGGGTACAAGTTCACCGTTCTGGCGCACTTCCAGATCACCAGCGAACCCCTCTGGCCACGCAGTCACAGCCGCATCAAGGACAGCTTCTTCTTCAGCGGAAAGCGCAAGATCGCCGTCCAGATCAATGCCCAGATCGGACGTTAGTAAGAGCGAAAAGAAATCATCATAAATCCACTCGACCTGCACGCCAACGGGGATATCTCCTTCATACAGGATGGTCAGCGCGGTCTCGACAAACAAATGCGGATGCGCCAGACCTGTAGCCGGCGTCATAATGCCCGCAGCCAAGAAGATATGTCTGATTCCCCGCATTGGATGGAAAATAGACACAGTGGGCCCGGTTTCAATCGAATACGCAGCCCGAAAGGTGTCCCTTGCCAGATTTTGCCACGCTCATCACCGATGCCCGCAAATTCCACAGCACGCTTGCCAAAAACAACAACCGTGAATGGTGGGGCGCGCACAAGGATACATACGACACACAGCTGAAGGCACCGGCACTGTCATTGATCGAACGGCTCACACCAGAGATTGCCGACCTTAGCGGTCTTCCCGTCACAGGAAAGCTGTTCCGCGCGCATCGGGACGTGCGTTTTTCCAAAGACAAGACACCTTTCAACACCCATCTGCACATGATCTGGATGGCCAAGACAGAAGGACTGCAGGACGTGGCCTTTTTCTTTGGCATCGGTCAAGACTATGTCAGCGCCGGGGGCGGCATCATGTCCTTTGAAAAACCCACCTTGGAAAACTGGCGGCTGTTTGTGGATCAGGATCAGAAACGCATCCTCAAGATCGTCGAGCGATTGAAGGCGGATCAGTTCACGTTGCGTGAACCGGCGCTCAAACGTGTGCCATCAGGTTACGACAAGGATCACCCTGCGGGCGATCTGTTGCGCATGAAAGGATGCGTTGCCAGCAGAGAATTGGGGCAGACCGCGACGGTCGAAACCGATGTTCTGGCCGCCTTTGCAGCACTTTGGCCGCTGAACAACCTGCTGATCCAGATCGTAGAAGCCTAGCGCGACATTGCGCGCAGCCGCGCGACCGCCGCCCGCAAAAGAGCGCGGGAATAAACATGATGAAAGCCCAGCAAGGCCCTGAACACGCGGCCCAAGTCCGCACCTTCATACGGCGGCACGACAGCGGACCCGAAATAGACCTGCGTGCCATCCACCATGAACCAAGACCGCGTCCGTCCGCTGAGATCGCACAACAAGACCTGCCCTTCAGCCCGCTCTTCTACATCCCAAGCGGCGAACCTGTCAGATTCGCCCAAGGCCAGCGGCATGACATCGAAATCGCGCGCCGGACGTCCCAACACTACCCGCAGCAGTGCCTTTTCCGGTGCAAAGACCCATGTCGCGTAGAACGCACACAGGTAGGTGCCAAGTTCGACCGGCCTTCCGATGTCGGCAACATAGCAATCGGTGAAACAATCGGCGCGATCGGCATAGCGTCGCAATAGGGCATGATCCGGCAAAGAAGCCGCCGCAATCATGCGCCAGTGCTTTTGAACTTGTCCATCAGATATGGACCGGACCGTACTGGCGCATAGCTATCGGACCCATCCAACGGCACGATTTCGGCGTCCCAGTCGGGTTGATGGAAGAAAGCAAGCGATTGACGCGCGGGCTGATGCGGCTTGGCAACCACACGGTGCAGGGTGCTGACCCAGCGGTCCGCCGTCCATCGGGCCATCAGATCACCGATATTGATCACAAAGGCATCTGCGGGTGCCGGAACAGCAACCCAATCGCCGTTCGGGGCACGCGCTTCTAGTCCCTGACTACCCGGCTGCGGCAAGAGGATCGTCAGCGATCCATAATCGGTATGGGCGCCGGCGCGCTGCTGATTGTCCAGCGGCACACCTTGGGTCGGCGGATAGTGCAGTGCCCGCAAAGCAGATATCGGCTCTCCGATATATGGCGCAAAGAAATCCGGAGCTTTGCCAAGGGCGACCGCAAATACACGCATCACGCGCGTAGCCAGATCCTCCATCGCGGCGTAATAGGCCTCCCACGCAGGCCGAAAGCCCGGAAGGTCAGGCCAAAGCGTCGGCTGGTAACAGAAAGCAAGCGCATCTGCCGACGCATTCGCAGGGACACGTAAAGGGCCGCCATTGAAGCTTTCCTTCAAATCCGGCGGTGTCTCCTCGCCCTGCGATGCAGCCAGCGCTTCCATCTGGGGGCCGATATAGCCGTAAGGGTACCCGGGATACGGCGCGCGCACCTGCTCTTTCGCGGCGGCGTCTTGGGCGAAAAATGCTGTCACGGCTGCCTGCATATCTGCAATCACCTGTTGCGGCACACCATGACCTTGCAGGATCAGAAAGCCCGTCTCGCGGCAGATCCGGTCCACTGCGGTTGCGTCTGTTGAATCTGCCTCGAATGCGGCAAGATCAAAACGCTCAAACATCGCCAAGGACCTCGCGCCAGGAATGCTTCGGGGCAAAGCCCATCAAGTGTTTGGCCTTGTCGTTGGCATAGAACGTCTCGTCTGGCCGCATCTCGCGTTTGACAGGGACGCCCTGATAGAATTGCGCAATAACTTCGTCGCTGGTGATATTGACGGACATATCGTCATTGGCGACGTTAAAAACCTCGTAACCCAAGCCATCCGTTTTCAGACAGCAATCGACCATATGACCTAGATCGCGCGCGTCGATATAGGCAAAAATATTGCGGCGACGGCTGGCGGGGTTTTTCATGAAGGCAGGGAAATTCTCTTCGTATTCATGCGGTTCAATGACGTTGTTGATACGCAACGCATAGATGTCCGCACCCGATCGCGCCTGAAACGACCGCCCCGTGACCTCATTGCAGACCTTGGACATGGCATAACTGTCATGAGGAACGGTCGGGTGATCCTCATCAATAGGAACATAAGCTGGCTTCAACTCGCCATCGGCAAAACACACGCCGTAGGTGGTCTCTGAACTGGCAAAGACGATCTTGGGAATCCCCAGCTTCGTCGCGGCCTCGATGACGTTGTAGGTGGACAGGGTGTTCTGGCGAAAACACTCACCGTCCGACCCAATCATGACGCGGGGAATGGCGGCAAAATGCACGACAGCATCATAGGTCGGCACGCCAGTCCCTGCATCAAGCTCGTGAAAATCGGCGAACTGCGACATCGCACCGATGACCTGTCCGGAGTCGCAAAGGTCGATCAGCAGCTCGCTGCAATCCAGACCCGATGGCACCTGATCCGCGTTGATGACCGTATGCCCCTGCTCCTGAAGATGGCGGATCGCATGTTGTCCCGCTTTCCCGCTGCCGCCTGTGAAAAATACGCGCATCATGTCCTCCCGATTTGCAAAGACCAGCCTAGCGTCATGAACATGGGCGACAAGTCGTTTATACGTGCTAGCTTTCAACCATTGATTGAAGGAGAGACACATGCGCCATGCCATGACCGCAGCGACCATCGCCCTTGCCAGCACCGCAAGCGCTGAAAACCGGATTGATACGATCCGGCCCGATGCGCCAGCACTGGCGGCCTTTGGTGACAACCCCATCGGCGTGCGCACGATGACCTTTACCAATCCCGACCAGATCGACGTGGCCCGGACCGAGGCTATAGGCGATATTCCCACCTATGACCGGACCCTGACGGTCGAAGTCTGGTATCCGGCTTCGGCAGGCACGACACCGGGCGGGACCTACACAGCGTTTCTGCGCGATGGCACAACGACCGCAACACTGACCGGCAGCGCTGCGCGTGACGCGGCACCTGCAGATGCGCGCTATCCTCTTGTGATCATCTCGCATGGGTATCCCGGCAACCGGTTCCTGTTGTCGCACCTTGGTGAAAACCTCGCTTCCAAGGGTTACGTCGTTGCATCCATCGACCATGCAGACAGCATCTATTCCGATCTCGGGGCCTTTGGTTCGACCCTTGTGAACCGGCCTTGGGACCAGCGGTTTGTCATCGATAGCCTCGAAGCACTGGATGACGAGCTTGGCGCAGTTATCGACGCCGAAAACAGCGCCGTGATTGGCTATTCGATGGGCGGCTATGGCGCACTGATCTATGCTGGCGCTGGCGTAACCGAAATCAGCACAACCTACGAATGGGGGGCACCGCAGGGCCTCTTGGAACGCAATCTTGCGGGATCGAACAGCCATGCAAGCCTTGTGGACGATAGGGTCAAGGCGATCGTCGCCTTCGGACCCTGGGGCATGAATACTGGGTTCTGGGATGCGAACGGACTGGCCGGGGTCGAAAAGCCGGTTCTGATGATTGCAGGCAGCATCGACGACGTGTCGGTCTATGACAACATGCGCGACATTTTCACCGGCCTGACGAACACGACCCGCCACCTTCTGACGTTCAATGATGCAAACCACAACGCAGGCGCGCCGATGCCGGCACCGGCCGAAAGCTATTTCTACTCCGAAGCACTCGGGTTTTCACCGTTTGAACATTACGCGGATGCAGTGTGGGACAACGTGCGCATGAATAATATCTCTGTGCATTTCATCACCGCTTACCTCGACATGCATCTGAAGGGTGCGGATACGGGCAGCTACTTTGAACTGACCGAAAATGCGCGTGACGGGGTCTGGGCGGTGGATGATGCAGGGGTTCCGACCGATGGGCACACGTATTGGGAAGGTTTCCCGAACCGCACCGCTGCGGGTTTGCGGTTTGAAACGCTGGAAAACGCACGCTGAAACGAAAAACGGCACCCAACCGGGTGCCGCTTCGATTTACAAATGCGCTAGTCTCAAGCGGCTTTGCGACGACGCTTCATCGCGCCAAGACCACCGAGCCCCATGAGAAGAAGCAGGGCAGACGCTGGCAATGGAACAGCCGTCACGTCGATGCGACCGACGTAGAACTCGGACCCATTATTCGCGAATGACACCTGGTTGGGAGCAAACAAGCTGTTCGCGTTGATATTGAGGTAATCGGCAGCAGTCAGAACACCGCCTGCGACATTGATATTCAGTCCGTTGATCTCAACTGCCCCATTCAGCAACTTGTGGGTTCCGTTGTAAAACACCAGATCCATTACCGACACAGCCTGATCAAACACAATCACCACAGACTCGCCCATGGTGACGTTGTCGTCACCGGCATCAGTGCCTGTACCACCAGCTGTCGAACATCCGCTTGCATCTTGTGGCGTTACAGTGTGACAAACACCCAAACCTGCAGGTCCGCTGCCGTCTGTTTTGTCAAAAAACGCTTCAGCGTAATTGCCGCTGGTATAGCCCGCGGTCATGTCGCTGATCGTAATTCCATCGACTGTGAACAGCGACGAATTGAATGCGTTCAGCGTGTCGAATTCTGCTTCATGACGCGAGTTGCCGGAATCTGCCAACCCATCGTATGCGTTCGCGATCGAAACAAAATCAAACGTTGCTGCTGTGGAGGTCGTTGCTGTGGCTGCAAGCGCAATCGCGCCCGCCATCATTGTCTTTATTAACATATTACTATTCCCCTTAATACTTTGTTAACTTATCAGCCGGCATGGGTCCGCGTCTATGGGACAGGCCCCCAATCATCGGTGAAAATCACAGTATTTGAGCAGAAATCGGGGTTATTGTTTCGCTTCTGGCGACAATCGACGAGTTTGAACAGCGTCGTGCCAGCCGACTTCCCGCTTCCGATTCGGGAAGTGCCCTGCCATAATGCGCAAAACCAAAGAAAAGAGCAGCACGCATGGCCGACCTTCTGACATCCGCAGAGTCCCCGAAGAAATCGTCAACCTATGATGCGTCCTCGATCCAGGTCCTCAAGGACATGGAACATGTGCGGTTGCGCCCCGGCATGTACATCGGCGGCAAGGACGAACGGGCGCTGCACCACATGGTCGCAGAAATCGTGGACAACTCCATGGACGAAGCGGTCGCGGGCCACGCCACATGGATTGAAATCGAACTGCACGAAAACGGGCATGTAACCGTGCGCGACAACGGACGCGGGATTCCCACGGACCCGCACCCGAACGAACCGGACAAATCCGCGCTCGAAATCATTTTCTGCACGCTGAACGCAGGTGGCAAGTTCTCGGGCGACTCTTACGAAACATCCGGCGGTCTCCACGGGGTCGGCTCCTCGGTTGTAAATGCCCTGTCGGATCATCTGCGGGTCGAGGTGGCACGCAACAAGGAACTCTACATGATGGAGTTTTCGCGCGGCGAACCAAAGGCCCCGCTTGCCAAGATCGGCGCGGCCCCCAACCGGCGCGGCACGTCCGTCACCTTCCACCCTGACCCGGAGATTTTCGGCGGGCTGACACTGAAACCCAAGCGGCTTTTCCAGATGGCCCGTTCCAAGGCCTATCTTTTCTCGGGCGTCGAAATTCGCTGGAAAACCGCGATCGAAGACGGCGACACGCCACCCGAGGCGACATTCAAATTCCCGGGCGGTCTATCGGATTACCTGAATGAAACGCTGAACGGGTCGACCACCTATGCCGATGCGCCTTTCGCAGGCACCGTCGATTTCAAAGAGAAATTCAACGTCCCCGGCAAGGTTGAATGGGCGATCAACTGGACCCCTACGCGCGACGGATTCATTCAATCCTACTGTAACACGGTGCCCACCCCCGAAGGCGGCACCCATGAAATCGGGTTCTGGAACGCGGTGCTGAAGGGCATCAAGGCCTACGGCGAACTGACCAACAACAAGAAGGCCGCGACAATCACGCGCGAAGACCTGACAACCGGCGGCTGCGCCCTTGTGTCCTGTTTCATCCGTGAACCGGAATTCGTCGGACAGACAAAGGACCGGCTGGCCACGACAGAAGCGCAACGCATGGTTGATCTTGCGGTGCGCGACCACTTTGACAACTGGCTTGCTGCGGACACAAAATCTGCCGGTGCGATCCTCGATTTCCTGATCCTGCGCGCCGAAGAACGGATGCGCCGCAAGCAGGAAAAGGAAACCGCCCGCAAATCGGCGACAAAGAAACTGCGGCTGCCCGGCAAGCTGACGGACTGCACGTCAAAAGATCGTGCGGGCACCGAACTTTTCATCGTCGAAGGGGACTCTGCCGGCGGGTCCGGCAAAGGCGCGCGCAACCGCGAGAATCAAGCATTGCTACCGCTCAAGGGCAAGATCCTGAACGTTCTTGGGGCTGCGTCGAACAAGCTGACGACGAACCAGGAAATCCGCGATCTGTGCGAAGCACTTGGCGTCGGGCTTGGCAGCAAGTTCAACGTCGAAGACCTGCGCTATGACAAGATCATCATCATGACAGACGCCGACGTGGACGGGGCGCATATCGCCTCGCTCCTCATGACGTTCTTCTTTACCCAAATGCGCCCCCTGATCGATCAAGGGCACCTCTACCTCGCCTGCCCGCCGCTGTACCGGCTGACGCAAGGGGCCAAGCGCGTCTACGTCGCTGACGATCGCGAGAAAGAGGCCGTGCTGGCCAAGGGCCTTGGCGGCAAGGGCAAGATCGACGTGCAACGCTTCAAGGGTCTGGGCGAGATGGACGCCAAGGATCTGAAGGAAACCACGATGGACCCCAAAACCCGCAAACTGATCCGGGTCACAGTCGGCGACGAATTCCCCGGCGAAACCGGCGATCTGGTCGAGCGATTGATGGGGAAAAAGCCCGAACTGCGGTTTCAGTACATTCAGGAAAACGCACAGTTTGTTGAAGAACTGGATGTTTGACCCTCAGATAGGCCCCAGCCGGGGTTAAAACACGGTCGCATGGCTTCATCGGGCCGTGCCCGTCCATCCCGGCGCGCACTCACGCCCGGGCGGTCGTCACTCCACCTGAAACGTCTCCAGATAAGCCACCAGATCGGCCACCGGCACAGTTGTCAGGATCGGTTGTCCGGCGGGGGTGCGCATGACGTAGGACTCGCCTTCGAAATACCAGCCATAGATCGGCATGTCGCTTCCGTGGCTCACCAGCGGATCGCGCCCGTCGATGCGTGACAACACCCGCACGATGGGAAAGACGCCATCATTGCTTTTGGACAGCTGCGTCAGATCGGCAGGTTGCACCAGAAGATTGCCCACCATCGGACCATCGCCCTGCCCCGCAACACCATGGCAGGTGATGCAACTGCGTTCGTAAATCAACTGCCCCGCAGCAGCATCCTGTGCCGCAGTCATCTGCGGCAGGCACAAAAGTCCGGCGAGAAGTAAGGCACGCATGGGTCAACTCCCTCGATGGTTCCTCACAAGTCTAGGAGGTGCGGACAAAAGGTTCATTGACGCAGATCAACCGGTATCCAAGGTCAGCACTGTCCACGATGCGCATGGCAGTTTCCCCGCCCCGACAAACGGGTTAACGTGACGATAATGAAGACCAAACACCCAGGGAGACTTTCATGACAATTCGCACAACGCTTTCCACCCTCGCGCTCCTCGCGGCCGCAAACAGCGCAGCCGCCGCCTGTGAAGAGGTGACGTTCTCCGACGTCGGCTGGACCGACATCACGGCGACAACCGCAGCAACCACCGTCGTTCTCGACGCACTGGGCTACGAGACCGACATCAAGGTGCTGTCCGTTCCCGTCACCTATACATCCATGGCCGCCGGTGACATCGACGTGTTTCTTGGCAACTGGATGCCCACCATGGAAGGCGATATCGCCTCTTATCGTGATGCTGGCACCGTCGACACAGTGCGCGCGAACCTTGAAGGCGCGAAATACACACTGGCTGTGAACAAGGCCGCGATGGATCTCGGTATCGCCGATTTTTCCGATATCGCTACGCATGCGGATGCGCTTGAAAACAAGATCTACGGCATCGAACCCGGCAACGACGGCAACCGCTTGATCCAGTCGATGATTGACGACGATGCTTTCGGTCTGGGCGGTTTCGAAGTTGCGGAAAGCTCTGAACAGGGGATGCTTGCTCAGGTGGACCGCGCGACGCGACGCGAAGAACCAATCGTTTTCCTCGGTTGGGAACCGCACCCGATGAATGCCAATTTTGAAATGGGCTACCTGACGGGCGGCGATGATTTCTTCGGACCCGATCTGGGGGGTGCGACCGTCTTTACAAACACGCGGGCGGGATATGTGGCCGAATGCGAAAACGTCGGCAAACTGCTGACAAACCTCGAATTCTCACTGGCCATGGAAAACGAAATCATGGGCGCGATCCTGAACGACGGGGCCGATCCAGCGGATGCAGCCAGCGCATGGCTCAAGGCGAACCCTGCCGTTCTGGACGGATGGCTTGACGGTGTGACAACACAGGATGGCGGCGACGCCATGGGTGCCGTGAAGGCCGCGCTTGGCCTCTAGGCTGCTGACAACAACATGACCGGCGCGCTGCCCTGACACGGGGCAGCGCGCATTTTTCAAGGGGCGGTTCAATGGCATGGTATGACGAAACAAAGATCCCGGTCGGCAAAGCTGCCGCTGCTGTGTTCGAATGGCTCCAGACCACATTCCAAGGTTTTTTCGACGGGCTGTCAGACAGTATGGAATTTATGATCGATGCGATCCTCTGGGTGCTGCAAACACCGCATCCTCTGATCATCATCGCCATATTTGTCGCGATTACGTGGGCACTGCAGCGCAGTATCCTGACCTGCGTCTTCGTGCTCTTGGGTTTTCTCTTCATCATGAACCAAGGCTATTGGGAAGAAACAACCGAAAGCCTCACGCTCGTTCTCAGCGCCTGTCTCGTCTGCATGTCGATCGGCGTACCCATCGGCATTGCCATGGCGCACCGCCCCCGCCTCTTTCGGCTTATCCGGCCCGTGCTTGACCTGATGCAGACCTTGCCCACATTTGTTTACCTGATCCCCGCGATCGTCTTCTTCGGGATCGGGCTTGTACCCGGCCTGATCGCCACGGTGATCTTCGTCCTGCCCGCTCCGATCCGGCTGACGCAACTTGGGGTCGCCTCGACCCCGAAACCATTGCTTGAAGCCGCGCAGGCCTTCGGGGCCACAGGATGGCAGACGCTCTACAAAGTGGAACTGCCCTATGCGCTCCCGCAAATCATGGCCGGTCTGAACCAGACGATCATGCTTTCCTTGTCGATGGTCGTCATCGCCGCACTCGTCGGGGCAGACGGTCTTGGCGTACCAGTGCTGCGCGCCCTCAATCAGGTGAACACCTCACTGGGGTTCGAGTCGGGCTTTGTCATCGTCGTGCTTGCGATCATGCTTGATCGCATCTTGCGGGTCGAGCGTTAGACGATGGCGGCTGTCATCTTCGATAACGTCTCCATTGTCTTCGGGGACAAACCTGCAAGCGCGCTGCCGTACATGGACGATGGCGAAGACCGGGCCAGCGTCAAAGAAAAGACTGGTCAGGTGCTCGGTGTGCATGATTGTGCGCTGGAGGTCGCAGAGGGCGAAATACTGGTTCTGATGGGCCTTTCCGGGTCAGGAAAATCAACGCTTTTGCGGGCCGTAAACGGGCTGAACCCTGTGGTGCGCGGCTCAGTGCTGGTGAACAACGGCGACACTATGGTGAACATCACCGAGGCCGCGCCATCCGTCCTGCGCAAGATGCGGCAGAACCATATCGCGATGGTGTTCCAGCAGTTCGGACTTCTGCCATGGCGGACGGTACGCGACAACGTCGGGCTGGGTCTGGAATTGTCGGGAATGGCACCTGCGGAACGTGCCACTCGCGTAGACGAACAGCTTGCCATGGTACAGCTGTCAGACTGGGCAGATCGTAAAGTGGACGAATTGTCAGGCGGGATGCAACAGCGTGTCGGTCTGGCCCGCGCCTTTGTGACACAAGCGCCAATTCTGCTGATGGACGAACCGTTTTCCGCACTTGATCCCCTCATCCGCACACGGTTGCAGGATGAACTGCTTGACTTGCAGTCCAAACTCAAACGCACGATCATCTTTGTCAGCCACGATCTTGATGAGGCTTTCAAGATCGGCAACCGCATCGCCATCATGGAAGGCGGACGGATCGTGCAATGCGGCACGCCGCAAGAGATCTATTCAAATCCTGCAAATGGGTATGTCGCGGATTTCGTGGCCCACATGAACCCGCTTGGCGTTCTGTGCGCGCGTGATGTGGCAGAACCGCTGAACAGTTCGCCGGACGTGATCGTCGCGCCCGATACGGATATCCGCGACGTGATGGAACAGATCGGCGACGGCGACTCCATCGTTGGTGTCTCTGAAAACGGCAAACTGATCGGGCAGATCACAAAGGACAGGATACTCGCCAAATTGTTGGATCCGCGCAGCTAGACGCCTCTATTCGCGCGCGCCAAGAAGCATATCCCAGCCAACACGCAAATCCTTCAATCGAAACGAATGCCCCCCCTCAAAGCGGCAATAGGACAGGGTCTTGCCCTCGTCATTCGCGGACATTTCGCAAAGCACACCATCGACCTCATCCGCCGTCGCTGGACCAAACTGACCAAAGTCGCGATACATCTCTAGCGCTGCCATGACGTCGCCCTGTCGTCCATCACCAATCGCGCGGCCCGACAGTGGGACGGTCTTGTCGCTTGTGCCGTGGATGTGGACCACATTCGCGACAGGTCCGGCGCAAGTCTGCGGCACAGGATCCCAAAAGGTGCCCGACATGGGAATGTAGCCTGCAAACAGGTCCGATCTGTAACAGGCCAGGTTCCAGACCAGCATGCCGCCCGCCGAAAAACCTGTCGCAACCGTGCGGTCGCGGTTCAACCCGAACCGGGTCTCGACATCGGCAAGCACGTCAGTGACATAGTCGAACTCAACCTCACCGGTCGCATTGCGGTTGCGCGGGCGACCGGGCAGTTGCCAAGACCCGTTGACGCCTTCAAGACCGACAAGCGCAACGCCCATTTCGTCGGCCAACCGTCTAAGCGCACCATTGCGCATCACACCTGCCGCCGATCCGCGATACCCGTGGGCAAAGACCAGCGCACCATTGGCCGCCTTGTCGACACCGGAAATGCGATAGATCCGATCGCCAACCACGCAGTCAGTCTGGTCGCTACAAGCCGCAACCGGTCCGGCCAGCAGCGAAAGACTAAGCAGGAGCCAGCGCATCATTGCAAACGCAAGCCACTGATGGCGGCGCGGATGACGCTCGATGTGTCATCACTGTCACCCGATACGGCAAGACCGACAAGCGCGCCTGGCTGGCCACCAAAGGCATTCGTATAGTCGCGTGCCAGATTGACGTTCTCGCTGTGGCTGCCGGTGCCGGCCTGTCGCAGCGCGACAGTTACACCTTGTCCCGGAAGATAGGGCGACTGGATGAACTGCCCCTGCCCGTGGTTGCCGCCCCATGTATAGATCAGCGTGCGTACGTCGGACCGGCCAAGAAGCTGGCGAATGCCCGCGCCTTCAAGACCCTCTGCCGCGCTCTCTGGCAGAAACACGAAATACAGCGCAATATTGCGGTCGTCCCCGCCCTTCTGCGCAAGGCTCGTGGCGGGCACGGATTGCTCGACCGCCCATGTCCACGCGGCACCGGTGGCAGCCCATTCGCTGCGTGGCAAACGGGTCCACGCAATCGACACGGACCCGTTGGAGACCATCGAAAGCTGATTACCGAAGCTGTAGTCATTGGACGAGAAAAGCGACAGCCTCTGTTCCGCCCAACCCGATGCAAAACTGACCGGCCCTGCGATTGCCGGATGAGCGAGAACGGCGGCCAAAACGGCGGCGGTGGTAACAAGGCGCATGTGTGATCTCCTGCTGTTTGAATGTGGTCTAGCAGGGGTTGCACGAATACGTGCCAGCAAATTGGCCTGCTCACGCGCTTGTTAGATCGACAACGGCTGTGCGTGATCTAATATCTCCGTATGCGATTTCTGGTTTTGCTCCTTTTTCTTGCTGGTCCGTTACAGGCGCAACAGCGCGAGGCAGGGTTAGAACTTGTCCTCCTCGCCGATGGCTCTGGGTCCATTGACGCCGAAGAACTGGTGTTCCAGCGGCAAGGCTACGCCGCCGCGATTACAAACCCCGAAGTGCTGACCGCAATCCAGACATCACTTTACGGAAGTATCGCCGTCACTTACGTGGAATGGGCGACAAATACGGCAGTGGTGGTGGACTGGACGATCATCGACAGCCCTCAAACTGCACAGGCTTTCGCGGATGCGCTGATCGGACCACCGCGGCAGGTCTATGGCCGGAATGCCATTGGTGGCGCGCTGCTCGAAGGGCTTCGGCTGATCGAAGAGAACGACATCACCTCTCCTCGTCAGGTCATCGATTTTTCAGGCGACAGCATTGGCAATTCATCCGGCCCGCCCATCGCGCTGGCCCGTGAAGAGGTGCTGGCCGCCGGAATCACAATCAACGCGCTGCCGATCCTGCGCCCCGAAGACGGTCGCCGCGCAGGTGCCAACCTTGAAGAAGAATACGCCAACCGCATCATCGGCGGCCCCGGTGCGTTCATGGTAACGGCTGAAAGCCGCGACAGCTTTGCCGCGACGGTGCAACGCAAGCTCGTGCTTGAAATCGCGGGAATCCTGCCGGAACACGACCTCGCCTCGCGCTAGTTCTGAATGCTTTCCAGATAATCCGTGAGGGCAAGCAGCTTTTCAGGTACCGGCGTGCCAATCCCGTCTTCTTCGACAATGACCAGCTCGCCCAGATCGCCAGCGCCGAATTCGGGCATCGCACCGCTAAAGTGGGGATCACGCTGCAGTCCGTCGATGATGCTCATCACTTCCGTGCGCGGAAATACTCCACCGTTGTCCTGCGACAGCGTCGTCAGATCAGGGGGTTCGACAAACAGATTGCGTCCGAAAGAACCCGATCCCTTGGCATCGGTGCCATGACAAGCGGCACATTTATCAAGATATTCCTTACGACCATCAACATTGCCGGGCGCGTCGATACAAGCCGTCAGCGCTACCAGCCCGCACAGAAGAAATGCGTTTTTCATCAGTCTGCTCCCGTTTCCTTTTGACGCTAGAATAGCCGCAGACGCGTGGCCAGCCTTGATCCACATCATGCGCCCGCGCCGTCGGCGAAAACAGGCCTGCCTGCCATCAGGCGGCAGCCAGTCCCGTTACAAGCGTCCACAGTGCCTCCGGAACCGCCACGCGGTCCATCGGCTGACGGCCCGCACCGGGAATGCGCGCTCCGTCCTGCGCCGCAACGGCCTCAGCCACCCGTTCAAACCGTGCTGCGAAATCCGCGCCATATGTGCCGGGGTCCATGAGGATATAGAACTGCCCCAGATCATGGGGTTTGCCATCAGGCAGTTTCAGTCCGCTGACATCCAGCGAATTGACCGAACCCGTCATGCCTGCCGCCAGCAACTCGGCCATCAGACCAAAACCCCAACCTTTGTATCCGCCTGCACTGACAAGCGCGCCTTTCAGCGCGGATTCTGGGTCGGTCGTGGGGTGGCCATTGGAATCAACGGCCCAGCCCAAGGGAATAGGCTCGCCGGCCGCCTTCGCCATGGTGATTTTGCCAAGCGCAACAGCAGAGGTCGAAAAATCAAAATGCATCGCCAGTTTACCATCGCCTGGCACGGACATCGCGATGGGATTCGTACCGATGACTGCAGCATTCCCGTTCGGCGGTGCCACGACGGGTGACGCGTTCGTAAACCCGATGCCGATCAGCCCTGCATCCGCGATCTGCTCCGTGAAATATCCAAGTGACGTGCAGGTGTGTGCATGCGCCACAGCAAGGGTTGCAACACCATTCTCGCGTGCGGCGTCCAGCGCCTCTGGCAAGGCGGCGGCAAAGGCGGGTTGCGCAAAGCCGAATGCGGCATCAGCCAGCACCGCGCCCGGTCTTGGGCGGCTAACCTCGGGTGTCACTGTGCCATTGACGCGACCCGACCGCAGTTGTGTGCAATAGCTTTCAAGGTAATAGAGACCGCAAATCACATTACCAAAGGCTTCGGCACGCGCGACGGCACGGGCGACCGCCTGTGCCTGCATCTCGCCCGCACCATGCGCAACCAAGGCACGGTGGGATATGTCTTCGATCTCTGCGGTTGTGACTGTTGGCATCAGCTATTCCCCATGTGTCAGCTTGCCTGCCGTCAGATGCACAGTGCGGTCCATACGGGCAGCCAGTTCAAGGTTATGCGTCGCAATAACGGCGGCTAGTCCGGTGCCGCGCACAAGATCCATCAGCGCTCCAAAGACCCGATCAGAGGTGCCGGGATCAAGGTTGCCCGTCGGTTCATCAGCCAAAAGCAGTGTGGGACGATTAGCCAGCGCACGGCAAAATGCAACACGCTGCTGTTCACCACCTGACAGGGCAGCAGGGCGATGGTCGGCCCGCTCTGCCACGCCGACATTGCCAAGCAATTCCAGCGCGCGGGCTTCTGCCTCTTTTTGCGCGATGCCGTTTGCCAGCTGCGGCAAAACGATGTTTTCAAGGGCGGTAAATTCCGGCAGCAAATGGTGGAACTGATAGATGAACCCAACACCATCGCGGCGCATCGCCGTGCGGCGGCTATCGGATTTGCCGGTCATGTCATCGCCGTTGATCGTGACGGTGCCGCTATCGGGCGTGTCCAGCAGACCGGCGATATGCAGCAAGGTGGATTTCCCGGCACCGGACGGGGCGACAAGGGCAACAATTTCGCCCTTTTCCACCGTCAGATCGACGCCTTGTAAAACGTTGACCTCGTTCGGCTTGCCGTGGTTGTAGGCCTTCGTGATGCCCGTCAGTTGCAAGGTTGGATTACTCATAACGCAGCGCCTCGACCGGGTTCATGCGGGCCGCACGACGCGCCGGAAAGATCGTGATGATCCAGGACAAGCCTAGCGACAGTGCTACAGACTTCAGCACATCAACGCCCTTTAACTCGGCAGGCAATTCATAGATGCCACGGATCGACGGATCCCAGACGCCCCCGCCAGATACGTAATTAATAAAGGAAAAGATCGCGTCGATATTCACAACGAACAGGACGCCAAAGATCACGCCAAAGATCGTGCCAAGTGTTCCGATACCCGCACCGCAGATAAAGAAGACACGCAAGATCGACCCTTCGGTCAAACCCATGGTGCGCAGAATGCCAACATCTTTGCCCTTGTTCTTCACCAGCATGATCAGGCCGGAAATGATGTTCATCGACGCGATAAGGACGAGGATGGACATGATGACAAACATCACGTTGTCCTCGATGGCCAGCGCGCGCAGAAAGGCCCCAGCACTGTCGCGCCAGGTCCACAGCAAAGCGCCCTCGCCCACCGCATCAAGCAGCGACGGGATAAAAGCTTCGATGTCGTCGGGATCAGTGACCATGACCTCGATCTCGTCCGCGACGAAATCCTTGTTGAAGAAGAACTGTGCATCCTCAATCGGCAGATAGGCGCGCGTGCGATCGATGTCGTAACGCCCGGCAGTAAAGATATAGACGACTTCATAGGCATTGGTACGTGGGGTGCGGCCCATGGCGGTCGACGCGCCTTGCGGTGATATGACACGGATCGTGTCCCCGATCGTCACGCCCAGATCACGGGCTGCAACGGATCCCAACGCGATCCCCTCTTGGAATTTTTCAATCTGGCCCATGCTCTCGCGCGGGGCGGCGATGCGCGGTATGCCTTGCAAGTCCTCATAGGAAATGCCGTAAATTTCGATGCCCGCATTCTGGTTGCCGAAATTCGCCATGACCTGCTGTTTGACCAGCGGCGCAGCCCGGGTCACGCCCGGAATGGCTTCTATCTGGTCGGCCAATTCATCGTAATCGGAAATGCGGCGGGTCACCTGCCCCGTCTGTTCGATGACGGACTGTTTATAAACCGTCACATGGGCATTGGCACCCAGGATCGTATCAACAAATTCCGCACGAAAACCCGAACGCACGGCCAATGTCACGATCAGGGCAAAGACCGCCAGCGTGATTCCGATCAGGGAAATCCACGTCATGACGCTGACGCCGCCTTCGGCGCGTTTCGCGCGAATATAGCGCCACGCGATCATCCATTCGAATTTCGCGAAAGGTCTGGTGTTTGCCATATCGGGCCTTCTTGACTGCTTGGCGCGCAACCTGTGGGCTGGGCGGGGGAAGGTCAATCAATAATGGTTGCCCTCAGCCATCCAAGGCGTCAAATCGCGTCCCTTGGCAGCCGCTTTGCTCTCGACCGCCCACAGCAGTCCGCGACGGATCATTTCATGCGCCGGACCCGTCGCGATGACCTCTGGCTGGTGGCCAAGCGCATTGTAATAGACGCGACCCAATCCCCAAGCACGGGTCCAGACGTAAGGCATCTCCACGGCCCCGTTAGGACTGTGATACCATGTGACTGGGTCTGTACGGGTCGTGGCCAGAACGGTATTTGCCGGGTCGACATGCAAATAGTATTGTTCTGTCTCCACATCGAAATCGTCGATACCCGCAACCAGCGGATCATCCGATACGATGTTGATCCGGTGTTTCACACCGTCCCCACCCGGATGGGCGACCCAGTTCGCGCCGGTCATGAATTGCCACAACGTATTGTTGCGAAACGCGTCGCACATACCGCCATGACACCCGGCAAGGCCAGTGCCGCGGGCAACAACCTCAGCCACGTGCCGGCCGATTTCGCGGCTCAGCGTGCCATCGGTCCAGATCGGCACCAGCAGATCATACCGCCCAAGGTCAGGATCATCGAAACTCTCGCAACTGTCCGAAACATCGACAGACACACCCGCTCCGGTCAGGATGTCCTCAAAGATCGTGGCAACCGTCTGGGGCGCATGCCCGTCCCAGCCGCCCCAGACGATCAAAGCGCGCTTCATCGGGTCGCCCCCATCAAACGCGGCCTTGGATCATCTTGCACCGCAGTCAGGGTCGGGCGTACCAATGCAGGCTCGCGGCGTTGCGGCATGGGTTGGGGTGCGCTGCGTTTCAGACCGCGCAGCGGCATCACCAGCAAAGACAATAGACCAAAGGCCGACAGCCAGCCGATAACGCCGCCCAGCCCGGCAGCGACCATACCCGCAAGCGATAACGGCAGTGCCGGCGCAAATTCGCCCCATGTCGCGGTAAAGGTTGGGCCATCGCTATAACGCAAAGGCATCGCCAGCCGCTCAAGCGGAGTCGCATTGCGCAAAACGACCAGCGCATCTGACAGCGCGGCATGGCGGGCGAATGTGCGGCGCATATCACCTTGGCGGGATTCCAGAAACGGCGTTCCCACCATCTGCAACAACGCCTCTTCCCGACCCAATCCGGCCTCAAGCGCCGAGGCGTCGAAATCAAGAACGACGCTGGTCAGCGCATCGACCTGACCGGCCAAGCGCTGCTGATATTGCTGTGTAAATTCAGGAGCTTGCGAAAAAACACATGCCCCGCACAGCCCCGCCACAAGGGCGATGATCCTGATCATACTGCTCTGCCTCGTCTTTATTGTTGGAACGGTTTTAGCAGGGTTCACAGATTCGGGCAAAGCATCACAAATCTAATTGCAGTCTCTTATGCGCAAGCTATCGATTACGGGTTGGACCAAAGATGCCATCGTTGGCGCATCATCTGGTAAATAATAGACTTCAACAAAAGCGTTGATTAACCTACCATCACACGTAGTCAACTCTCGCCAATAATGGTGTATCTGTGTCGGGATTTTTACATCCTTACTAAAGCGAAACTCATAAACGACACCGAACCAATCGTCCCCTCCTTGGGTGGAAAGAATAGTGGTTTGGTCATTGGCCAAAAGGCGCATATGCAAGTCCATCGCAGCATCAAAGGAAATCGTTAGCGGACCCGCAGCAGACATCCTGATACCAGCCGAAGGCAACTGGCTATTTCCAAAGTATGCAGTCCGTTCGTCCGAGCCAAACCTCTTAAGTTCAAAGCCAGCAGGGATATCGGCAGCAACACCGTATTCTTCAAGGATATGTGCGTACTGCGCCCAAAGTGGGCTAGCAGCGGTTATCAAAAGGCAAAGAAGCGCACGCATTAAATGTGTTCATTATATATTTCCACAACCTTCGCCACCGCATCCGCAGGTGCGAGTTCCTCACTCTCCCCAGTCCGGCGCGAGGTCAGCTCAACAACCCCGTTCTTCAAGCCACGCGGCCCGACGGTGATCCGCCATGGCAGGCCAATCATATCCATCGTGCCAAACTTGGCACCGGCCCGTTCGTCGCGATCATCATATAGCGGGTCCAGACCAGCGGCGATGAACTCCGCATACAAATCCTCACAGGCTGCATCAGCGGCCTCATCACCCGAGCGCATGTTCAGAATGCCCACATGGAACGGCGTCACGCCTTCAGGCCAGATAATGCCCTTGTCATCGTGCGAGGCTTCAATGATCGCGCCCACCAGACGCGACACACCGATCCCGTGGGATCCCATGTGCACATTCACCTTTTCGCCGCCGGGGATGTCCACGGCCGCATTCAGCGCGTCAGAATACTTGGTGCCAAAATAGAAGATCTGGCCGACTTCAATACCGCGTGCGGTCTTGCGGCGCTCCTCTGGGACCTCGTTGAACAACGCGGCGTCATGGGTTTCGTCGGTGCGGGCATAGCGGGTCGTAAATTCCTCCATGATCGCAGCACAGGCAGCCTTATCATCAAAATCAATTTCGCGGTCACCAAAGGTCAGATCGGTAACAGCGCTGTCATAAAAGACTTCACTCTCGCCGGTTTCGGCCAGCACAAGGAATTCATGGGTATCATCACCGCCGATAGGTCCTGAATCCGCGCGCATCGGGATGGCTTTCAACCCCATGCGCTCGTAGGTACGCAGATAGGTGACCAGATGGCGGTTATAGGCGTGTAGCGCGTCTTCCTTTGTCAAATCAAAGTTATAACCGTCTTTCATATAGAATTCGCGACCACGCATGACGCCGAAACGGGGGCGAACCTCGTCACGGAACTTCCACTGGATCTGGTACAGCGTCAGCGGCAGGTCTTTGTAGGATGTGACATGGGCGCGAAAGATATCCGTGACCAGTTCTTCAGCGGTGGGGGTGAACAGCATCTCGCGGCCGCCGCGATCCTTGATGCGCAGCATTTCTTCACCGTAGGCATCATAGCGTCCGCTTTCCTTCCACAGATCAGCAGATTGAATCGTGGGCATCAGCATGGCGTGATGACCGGCCTTCGCCTGCTCCTCGTGCACGATATTCTCGATCTTCTTCAAGACCTTGAAACCCAGCGGCAACCACGAATAGATCCCCGCGCTCGCTTGCTTGATCATGCCGGCCTGCAACATGTAGCGGTGGCTGACGATCTGCGCCTCGCGAGGCGTTTCTTTCAGAACGGGCAGGAAATAGCGGGAAAGGCGCATCACAAAAGACCTGTGGTTGTTGTCGCGATGAGTCCTAGGGGAAAGGGGATGCCATCACAAGCGCGGTCAGTGGATTGGCGGCGCGGCAGACGTTGCGGCAAATCAAGACCTCTACCACCCACCACGGCTTGGAGCGCCGCCGGAAACGTTAACAATAAGTTACTGAAATATATACATAAATGTTTCGCATGCGAAACAAATGCGACCTGCCGCTTGCATCCACTGCGACACTCCCGCACATATCAGTAAAGCAAATACGGGTGAGGCATGGGACTTTCCGTTCAACAACAGGCAAAATACTGGGGCGTCGCGATTGCGGTATTCGTACTGGCGCTTTGGTTTCTCGGGGATGTGATTCTGCCCTTCGTTCTGGGCGGGGCGATTGCCTATTGCCTTGATCCGATCGCCGACCGGCTTGAAAAACTGGGGTGCAGCCGTGTGCTATCGGTGGCAATCATTACATTGGTTGCCGCGCTGTTTTTCCTGCTGCTGGTGCTGCTCGTGATCCCGACACTTGTGCGGGAAACCACGGGTCTTGTGCAACAGATCCCGACGCTGATCGACAAACTGCAAGCCACGCTGTCCGAACGGTTTCCCAGCCTGGAAGATCAAAGCAGCACAATCCGCCAGCAGCTCGACAAGCTCGCGGGGCTCGTGCAGGAACGTGGCGGCGAATTGGTGAACACGCTCTTTTCAGGGGCGCTCGGCATCCTGAACGTGCTGGTTTTGATCGTTATCGTGCCGGTTGTGGCGTTCTATCTGCTGCTGGACTGGGACAACATGGTCGCCAAGATCGACGAACTTCTGCCCCGTGATCACGTCGATACGATCCGGCGGCTGGGGCGGGAAATGGACAACACGCTTGCGTCTTTCATTCGCGGGCAAGGCACGGTCTGTGTCGTGCTTGGCGTCTACTATGCGATCGCGCTGACCATCGCCGGTCTGAACTTCGGGCTGGTCATCGGTTTCGTCGCGGGACTGATTTCTTTTATCCCCTATGTCGGCGCGCTTGTCGGCGGGGTTCTGGCCGTCGGGCTGGCATTGTTTCAATGGTGGGGCGGCATTCCACTTGACGATGGTGGCACGGCGACAAACTGGGTGCGCATCGGGATCGTGGCTGCTGTCTTCATGTTGGGCCAATTCCTTGAAGGTAACATCCTGACGCCCAAACTGGTTGGCAATTCTGTCGGTCTGCATCCGGTCTGGCTGCTTTTTGCACTATCGGTCTTCGGTTCGCTGTTCGGGTTCGTCGGAATGCTGGTCGCTGTGCCGGTTGCCGCTTTGCTTGGCGTACTTGCGCGTTTCGGGCTGGAACAGTATCGCGACAGCAGGCTGTATCAGGGCCAGAGCGGAAACGATTAAATGCCGGAACAACTTGTTTTTGACTGGCCGCGCGACACCGCGCTGCGGCCTGAAGACTTCTTCGTATCGGACGCGAACCGTGTTGCCGCACAGCTGATCGCGGCCCCACAAGACTGGCCTGATGGAAAGCTGGTGCTGACCGGCCCAGAATCCAGCGGCAAAAGCCACCTCGCCCGCGTCTTTCAGGTTACCAGCGACGCGATGATCGTCGCCGCAGCAGACCTGCCAGAAGGATTGCGGCCCAACGGTCCACTCGCGGTCGAGGACTTGTCCGGCCTGCCGCCTGACCGCGAAGAAGCGATGTTCCACCTGCACAACCACATGGCGGGGGCTGGCCTACCGCTGCTAATGACCGACCGCCTGCCCCCTGCGCGCTGGAATATCGCACTGCCCGATCTGGCCAGCCGGATGCAGGCAACCACGCCCGTGAATATCGAAGACCCAGACGACATGCTGCTGCAAGTGCTTATCATGAAGCTTTTTGCAGACCGGCAGGTCATCCCTCCACCATCGGTCGTGCAATTCCTGTCGACGCGCATCGAACGGTCCTACGTCGCCGTGGGCGACATCGTGGCCCGGCTCGACCACGCATCACTGGTGCGCAAGAAACCCGCTTCGATCAAATTGGCCAGCACGCTGCTGGACAAAGGGGATGCAGAGGGCGCATAATTTGTCATGAAACTGCAATGGTTTGCAGTGATGAAAGCCCGATGATGCAAGCTGATTTTCTGGACGGGGCCATGCCGGACCCCATCGACCTCGATCTTGATTTCGCGACCCCTGCCCGCTTCGTGAACCGCGAAATGTCGTGGCTCGGATTTAACTGGCGCGTGCTGGAAGAGGCCGAGAACCCGCGCGTGCCATTGCTGGAACGCCTGCGGTTCCTGTCGATTTCGGCAACGAACCTTGATGAGTTCTTCACCGTGCGGGTCGCAGGCCTGCGCGAACTTGTTCATGAAGGCAACAACGCTCCCAGCATCGACGGACGCACGCCAACCGAACAACTGCTGGTCATCAACGAAGATGCGCGCGCGCTGATGGTACGTCAACAGACCGTGCTGGAAACGCTGCGCGCCGAAATGTCAGATGCAGGAATCAAAATTCTGCAGGGCAGTGATCTTGAACCGGGTGACACCGCCTATCTGGACAGCGTATTTCTGGACAATGTCTTTCCGGTCCTGTCTCCCCTCGCGATTGACCCGGCCCACCCGTTCCCGTTCCTGCCCAACGAAGGTTTCGCGCTTGCCCTGCAGCTTGAGCGGCTGAAAGACAAAAAACCGCTTTTCGCGCTGTTGCCCGTTCCCGCACAGATCGACCGTTTCGTGCGCCTGCCCGGCGACGATTGCGTACGTTTCCTTCCGCTCGAAGAACTGCTGCTGCTGTTTGTCGGGCGGCTTTATCCAGGCCACAAAATGAAAGGTTCGTGCGCATTCAAACTGCTGCGCGACAGCGATCTGGAACTGGAAGACGAAGCCGAAGACCTTGTGCGTGAATTTGAAACGGCGCTGAAACGCCGCCGCCGTGGCGAGGTCGTGCGACTCAAAATTTCCAGCGATGCGCCCACACCGCTGAAACGTCTGGTCATGGATGAACTGCGGGTCGGTGACGATGCCGTCGTCGAAGTGTCCGGCCTGATCGGCATTGCCGACCTTGGCGAACTGGTACTGGACGATCGGCCTGACCTGCTTTGGCCTGCCTTTACGCCGCGTATTCCCGAACGGGTGCAGGATCACGACGGCGATATGTTCGCGGCGATCCAGCAAAAGGACATGCTGCTGCATCACCCGTACGAAACCTTCGACATGGTGATCCGCTTTCTGCAACAGGCCGCCCGCGACCCCGATGTTGTGGCGATCAAACAGACGCTTTACCGCACATCCAAACGCTCGCCGATCGTAGAGGCGCTTTGCGAAGCGGCCGAAGACGGCAAATCCGTCACCGCGCTAGTCGAATTGAAAGCGCGTTTTGACGAAGCCGCGAACATCCGGCAATCACGGCGGCTGGAAAGGTCCGGCGCGCATGTGGTGTATGGATTCCTGAACTACAAGACGCACGCCAAGATCAGCACCGTGGTGCGCCGCGAAGGCGAAAAACTGGTGACCTATACCCATTTCGGCACGGGGAACTACCATCCGATTACAGCGCGCATCTACACTGATCTGTCCCTGTTCACATGCGACAGCAAACTGGGGCGGGACGCGACAAAGGTGTTCAACTACCTGTCCGGCTATGCCCAGCCTGACGCCCTTGAAAACCTGTCCATCGCGCCGCTTGATCTGAAATCGACGCTGCTTGAGCTTATCGCGGCCGAGGTCGCCCATGCCAAAGCGGGCAAACCAGCGACGATCTGGGCCAAAATGAACAGCCTGATCGAAGAAGACGTGATCGACGCACTTTATGCGGCGTCGCAGGCAGGCGTAAAAATCAGCCTCGTCGTGCGCGGCATCTGCGGCTTGCGTCCCGGGGTCAAAGGGCTGTCGGAAAACATCCGCGTCAAATCCATCGTCGGACGCTTTCTTGAACATTCGCGTATTGTCTGCTTCGGGAATGGACACGACCTGCCGTCAAAAAAGGCGCGGGTCTACATCAGTTCGGCCGACTGGATGGGCCGTAACCTGAATCGGCGCGTTGAAACATTGGTTGAAATCACAAACAACACGGTAAAGGCACAGATCGTCAGCCAGATTATGGCGGCCAACCTGCACGACGTTGCACAAAGCTGGGTCATGTCAGGCGATGGCGCATTCACCCGTGCACCGATTCCCGAAGACACGTTCGCCTTCAATTGCCATCGCTTCTTTATGGAAAACCCGTCCTTGTCAGGTCGTGGATCGGCGGGCGCATCGGATGTGCCGCGGTTGACACATACAGACGATTAAGTTGAGTTGGGTGTGGGGACGCACCTGGGAGAATTCATCGTGGAAGACGGCATTGATTGGGGTCCCTTCGGTCGCCCTTTGTTCAACGATGATATGGCAAGGCAACTCAGCCGTGTCGGTGTGGTTGATGTGGGTTCAAACTCTGTACGGTTGGTGGTGTTTGACGGTGCTGCGCGGTCGCCTGCGTATTTCTACAATGAAAAGATCATGTGCGCTCTTGGCGCGGGCCTGTCCGAAACCGGCAAGCTGAACCCCGAAGGCCGGGTCCGTGCCTTGTCTGCCATCAGACGTTTCGCAGCGCTTGCCGAGGGCATGGATATTCTGCCGCTCACTGCCGTTGCGACCGCCGCCGTGCGCGAAGCCGAGGACGGACGCGAATTCTGTGACGAGGTTGAACGCGAAACCGGCGTAAAAATCTGGATCATCGACGGCAAGGAAGAGGCACGGCTGTCCGCGCAGGGTGTTTTGCTTGGCTGGCCTGGCTCTTATGGGCTGGTCTGCGATATTGGCGGATCGTCGATGGAACTGGCCGACCTCAAGGACGGCAACGTCGGGCGGCGCGTCACATCAGCACTGGGGCCACTGAAACTGCGCGAAATTCCCGGAGGGCGCAAAGCGCGCAAGGCCTACATCCGCGAGGTCGTCGCCGGTCTGCACGAAGAAATGGATTTCGTGACAGGACAGCGCCTGTTTCTCGTCGGCGGATCGTGGCGGGCAATTGCACGGGTGGATATGGAGCGGCGAAGCTATCCGCTGACCGTACTGCACGAATACCGCATGACTGCGCGTCGCATCAGCCGCACCGGCGAATACATCCGCCAATCCGATTTGCAGGAATTGCGTGGTCGCTGCGGCATATCCGATAGCCGGATGTCACTTGTGCCCTACGCCGTCGATGTCCTGAAAGAGGTCGTGCGGGTCTTCAAACCCAAGGACGTTGCAGTTTCATCCTACGGTATCCGCGAGGGGATGCTGTATGAACAGATGCCCGACGAATTGCGCGAGCGTGACCCGCTGATCGAAGCCGCCCGCTATGCCGAGGCCAAAGACGCCCGCCTGCCCGGCTTTGGTCGCCTGCTGTATGATTTCGTGCTTCCGCTGTTTCCACGCGCCGGTTGGCAGCGTATCCGGATCGTCCGCGCGGCCTGCCTGCTTCACGATGTCAGTTGGCGCGCGCACCCCGATTATCGCGCCGAAGTCACGTTTGATAACGCAACCCGTGCGAATCTTGGTGGGCTGAAGCATTCCGAGCGTATCTTTCTGGGGCTGGCCCTGCTGACGCGGTATTCCAACAAGGCGACGGCAAAATGGATGGAGCCGCTTTACGGAATGCTGTCGCTGGACCAGCGCCGCGAAGCGGAAATTCTGGGCAAGGCGATGCGGCTGGGCGCAATGCTGTGGCTGAATGCCGAAGAACCGCCCGGATCGCTAAAATGGTCAAAGAAAAAGGGCGAGCTGCGGCTGACCCTCAGCGCCCATGCGCGCCCGCTTTACGGCGAAGTTGCAGAGGCTCGTTTCGCCGCATTGGCCGCGGCGATCGGGGCGGAACCAATCGTGATCTTCAAGTCCTAAAGCTCGATCTCTTCATTCTCGTCCGGCGTCATGTCGGGTGCTTCCCAAGGCGGAGCGTCAGGGCTACGACGAATGATAATGTCGCCGTTGGGCAGAAATTCCGGCTGCTCGTAGTGCTTGATGTCATCGATCTTTGACAGCATCTCGGCCAGAACCGGACCCATTTCATCAGCAAAAAGACGCACTGCGGGACCGAATTCTTCCATCAGGCCTTTCAGGTCATCAATCGCCGGTTCCATTTCATTCATGAGACCGCGCAAAAGAAGCTCGGCCCCTTCCTGCATCAGGTCGACACCCTCTTCAGCTTCCTGCGCCGTTGCAGGCGCAGTAACGAGCGATAGGGCCAGGGCAAAAGCGGCAATCTGTTTCATGTCCCCAATATAGGAGATGTCACGGCGAAACCCAAATCAATCCGGCAGGGTCAGCATAACCGGAAAATGATCGGACGCGTCCAGAAGCGCTTCGCGCAGGGCGATATCCTCATAGCACGCCGGATGGTCGAAAGGATGCCAGATCTGCCAGTCGGGTTTCAGTGCCGCGATATCGGGCGACACCATGATGTAGTCGAGCAGCGCCTGCAGATAGGGCTGACCTTCGCGCCGAAAGCGCGAGGTCGTTGGGATCGCTCCCAGCCGCCGTGACAGCGCGATGCGTGCATGCGGATCAAACAATTGCGTGCCGTTGCCTTCGCCCAGCACGATTTCAATGCTGGAGCGGCCAAAAAGCTTTTCATACTCATCAAGGCCCGGACCGTCATTGAAATCGCCCATCACGATCAGCGGTCTTTCCGCAGCCAGATGCTGTTCGACCCGTTGGCGTAGCCAAATGCATTGCGCCAGTTGCTTGCGCCGGTTCGAAATCGAAATGCGTGTGGCTTCGGCGTGGTTCGTCGCACCGTGCGGTGCCTTTGATTTTGCATGCACCCCGATCAACTGAATCGTTTGCGTGCCGGTGGATAGCGCGACCTCCAGCGGCGGTTTGGACCAGCGGATCGGGTCAGGATGGGCGTCGATATCAACGTCCATACGGAATTCTTCATCAAAGCGGGGCGATCCTAGCGGTGAATGGCGCGCGCTGAACTTGTCAGGATCATAAAGCAGCGCGATTTCCTGCTGGGTGTCGTTGGCAAATCCGATCAACGCCTCGCGGGCACGCAGCCCGAAGGTTTCCGCGAAAGTTTCAAGCGCGACCATGCCGTTGCGCGCGCGCGACGTATCCGGCGCCTCGATGATCATGACTGCATCCGCATCCAACGCCCGAAACACATGGGCCAGCGCGTCGATCTGCTGCGCCCGTGTCACATCCCAGCGCCCAGACCACGTGCCGTCGTAGATCAGGTTGCCCTTGTCGTTGAACAGGCGGTCGAACCATTCCACGTTGTAGGTGACCAGCTTCACGCGGCCCGCGCCTCTGATATCTGTTCCCACGCACGGTTGATTGCGACAAGCCGTTTCTCGGCGACCTTGACCGCCTCTTCGGGCACCCCGCGCGCGATCAGCCGATCGGGATGTGTATCACGCACCTGCGCGCGCCATGCCTCGCGGATCTGGGCCAGCGGCATATCCGGATCGACCCCCAGAACATCGTATGGGTCGCGATCCGCATCAGTGACAAACTGCGCACGGATGCGGCTGAACCGTCGTTCGTCAAAGCCAAAGATCGTGGCCACGTCCTGCAAGAACGCATCCTCGCCCGGATGATAGACGCCATCGGCCAAGGCAATGTGGAACAACCCTTCCATCAGGTCACACAGCGGGGCCGTGTCATCACCATACATTGCCTTGATACGCTGGGCGTATTGATCGTAACCGGCCACGTCCGTGCGGGCGAGGTTGAAGACCCGCGCCGCGTTCTGTTCTTCGGTCTTGGGAATGTGAAAAACTTCGCGGAAGGCGGCAACTTCGTCCCGTGTGACCTGCCCGTCTGCCTTGGCCATCTTGGCACCAAGGGCGATGACGGCAATAGTGAAACCCACGGTCCGATCGGGTGGCGTGCGCAATTTCTCAAACACGGATGACAGGCCTTCGCCTGCAGCAAGTGCAGAGATCGCGTCAGAAATGCGTGACCAAAGTGACATGCCCAATGTCTAGCGCAGGTCGGCGCGAATGTCAGAGCCGTTTTTGCATCAACACAAGGTCGATGTAGCGGCCGAACTTATAGCCCGCCTCTGGGATATAGCCGACCTGATTGAAGCCAAGGTGCGCATGAAACGCCTGCCCCGCTGTATTCTCACCGCTGACGCCAGCGATCAGACTGTTGATCCCCTGCGATTCCGCCTGCTCTGCGATAGCGTTCATCAGGCCGCGTCCCAAGCCCTTGCCCCGGGCATCATCCGTCAACACGATGGAATGCTCTGCAATCCGTTGATAGCCCACACCGGCCCGAAAAGGCCCGAAGCTGGCGTAACCGCACACGCCGCCGATATCGGCCACAAACACCGGCCCATTTTCCAGAAACGCGGCGACCTCTGCTTCGGTCTTTCCGATGCTGTTGAAAGTGACGGTCGTTTCCCGGATCAACGTGTTCCAGATCGTGCGGACGGCAGGTGCGTCATCGGCTGTCGCGGGACGGATCACGTCAACGTCACCTTTCCGGTCGGGGTCTGGATCACGGCGCGAAACGCGGGTGTTGGCCCTGTTTCAAATTGCACGCGATCATCCGAAAGCGGCACGGTCGGACCGATGGCCGCCGCATCAGGATGGACCACGGTCCATGACACAAGGCGACACCCCCGGTCCGGCAGCGATGCAGACGGCATGACGGTTCCGTCTGCCCACCGCAGCAGGCTTGGGTAGGCCCCTTGGAACGGCAGCGTGCCGTCGTCAGGCACGGTCAGTTCCCAATTCAGATTGTCACGCTGCAAGGCAACCGGCTTGCCCACCTCTGGCGGAATGCCAGTAAAGTCGGGTGTGCGGCAGATCCAGTTCGCGGGCCGTGGCGCGCCAGTGAAATCATCAAGTCCGAACCACGTCAGGCGTCCGGTGGCGGGCGCGTCCGGATCTTTGGCGATGACTTCGAGGTAGATATCACCAAGATTCAACAGCGTGTTGTGGGTGCCAAAATGCGCGTGCTTGCCGCCGGGTTGCAGCGCAACGCCAAGTTTTTCGGCAATCACGGCAGTGCCTTCGGCCAGATCGGTGGTTGCGACGGCGATATGATCGAATGTCAGCATAACGGTAAGTGGCTTTCGTTTCTTACTTAGGGAACAAACTGCCAGAGCACGTAAAGCGCCGTCAGGATGGTCGGATAGAATGTGGCTGCGAAACCGAGACTGCGCAACGGTGCAGACAGGTGATATCCGATCCAGAACAAGAGCCTGGCAAGCAAGAATGACAGGCCCAGAATTATAGGAAGCCCCACAGCCCCGGACAATAGCGTGGCACAAGGCCAGATGCAGATGGCAAGAACCGTCTGTTCGATGGTGTTTGACAGCACGCGCTGGTCGATCAATGCGCCGCCTTGCAATGTCTGGCCGTCGATCATCGCATCATCAAAGAAACGCCGCTGCGCCAGACGGGCAATAAGCGCCACAAGGACGAGGCCTGGAAACAGGAGCCCGGTTGCGCTTGCTGCAAGTGGCGATGTGTCGGTGCGCCCGATCTGGGTCCATTGCAGCCCGTAGTAGACCACTGCGCAGGCCCAGATCAGTCCCGCGGCCATACCAAGCAGGATGACCGCCCGTTTTGTCATCCTCGTGCTTGCCGGATCAATTTCAGGATATCCTCTGCTGCGTGCGGGATGTTCGTCCCGGGGCCAAAAATGGCCTTGACCCCCGCGTCATAGAGGAATTGGTAATCCTGCTGCGGGATAACGCCGCCGCAGATGACAAGGATGTCACCCGCGCCCGCATCTTCGAGCGCCTTGACCAGCTTGGGGGCCAGTGTCTTGTGGCCCGCCGCCTGAGAGCTGATGCCGATGACATGGACGTCATTGTCGATGGCGTCTTGTGCGGCTTCTTCTGGGGTTTGAAACAGCGGGCCGACGTCGACATCAAAACCGATGTCGGCAAAGGCGGTCGCGATCACCTTGGCCCCGCGGTCATGTCCGTCCTGTCCCATCTTGACGACCAACATGCGCGGGCGACGGCCTTCGTCTTCGGCAAATTGTTCGACAGAGGCCTGTATCGCAGCGAAACCTTCGTCCCCTTCGTATGCGGCCCCGTAGACACCGGCGAGCGTTTTGACTTCGGCGCGATGGCGTCCGAACACCTTTTCCATGGCCATGCTGATTTCTCCGACTGTGGCACGGGCGCGGGCGGCAGTGACGGCGGCATCCAGCAGGTTGCCCCCTTCAGCGGCCCGGCGGCTAATTTCTGTCAGTGCGGCGTCGCAGGCTTCTTCGTCCCGTCCGGCCTTGGTTTTCTCGATCCGCGCGATTTGGCTGTCGCGCACCTTGGCATTGTCAATATCAAGGATGTCGATGGGGTCTTCCTTGTCGAGCCGATATTTATTCACACCCACGATCACTTCGGTACCACGGTCAATCATCGCCTGCCGCATCGCAGCAGATTCCTCGATCCGCAGTTTAGGCATTCCTGACGCGACGGCCTTGGTCATGCCGCCCATTTCCTCGACCTCTTCGATCAGCGCCCATGCTTTCTCGGCCAGTTCGTGGGTCAGGCTTTCGACGTAATAGCTGCCGGCGAGCGGATCGACGACATTGGTAATGCCGGTTTCTTCCTGCAGGATAAGTTGTGTGTTGCGCGCGATGCGGGCGGCGAAATCTGTTGGCAAAGCAATGGCTTCGTCGAGGGCGTTCGTGTGAAGGGACTGCGTGCCGCCAAGGGCTGCGGCCATCGCCTCGTAAGCGGTACGCACCACGTTGTTGTAAGGGTCCTGTTCCTGCAAGGACACGCCGCTGGTCTGGCAGTGCGTGCGCAGCATCGCGGATTTGGGGTTCTGCGGCTTGAATTCCTCCATCACCCGCGCCCAAAGCAGACGGGCGGCGCGCAGTTTTGCGGCCTCCATGAAGAAGTTCATACCGATGGCAAAAAAGAAAGACAGACGCGGCGCGAATTTGTCGACATCCATCCCTGCAGCGATAGCGGTGCGCACGTATTCGCGCCCGTCCGCGATCGTGAATGCCAGTTCCTGCACAAGGTTCGCACCCGCCTCTTGCATGTGGTAGCCAGAGATCGAAATCGAGTTGAACTTTGGCATGTAGTCCGCTGTATATCCAATGATATCCGCGATGATCCGCATCGAGGGTTCAGGCGGATACACATACGTATTGCGGACCATGAATTCCTTGAGGATGTCGTTCTGGATCGTCCCTGCCAGCACAGACCTGTCGTGTCCCTGCTCTTCACCGGTGACGATGAAATTCGCGAGGATCGGGATCACCGCCCCGTTCATCGTCATCGAGACCGATACTTTGTCCAATGGGATGCCATCGAACAGAATTTTCATGTCCTCGACTGAATCAATGGCGACGCCTGCCTTGCCCACATCCCCTTCGACGCGGGGATGATCGCTGTCATAGCCGCGGTGGGTGGCCAGGTCGAAGGCAACCGATACGCCCTGCTGCCCGGCGGCGAGCGCCTTGCGATAGAAAGCGTTTGATTCCTCTGCCGTGGAGAATCCGGCATATTGCCGGATCGTCCATGGTCGCCCGGCATACATCGTTGCCTTGACCCCACGTGTATAAGGCGCATCGCCCGGAATTCCGTTCATATGCGGAAGCTCTGCGGTGTCGTCCGCTGTATAAAGCGGTTTGACCGCGATCCCTTCGAGCGTGTGCCATGTCAGGTCTTCGACCGTCTTGCCGCGCAGTTCCTTTGCGGCGAGGTCAGCCCATTTCTGCGTGTCCGTCATGGTATTCTCCGATGTCAAATGCGGGGGTGGCCCGCGTATTATTGCGTCGCAACACTTTGATGGCTGCGTTTTGCGTGAATTGAATCAGCGGGTCCGTCCCGCTGCGAAAATAGGCGATGTCATCCGCGTAGCGGCCCGCCATGTGGTGTTGTTCAAGGGACGTGAAAGGCTGCCATCGCTGATCGCCCAGCGGCAGCAATGCAAGTTCGCTCAAACGCCCTTGCGCCTTGAGCCGCTTGCGCAGCTGTCGTGCCGTACGGCTTGTGTTTTTCCATGCGGGCGTCTGGTCTAGCAAGTGGGTGATATCCTGTCGTCCAGATAGCATGTTGAATTGTCGCCGTGGGCGGTTTGCGAACACTTCAAACAACCAGATGTGTAGTGGTACGCTGGGGAACAACGCCCTGATTTCACTGGCAATATCTGTCCAGCTGCGCTGTTGCGTCGCCAGTGCCGCACAAGCTGCCCTGTCCGGCAGGGCGTGCCCGCGGATAGCAGCGTAGGACATCGTGGAAACCCAGTAGCTTTCGTAGGAACGGATCGCCAGCCCGATCCGGCGCACCTGCCCCTTGAACACCTGTTCGAACCGCTGGAGCCGGGGTGTAAGCCCCGGATAAAGCGCGCCCACTGCGAGATTGTTGCGTGGCGTCCCGATCATGTTTTCTTCGGACACGACAAGTTGGCTGGCCTGCAACCCCGCCGCCATGGTCCGCGCCCGCGCGATTTCACGCGTTGCATCCTGATCCGGTGGACAGATCAGCCCGTCGAATAATCCCGCCCGCGTATTCGCAGGTGTCCAGACCTGCACACCATGCCCTGCAAGCTGCTGGCGGTTCTGGTCTAGAAATGTCTGAAACGTCGTGGTGGCGCAGCGATGCGCACCAAGGTGCAATGCAATATCCACGGCCTGAAGCCCCCTGTTCACAATCGACTTGATCAGGCAGAACATATCGGCACCATGGTCACTATACCGTTAACCTTGAAATCGCGCTGGCAATTCGTGCGCGTCGGCTTAGGTTTCGGGGGGAACACTCCTATATGGTAGAGTATGAAAACATTTCTTTTGTCTTTGGCGCTGACTGCGCTGCCCGCCATGTCGATGGCTGACGATATCATGCTGCGTTGGAGCGAGGATCCGACGCATGTCTTTGCTGGCGATGAGGTCGATCTGGATGCGCTGCGCTGGCAGTTGCGCGCAATTCTTGTCTTCGCCGATTCCCCGAACGATCCGCTATTTGGCCAACAGATGGAGCTTTTGCTGGCAGCGGCAGAGGATCTGGCTGAACGCGATGTCATCATGATCGCCGATACCGCCCCTGATGCCCGTACCGACGTGCGGCTGCGCCTGCGTCCGCGTGGCTTCATGCTTGCTTTGCTGGGCAAGGACGGACAGGTCAAATTCCGCAAGCCGATCCCGTGGGACGTGCGCGAAATTTCCCGCACCATCGACAAGATGCCCTTGCGCCAGCAGGAAATCCGTGACCGCCGGTTGCAGAACCAGGCCGGATAACCCTTGTAAATCAGACAATTCCTTCCCATATTCGATACAGGAGGATTGTTCATGACATTGAAGCCATCCACATATCTGCCCATTCCCGTCACTGGCCGGACCGGTCCGCGGCCGGGTTACTAGGGCTTTTCAGATGTTCTGAGAGGGCTTTCGCCACGCGCGGCCCCTCTTTGTCGTATGCTGCCACGACTTGTTGCGTCGACACGCCAAGAAAGCGCGCGAAATCCAACATTGCGACATAGTCGGCATAAGCCAGTGCGCGGCGCGCGGCCGGTACGCGGCGAAACGCGTCAGAATTCATGTTTTCGACGAAATCGGCAACGTTATCGACCTGCGCGTAGAACAAGACGATCAGGTCAATCGTCACACGCGGTAGGATGTGGACCTGCCCGGTCAATGACTGATACATCAAGCTGCGCCGCGGCACCGGAATAAAGGGAATATAGTTCCCATCCTTTTCCAGTTCGGATTTGATCGTGTCCAGATACCGCTCAAGATCGTCGCTGCTGTAAAAATTCTCAAGAAAGCTTCCTACATCTGCATAGATCGCACGGTGCATGTCCCGGATGCGTTCATCGCGTTCGTCAGCCCGCCGGTATTCCTGCAACAGAAATGGCGCAAGCCAGCCTGCGGCAATGGCGATCGCCGCGATCAGCGCCTGCTTGATCCGGATGTCGAGCACATCTGCACCCAGAACTGCCAGAATGCCGCTGGAGGCCAGCAAGATCACAGGCCCCAGCACGAGGATGACGCCAGGAAGCACCCGCAGGATACTGCGCCGGTTGAACTTGATGGTCAGCAGATAACCAAGCCCGAGCAGGCCAAGTGCGAAAAGCACCTGCCATGTCCCTAGGCTCAGGCCCCATATGCCGCTGTCGCCGTTCACTCGAATTCCATGATGACATCATCTACCGCAAGGCTATCCCCTGCTCCGGCGTTGATCTTGCTGACGCGACCCTTGCGTTCAGCACGCAGGATGTTCTCCATCTTCATCGCCTCGACCGTGCAAAGCGCCTGACCTTCCTGAACCTCGTCGCCTTCGGCCACGTCGACCTTCACGATCAAGCCGGGCATCGGGCAAAGCAGCATCTTAGAGGTATCCGGTGGCTGCTTTTCAGGCATAAGCGCTGCAAGTTCGGCCTGACGCGGCGTGCGTACCTGCACCTTCAAATCCGCGCCGCGATAACGCACGCGGAACCCACTGGGCACCTTGCCGATCTTCAGCACAAGCGGGCTGCCATCGACCATCAGCCGTGCCAACGGATCGCCCGGTGTCCAATCGCTTTCAACCCGAAAGGTATCGTCATCACCCAAGGCGACGGTCGCGCCTTCCTTGTCTGCCGCAATAGTAAGCGGATAAGACTGTCCCTGCAGGGTCACGACCCAGTCGCTGCCGACATGGCGTTCGTGGTTGTCCATCCGCCCACTGATGCGGCTGCGTCGGATTTCGGCAAGCCGATGCATGGCTGCCGTTGCCGCAGCGATGCGGTGTAGCGTCGCTTCGGGCAAGGTCACCCCGTCGAATCCGTCGGGGTACTCCTCCTCGATAAAGGCCGTAGTCATGTTACCAGAGGTGAATTTCTCGTGCTCATAGACCGCTGCGAGGAAAGGGATATTGTGCCCGATCCCTTCAACCTCGAACGTATCGAGCGCGAGCCTCATTTCTTCAATGGCCGTTGCACGATCCGGTGCCCATGTGCAGAGCTTTGCGATCATCGGGTCGTAATACATGCTGATTTCGCCGCCTTCATAGACGCCGGTATCGTTGCGCACGGCCTTTTTCTTGTTCGCCATTTCCACAGGCGGGCGATAGCGGGTCAGCCGCCCGATAGAAGGCAGAAATCCGCGATAGGGATCTTCGGCATAAAGGCGGCTTTCCATCGCCCAGCCGTTGATTTTCAGATCGTCCTGCTTGAAGGGCAGTGTTTCGCCATAAGCGACGCGGATCATCTGTTCGACAAGGTCGATGCCTGTGATGAGTTCGGTGACAGGGTGTTCAACCTGCAGGCGCGTATTCATTTCAAGGAAATAAAAGTTGCGGTCCCCATCGACGATGAATTCCACGGTGCCCGCACTGGTGTAGCCAACCGCCTGCGCCAGCGCCACGGATTGTTCACCCATTGCCTTGCGGGTGGCTTCGTCAAGGAAGGGTGATGGCGCTTCTTCAATGACTTTCTGGTTGCGCCGCTGGATGCTGCATTCGCGTTCGTGCAGGTAGACCGCATTGCCGTGGCTGTCGGCAAGCACCTGAATTTCGATGTGGCGCGGCTGGGTGACGAATTTTTCGATAAAGATCCGGTCATCGCCGAACGAACTGGCGGCCTCGTTCTTGGAAGACTGGAACCCTTCGCGGGCTTCCTGATCGTTCCAGGCGATGCGCATGCCCTTGCCTCCACCACCGGCCGAAGCCTTGATCATGACCGGATAGCCGACATCGTTGGAAATCTTCACTGCCTCTTCCGCGTCGGCAATCAGCCCCATGTAACCTGGAACGGTCGAGACGTTGGCCTCTTGAGCTATTTTCTTGGACGTGATCTTGTCACCCATGGCTTCGATCGCGCCTTTTGGCGGGCCGATGAAAGCCACGCCAGCGGCCTCGAGTGCTTCGGCGAATTTGCTGTTTTCGGACAGGAAACCATACCCGGGGTGGACAGCTTCGGCGCCCGTTTTCTTGATGGCGTCCATGACCTTGTCGATCACGATGTAGGATTGGTTGGCCGGGGACGGACCAATATGTACCGCCTCGTCCGCCATTTGCACATGCAATGCGTTGCGATCCGCATCGGAATAGATAGCAACCGTCTTGATGCCCATCTTCTTGGCGGTCTTGATAACCCGGCAGGCGATCTCTCCGCGATTGGCGATCAGAATTTTCTTGAACATGATGTGCAGTCCTTCAAATAGAAAACGCCGCCGGGGACGGACCCCGACGGCGTTCAAATTGTGCCAGCAATTGCTGGAGTGTCTTAGCGGCCTGTGACGTCGTCAGCCAATGCGCCGATGACTGCGCCACCAAGCGCGCCTTGGACACAGTTGTTGTTGCCGATTGTTTCGCCAGCAACGCAGCCAACGCCAGCGCCGACAAGTGCGCGTTCTGCGTCATTCTCGAGGCAGCCAGCGAGGCCGGTCGTTGCGAGAAGCGCGATGATCCAGGATTTCTTGAGCATTTTATATTGCCTTTGTGTTTTGTGTTACCGTTCGACAGGTTGACGAAATACCCCGCCAACTCAAGCCACATAAACCACATATAGCGGTTTGTCGCCAAGTCAGGAAATACCCACCCAAGATGGGATGTCGGTCTGCTTTGGGTAAAAGCAGACCGACAAGGGGAAGGGTAACGGTGTTGACAAAACGTAGACAGAAGCTTGCTGGAACCGCTGCCTACCAATTCACTCTCACATGAGTTTTCCGAGTCGGAACACACAAAGGTTGACCCAGCGGCAATTTGAGCGAATTCCCGCTTAGATTGCGCGCGCATCGGCGCGATCCGGCTGATAAACGCCTGAATCATTTGCCGAATACCTCTGGAAAGCTGATCCGCGCACGCGCCACGTCGATCTGTAGCAGGGCGCCATAATCGGCAGGGTCAAAAGGATCCTCTGCCGGAATCACCTCTTCCCCGAAAAGCCATGACAGCCGGCCCGCATCCAGATTCCCCCGCTCGAAGGGTGCATCGCCGAAATGCTCCCACAGGGCCTGCATAAAGCCGGCGTCGGCGCGCTTGTCGGCCGGTTTACGGTCTGGATAACGTGTGCGGGCAACAAGTTTCGTCGCGCCGTCTTTGTGCGCCCGGCGGATGATGAACTGAAAATCCGTGCCGGGAAGCCGCCCCGGAAAGCCGCGATGTTTCATCATCGCGGCACCCGGTCTGTTTTAGCGGACGATTCCGTGCTTGGGCGCGTCGTCGAATTGGATATTTGCTGCTTTACCCTGGCTGCCGCTGATTGCGACCAATGCCATGAATCCTGCGACCACAAAGGCCTTTGTGCCGTTTGACATAATCTGTTGCTCTTTACTGCCGTGGACGCGCGGCGTTTTTGCCGTCTTTGTCCGTGTTTGCCTCTCGCGCTTATTGATGCGCTTGAGGAAACAATAAAGAGCGTGTCAGATTCGCGATATTCCTGGCAAGCGATTTCGCAAGGCTGTGCTGCGTTTGCATCATCGCGGTGGGTTGTGGCTAGATGTAGCGGCCGCATCAAAAATCCTCCCAGATGCAGGCGTCACCGTCGATGGAGAACGGCTGAAAATATTGGGTGATGTCCGGAACCGTTGCACCGAAATCCACCTTTTCGGCGGAAAGCTGCACAACGATCTGCCCTTCGTCCCAGCCCGATTGTTGCAAACCGGGCAACAACGTCTGGTTACACAGCGCCTGAAGATCATCCGCGACATCCGCAAATGGCAGGCCATTGTCCGCGATCTCAGGCACCTCGAAGCGGAACCGCGCGAGTGCTGCATCATCTTCGATAATCACATCATACAGGTTCAGTTTCAGCCCCGAAGGTGCAGTCAACTCCTGCGCCACTGCGGGTGCTGCGATCAGGGCGATGCCAGCGGCAAGGCGCATCATGTCCCCCGCTCCGTACATGTGCCGTTTGTCACGTCGTATGTTTTCGCCACCGAACCATCGTCTCCAGAGGCAACAACAGTGATGATATCGGCGCTGATGATCCCGATGACCGGCAGGCTTGGCGGATCTTGGGCCAGTACGCTGCAGGCGTCTTCGAATGGGAACGTGTCGCGCGTGAAAGGCATCAGGCGTTCGGTAAACGTAGCCACGGCCGTATTTGGTGCACCCGTGCTTGCCTTGGCTTCGTAACCGGCCAAACCGACCGTTTCGCCAGCAATCGTGTATTGGCGCACGCCGTTCTGGACGATGTCATAGATCCAGTACCCGAACCAGCCAAGCCCGATCACAACAAGCGTTCCGATGAGCAGGAGTATTTTCTTCATTGGCTGCGATCCATTTCGGCGATCTCGTATGCGTCACCCGAAGAAATGACTTGGAAACCAGCAAGCTGCACTTCGTCGCTTTGCAGGGTGTGGGCACCAAGCCGCGAATCCACTGACGTGTCGACCCATTGCGTGTCAGCGTACGACGCGGCAGGCAGAAACGGCGTGAAAACAACCGCCGAACTAATGATGGCCCGGTTCGTCATAGCGGGATATTGTCGTGCTTTTTCCACGGGTTCTGAAGTTTCTTGTTCCGCAATGATGCGAAGGCCCGGCAGATACGCTTTCGGGTTGAATGAGGCATGATGACCTCGTCGATGAAGCCTTTTTCAGCCGCGACAAATGGGTTGGCAAAGCGCGTTTCGTATTCGGCGGTGTGGGCCGCAATCTTGTCCGCGTTACCTAAATCGGCGCGGTGGATGATTTCGGTGGCACCCTTTGCCCCCATCACTGCGATTTCCGCGGTCGGCCATGCATAGTTGAAATCACCACGCAGATGCTTTGACGCCATCACGTCATATGCGCCGCCATAGGCTTTGCGGGTGATGACTGTCACCTTGGGCACTGTCGCTTCGCCATAGGCGAACAACAGTTTCGCGCCGTGCTTGATCACGCCACCAAATTCCTGACCGGTGCCCGGCAGGAAACCCGGCACGTCCACAAGCGTCAGGATCGGGATTTCGAAGGCATCGCAAAAGCGTACGAACCGCGCAGCTTTGCGCGAGCTGTCGATATCAAGGCACCCGGCCAGCACCATCGGCTGGTTTGCAACGACACCGACAGTCGATCCTTCAAGCCGAATGAAACCGGTGATGATGTTTTTGGCGAAGTCTTCCTGAATTTCGTAAAAATCGCCTTCATCCCCGAGTTTCGTAATCAGCTCTTTCATATCGTAGGGCGTATTTGCGTTGTCGGGGATCAGCGTATCAAGGCTGTCCTCGATCCGGTTCACGTCGTCGAAAAAGGGACGCGTCGGGGGCTTTTCACGATTGTTAAGCGGCAGGAAATCGACAAGCCGGCGGATTTCCGACAAGGCTTCGACATCGTTTTCAAACGCGCCATCCGCGACAGAGGACTTTTTGGTATGCGTCGACGCGCCGCCCAGTTCTTCGGCGGTAACGACTTCGTTCGTGACGGTTTTCACCACGTCAGGACCGGTGACAAACATGTAGGAACTGTCTTTGACCATGAAGATGAAGTCGGTCATCGCGGGGCTGTAGACCGCACCACCTGCACACGGCCCCATGATCACACTAATCTGCGGCACCACACCGGATGCCATGATGTTGCGCTGGAACACTTCGGCGTAGCCTGCAAGCGACGCGACACCTTCCTGAATGCGTGCACCGCCGGAATCGTTAATGCCGATGACAGGCGCACCGTTCTGGACGGCCATGTCCATGATCTTGCAGATTTTCTGCGCGTGCGTTTCCGAGAGCGACCCCCCGAACACCGTGAAATCCTGCGAAAACACATAGACCATGCGCCCGTTGATCGTGCCCCAACCAGTGACGACCCCGTCACCCGGCGGGCGGTCCTGTTCCATGCCGAAGTCAGTGCAGCGATGGGCGACAAACATATCGAATTCTTCGAAGCTGTCGGTATCCAGCAGCAGCTCGATCCGCTCGCGCGCGGTCAGTTTGCCTTTGCTGTGCTGGGATGCAATCCGGCGTTCGCCTCCGCCCATCTGCGCAACAGCGCGCCGATCGGCGAGTTCTTCGAGAATATCTTTCATGATGTGCCCCCATTACATGTTGCATCCGTTTACCAGACAGGCGGGGGGCCGGAAAAGCGTTGTTTTGCAAAGTTTTTCGCCCAAGCGATGCTCGGTTTGCAAATCTGCAAAGGTTACTGCGTCACAACCCTGCGCTGATGCACATGGACTTGGACCCGTCGCTGCACTAATTCCGTCAGATGACCACAGCCCCGACCGTCCGTTTTCTGGATCGCACGACACCTCCGCATATTGTGACGCTGATCCTGATGGCGGGGATTTCGGCGCTGAACATGTCTATTTTCCTGCCCTCGCTCAACCAGATGACGGCGGATTTCGATACCACCTATGCCACGATGCAGTTGTCCGTATCCGCATATCTGGCGGCGACAGCTGTCATGCAGGTCTTCATTGGGCCGCTGTCAGATAAGATCGGGCGGCGCAAGGTGATGATTGGCGGTCTTGCGATATTTGTTCTGGCCACAATGGGTGCCTATTTCGCCACGACCGTGGAAACCTTCCTAATCTTTCGGATTTTGCAGGCCGCTGTTGCATCAGGTATGGCGCTAAGCCGCGCAATCGTGCGGGATATGGTTCCGCAGGATCAGGCCGCGTCGATGATTGGCTATGTCACGATGGGCATGGCGTTAGTGCCGATGATCGGTCCGACCATTGGCGGTGTGCTCGACCAATTCTTTGGCTGGCACGCGACATTTCTGTTTCTGGCGGCTGTCGGCGTTGCAGTCATGCTTTTGTGCATTCTGGATCAGGGCGAAACTGTGCGCGACGGCGGGATGTCCTTCGGCGACCAGATCGCGGGCTATCCCGCACTATTCGCCTCGCCCCGCTTCTGGGGGTACGCGCTTTGCATGGCGTTCGGGTCGGGTGCGTTCTTTGCCTTATTGGGCGGTGCGTCATTCATTGCCGAAGGCGTCTTTGGCATGTCACCGATCATGAGCGGCTTTGCGATCGGGGCCCCTGCCGTGGGCTACGCTGCCGGTAATTTCATCTCCGGGCGCTATGCCGTGCGGTTTGGTGTGAATGCCATGGCACTGACGGGGATGTTGCTGACAAGCGGCGGTTTGGGCGTGTCACTTGTCATTGCGTTATTGGGGTATCAATCGCCCCTTCTATTTTTCGGCTTTTGCCTGTTTCTGGGTTTCGGCAACGGATTGATGTTGCCTAACGCCACGGCAGGTCTGTTGTCGGTACGTCCGCATCTGGCCGGCACGGCCAGCGGTTTGGGCGGCGCGTTGATGATTGGCGGAGGTGCGGCACTGTCGCAGTTCGCCGGGGGATTGCTGACTTTAGAAACAGGTACCTTACCGTTGCAATGGATCATGTTCGTGACCTCGCTTATGGCGGTCTTGTGCATTCTGTTCGTGATCTGGCGTGGCCGGGTGATCGAGACTTGATTTGCAGGCTTTGCAAGGGCAGTTTGCAAAGATGGCAACACAGAAACTCTATGCCGGTGCGAAACTGCGCGAATTGCGCGGCCGTCTTGGGCTGACGCAAAAGGATATGGCGGCGGCGTTGCATGTGTCCCTGCCCTATCTCAACCAGATGGAAAACAATAACCGGCCGATTTCGACCGGTGTCTTGCTGGGGCTGACACAGGATTTCGGGTTCGATCTGACAGAACTGCAATCGGGCGATGAAGCCCGATTGCTCAGCGACATGCGCGAGGCTTTGGCCGATCCCGTCTTTAGCGCGACACCGCCGTCGCTTGCAGATTTACGACTTGCCGCGTCCAATGCGCCTGCCCTCGCTCGCGCCTTTCTGGATCTGCACGCCGCCTATCGCCAATCACATGAACGCCTTGCCTCATTGGATGAGGCGCTGGGGCGCGAGGATGCACGCCTGCAGCCAAGCCCTTGGGAAGAGGTGCGCGATTTCTTTCACTATTGCGATAACTACATTGATGCCGTGGATCGTGCGGCAGAGCGGTTCGCATCTGGCGGCGATGCCGCCCGGCAGGCCGAAGCGGCGCTGCTAAAACACAAGATCACTCTGCAAGACACCGATCAAGGCGATGTCCGCCGCTTTGATCCGCACAGCCGCACGCTTTATCTGTCCAAACACGCAAGCCCTGCAACGCGCACATTTCAACTGCTTTTACAGGTCGCACTGCTGACGCAGGACCAGTTGATCGAGGCGACGCTGGACCTCGCGCGGTTCCATTCGCCGCAGTCGCGCGCGATTGCGAAAGTCGGGCTTGCAAATTACTTCGCCGGGGCCGCGCTCATGCCATATGGCCCGTTTCTGGAGGCGGCGCAGTCAACCCGTCACGATCTGGAAGTATTGGCGGCCCGGTTCGGGGCATCGCTCGAGCAGGTCGCGCACCGCCTGTCGACCTTGCAAAGGCCGGGTGCCAAAGGCGTGCCTTTTTTCTTTGTGCGCGTGGATCAGGCGGGCACGATCACCAAGCGACACTCTGCGACGACGCTGCAATTCGCCCGCTATGGCGGGGCCTGCCCGCTTTGGAATGTGCACAAGGCGTTTGAAACGCCGGGACAGTTCCTGCGCCAGTTGGCCGAAACCCCGGATGGTGTGCGCTATTTCTGTCTGGCGCGCGATGTCAGCAAATCCGGCGGGGCGTTTGATACGCCGACGCGCCGCTATGCCATCGGGCTGGGGTGTGAGGTCAAACATGCCAGCGCGTTGGTCTACGCCGATCATTTGCAGATCAGCACCGCACAAGCCTATGAACCGATTGGCATTTCCTGCCGTATTTGCGAACGACAGACCTGCCATCAACGTTCCGTGCCACCGCTGGAACGCCAGTTGCAAGTCGACCCGAATATCCGCGGTGTACTGCCCTATCAGGTGGCCTGATTTCGCTTGTCATTCCTGCCCTGTCACGGGCAAGATGCGCCGATATCGGGAGGACTTCGTGATGGATCTTGACGGCACACGTGTAATCGCAGCCGACCGCGCCACGGTTTGGGCGCGGCTTAACGATGCGGAAACGTTGAAAGCCTGCATTCCCGGCTGTCAGGAACTGACCGGATCACCGCAAGAGGGGTTTGCGGCGACCGTGAAACAGAAGGTCGGGCCGGTTTCTGCGACGTTCCAAGGCTCGGTTAGGCTTGAAGATATCGTGGAGAATGTCAGCTATCGTATTGTCGGAGAAGGCAAAGGCGGGGTCGCGGGCTTTGCAAAGGGGCATGCGGATGTCGTTTTGAAGGACGTCGAAGGCGGCACAGAACTGAGCTATGTCGCGAATGCCAAGGTCGGTGGCAAACTCGCCCAGCTGGGGAGTCGGATCGTCGGTGGGTTTGCCCGCCGGATGGCCGACCAGTTCTTCGAAAAATTCCAGTCCGAAGTCGAAGGCTAGTTTCGCGCCGGTCTCCAGCCCGCCGCGCGCGCCTCGCTTTCCGTACAAAACCAGCGTTCACCCTTGGATTCATTGATCCGTGTGCGTCCGTAGTCGCGGTTGTGCGGCATATGATAGATATAGCCACTGTTCGAGATGTTTCCTTTGATGATGCAATCGCCGGTGGGGTCCGGGGCGGCTGCCTGCACGGCGCGATAGGTCGCGGGGTTGTCAATCTCGAACGCCCAGATCCCCCGTTCAGCGACCGCCGCTGTTTTTTCATCCAGCGCATAGGCATCCGAATAGCGCAAGAACGCCCAGGCCAGCCCGTCGCCGACAATCTGCGAACCGACATCGCGCCCGCGCACCTGACAGGTCGCAACAGAGCGCCCATAGCGGTCTTTTTCGATTTCGACGCAGGTCGTCCGCTGCCCGTCATAAAGCGCTGCGACCTGATCGCTCACCCAGTCGCCGCAATCCATCATACGCCCGGCACGGTCGCGGCAGGGCTGCCCGTTTTCAGGCGCGTCGATCCCGAAAAGGCGCACGCGGGTATCGCCCACAGCGAATGTATCGCCGTCGATGACCCTGATGGTCCCGTTGATGTCCGCTGCGGCGATAGAGCCCCAGAAACAAAAGAAAAATGTCAGATATCGCATGAGCCGAGTCTTCGTGGTCGCTGGAACCAGACTACGGCAGTTTCGCGGTTTTGTTAAGAAAGGTTAACGAATGGTTGCTAACCTTTCAGCGTTGTGACGTCTGCCAGTTCGGATGCACCCAAGGTTCATCATTCGACGGCGCGAGCCGCTTGCCAAGGATATGATCCGCCGCCTTTTCGCCCGTCATGATCGACGGCGCATTGAGGTTTCCGTTCGTGATACGCGGAAATATCGAACTATCTGCGACCCGCAGCCCATCAACGCCGATCACTTTCAGGTCTGGATCGACGACCGCCTGCCTGTCGTCTTGCGCCCCCATCCGGCATGTGCCGCACGGGTGATAGGCGCTCTCGACGTGTTCCTTGATGAACGCATCAAGATCAGCATCCGATTGCGCTGCCGCACCCGGCTGGATTTCGTCGCCGCGAAACGGATCAAAGACGGGCTGTGCAAATATCTCGCGTGTTAACCGGATGCAGGTACGAAAATCTTCCCAGTCGGACGCATCAGACATGTAGTTGAACAAGATCTTTGGCTGATCAAGAGGATTTGCAGAGCGGAGCGTCACCGATCCGCGCGACACCGACCGCATCGGTCCGACATGCGCCTGAAACCCATGCCCTTCTGCGGCAACTTGCCCGTCATAGCGCACGGCGATGGGCAGAAAATGGAATTGGATATCGGGATAAGGCACGCCGGCGCGCGAGCGAATGAAGCCCGCACTTTCAAACTGGTTAGAGGCGCCAAGACCAGACTTGGTAAACAGCCATTGCGTCCCGATCATCGTCTTGCCCAGAAGGTTCCAGTGCTTGAAAAGCGACACGGGCTGGGTTGCGGCCTGTTGGATATAAAGTTCCAAGTGGTCTTGCAGGTTTTGCCCCACGCCGGGGCGGTCCGCGACAACATCGATACCATGGTCTTGCAGGTGCGCCCCCGGTCCGATGCCCGACAGCATCAGCAGTTTCGGTGAGTTGAGCGAGGAGGCCGCCAAAATAACCTCTTGGCCCGCACGAATGACTTCGGTGCGGCCTTGCCGCAGCACCTCGACCCCGACGGCGCGGCCGTTTTCGATCACGACGCGGCGGGCAAGCGCCTGCACCAGCCGGCAGTTCGGTCGTTTGAGAGCCGGACGCAGATAGGCGTTCGCCGTGGACCAGCGCCGCCCCTTGTAGATCGTGGCATCGTAAGCCCCGAAGCCTTCTTGCTGTGCGCCGTTGTAATCCGGGGTGACGCGATAGCCTGCCTGCTGTCCAGCTGTGACGAAGGCGCGGGTCAGCGGGTTCGTACGCGGCCCGCGTGAAACATGGAGCGGCCCGTCAGTACCACGCCAGGACGGATCGCCACCATGCCCGCCGTCGTGCCAGTTTTCCATGCGTTTGAAGTAGGGCAGCACATCGGCAAAGGCCCAACCCGCGGCACCCTGCGCTGCCCAGTGATCAAAGTCATGCGCATGACCGCGCACGTAGATCATGCCGTTGATCGAAGACGAGCCACCGATGACCTTGCCCCGCGGCACGGCCAGCGTGCGCCCGCCCAGATGCGGTTCGGGTTCCGTTTTCAACCCCCAGTCGTACATACGCATATTCATCGGATAGGACAGCGCAGCCGGCATCTGGATGAACGGGCCAGCATCGGACCCGCCATGTTCGATGACAAGCACGTCCTTGCCTGCTTCGGCCAGTCGATAGGCCAGCGCGCATCCAGCACTTCCCGCACCAATAATCACATAAGCAGCCTGCATTTCAGAAAGGGGCCTCGACGTCGTTCATGGCGACGTAGACGCCTTTCATTTCGCTATAGTGGTTCAACGCAAGTTTGGAATTTTCACGCCCCACACCAGAGAGTTTCGAGCCGCCAAAGGGTGCCTCGACCGGGGCAAGATTGTGCGTGTTGATGTAGCAGGTACCTGCTGCAAACCCGGCGGCCATGCGGTGCGCGCGGGTAAGGTCGTTGGTAAATACAGAGGCGGCCAGACCAAATTCAGTGGCGTTGGCACGGGCCAGTGCCTCTGCCTCGGTCTCGAAGTCGAGCACGCACATGACGGGGCCGAAGATTTCCTCGCGCGCGATGGTCATGTCGTCGGTCACATCGGCAAAGACGGTCGGTTCAATAAAGAAACCGTCGCGATCCGGCGTGTTGCCGCCCGCTGTCAAACGGGCGCCTTCGGCGACACCTTTCTGAATGTAGGCCTGTACGATCTTGCGTTGGGTATCAGACACCATCGGCCCGAAGTTCGTCGTCGGATCCTGCGGATCGCCCATGACGACCCCCTGCAACCGCGCACCAAGGCGGGCGATGAACGCCTCCTTAATCCCCTTTTGCACAAAGACCCGTGTGCCATTGGAGCAGACCTGCCCTGTGGAATAAAAATTGCCGAGGATCGCGCCCGAGACCGCGTTATCAATGTCCGCGTCGTCAAAAATGACGATGGGTGATTTGCCACCGAGTTCCATTGTCACGTGCCGGATATTTTCGGCCGCCGCAGCATAGACCTTGCGCCCGGTCGGAACCGACCCGGTGAGCGAGACCTTGGCCACGCGCGCATCGCTGATCAGTGACGCGCCGACGTCTCCCATGCCCTGCACGACGTTGAAGATACCGGGCGGTGCGCCCGCCTCGTGCAGGATTTCAGCGACCTGAAGCGCGCAAAGCGGCGTCGTTTCAGATGGTTTGAATACCATCGCGTTGCCGCAAGCCAATGCAGGGGCCGCCTTCCAGCAAGCGATTTGCGTGGGATAATTCCACGCGCCGATTCCGACGCAGACGCCAAGCGGTTCGCGCCGCGTATACACGAAATCCCCGCCTGCCAGCGGGATATGTTCGCCTGTCATCGCCCCAGCCAGCCCGCCGAAATATTCCAGCGCATCCGCGCCAGAGGTTGCGTCGGCAACAGAGGTTTCCTGATAGGGTTTGCCCGTATCAAAGGTTTCAAGAACAGACAGATCGTGATTGCGCGCGCGCATGATGTCAGCGGCGCGGCGCAGGACACGGCCCCGTTGCGTGCCTGTCATTGCCCCCCAGTCCCTTTGCGCCCGTTCAGCACTGGCCAATGCTTGCGTGATGATCGGGGGCGTGGCGGCATGGAGTGATGCAATGATCTTGCCCGTGTAGGGATAGATCACGTCGATCGGCGTGCCTGCGGTATCTTCGACGTATTCGCCATCGATGAAATGGCTGGCTTTGGGTTGTGTTTGCATCTGTCGGAGCCTCCGGCGGGAGTTTGTTTGGCCAGATGAAGAGGGATTACTCTCCACGTGGGAAACGTTGGTTTTCTTCAAGGACATTCAGGTCCATGTGGTTGCGCATGTAACGTTCGGACGCCTTTTGCAGCGGCTGGAAATCCCACGGGAAATAGGCCCCGTTGCGTAGAGCTTCGTAGACAACCCAGCGCCCGGCCTGAGAGTGGCGCACGTCGGCATCGAAACGCGCAAGATCCCAGCGCGCCTCGGCCTTGGCCCTGATCGTCTGCAGTGTGCCCTGGTGGTCGGGGTGGTTTGCGAGGTTCGTCAGCTCTTGAGGGTCGTTTTCCATGTCAAAGAGCTGGTCGGGATCAAGGCTGCACATGTTGAATTTCCATTTGCCATAGCGCAGCGAGACGAGGGGCGCGTACGAGCCTTCTGCGGCGTATTCCATCGCCACGGGTGTGTCCCGGCTACCGCCTTGCCCGAGCGGTACAATGCTTTCGCCGCTGGTCCACGGCATGACTTCGGACATGTCCACGCCTGCGAGATCGCAAAGGGTCGGACAGACGTCGATGTTGCTGACCGGTGTGGTCACCAGCACCGGCGCCATCTCGGGCGAGGCGATCATCATCGGCACGCGGGCAGAGCCGTCATAGAAGGACATCTTGAACCAGAGCCCGCGTTCACCAAGCATGTCACCGTGATCCGAAACGAAGAGGATCGTCGCGTCTTGCCGCGTGTCTTTTAGCGTTTGCAGCAAGTCCCCGATCTTGTCGTCAAGGTAGCTGATATTGGCGAAATATGCCTGCCGCGCCCGTTTGATCTGGTCTTCGGTGATGTCGAAATTTTCATGGTCGTTCGCATCGAGGATACGCTGGCTGTGCGCATCCTGATCGGCGTAGGGGATCGGTCTGATCTCTGGCAAAAGATGGTCACAGTTGTTGTAGAGATCCCAGTACTTGCGCCGCGCGACATAAGGATCATGCGGGTGTGTGAAGCTGACCGTCAGGCACCAAGGCCGCGCATCGTGCCCGCGTGCCAGATCATAAAGCTTGCGCGTTGCGTGATAGGCAACCTCGTCGTCGTACTCCATCTGGTTGGTGATTTCCGCAATGCCAGCGCCCGTCACCGACCCCATGTTGTGATACCACCAGTCAATCCGCTCACCCGGTTTGCGGTAATCCGGGGTCCAACCGAAATCGGGCGGGTAAATATCCGTTGTCAAACGTTCTTCGAACCCGTGCAATTGGTCTGGCCCGACAAAGTGCATCTTGCCGGACAGGCACGTGTGATAGCCCGCGCGGCGCAAGTGGTGCGCATAGGTCGGCAGGCTGGAAGCGAATTCAGCGGCGTTATCATAGACACCCGTGCGGCTGGGCAATTGCCCGGTCATGAACGAGGCCCGCCCCGGCGCGCAAAGTGGTGAGGCCGTATAGCAATGTTGAAACCGGGTAGAGCGCGCGGCAAGCGCCCTGAGGTGCGGCGCATGCAGCCAGTCGGCAGGTCCGTCGGGGAAGAGCGTGCCATTCAGCTGATCCACCATGATGATCAGGATGTTCGGGCGTGTCATGTGCGCCCCCCTGTCAGCACGGAAAGCAGTGCCAGCGCCTGCCCCTCGGGATCAGCATCCGGTGCTGTCAGTGCCGCACGGATGTAAAGCCCGTCGATCAGTGCCGCCAGTGTTTGCGCCGCGCTGACCGGCTGGTCCGTGATAGGCCGCAAGGCGTGGACCAGATTGGAGTGCAGACGGCGCTGGTAAAGCCGTAGCAACCGCAACGCCTCGGGATTTGTCTGCGCCTGAGCATAGAAGGTCATCCATGCAGAAACGGTGGCGGGTGCAAAGCAGGAGGGCGCAAAGCTTGCCTTGACGATGGCCGCAGCACGGGCCGCAGGCGTCGTGGCCTTGCCCAGTTCAGCCCGCACCTCTGCGCTGAAATCGCGCAGAATCTGGCGCATCGCGGCAAGGAATATCTGTTCCTTACCCCCGAAATAGTGGTGTGCCAGTGCCGTTGACATGCCGGCCCGTTTGGCAATCCGGCTGACCGTCACGTCGAGTGATCCTGCTTCGCCGATCTCTGCAATTGTGGCTTCGACCAATGCAGCGCGGCGGATCGGCTCCATTCCGAGTTTTGGCATGACATCCCCTCTTTCTTCTTATCCGTCTCTGATTTTGATTGACTCGTCAATCAATAAAAATGACAGGAAGGTCAGAGCGCAGGCCGATTTCACCTCTTTTGTTCAGCTTTTCGTGGAATGTACGGCCGGGGTGATGATCCGTCTGGCGCGTGCCTCGCGCCATGTAATAAAGCTGACCGACGCCATGATGACTGCCCCGCCAAGGATCACCCAGCCGTCGATTGATTCACTGAACGCAAAATACCCAAGCAGCACAGCCCAGACGAGTTGCAGGAACGTGACCGGTTGGGTGACTGTCAGCGGTGCCGCCGCGAAGGCCAGGGTCATGGTGTAATGCCCTGCCGTCGCGAAACACGCCACAAGGAACAGCACCCCGATGTTGGCAAGCGAGACCGGCACCCAGACCGCAGCCGCAAACGGTGCAAGGCAGATCGTGACAGTGATTGAAAGCATGCCAACGACGACGGCTGGTGTGACCTCTCCCGAAAGTTGCTTGGCCAGCAAATAGCCGACGGCAAAGAGCATGGCCGTGGCCAGCATCGCGAAATGCCCGGTGTCGAGTTCGCGCAGACCTGGTCGCAGAATGATAAGCGCGCCGATCAGGGCAGCGAGAACGGCCAGCAGGCGGCGGAACGGCAGGCGTTCCCCCATGAACAGCGCAGCGCCAAGCGAGACATAGACAGGATTGAGGTAGTTCATCGCGGTCACATCCGCGAGCGGGATCCGCGCCATCGCAAAGAACCACAAGATCACGGCGAGCGCATGGGCCACGCCGCGGATCGAAAAGAGCCAGACCTGCCGTCGTGTGAGGCGCGCGGCCAGAATGGGACGGATCATCGGCAGCAGGAACACGAGGCCGAGCACGTAGCGCAGGAACGCGCTTTGCGCCGCTGGCACGGCATCCCCGATATATTTGACGAGCGCTGTAACGCAGACAAACAAAAACCCGGTCAATGCCATCCAAAGGATGCCTGCGACCGGGCGTGAGGGTTGAACTGCCATGCGACTGACCTGTCACCGATCAGCGCGCTTGGCAAGATCAGCTGTTGGCGAATGCTTCCATGACATCGTCAGAGGCTTCGAAATTGGTCGTGACGCTTTGCACGTCGTCGTCTTCTTCGAGAACATCAACCAGTTTCATCAACTTGGTCAGCCCATCAAGGTCGAGCTCGGTCGTGGTGGTCGGTTGCCAGATCAGTTTGGTCGACTCAGACTCGCCCAGTGCCGCTTCAAGTGCGTTGGACACATCGTTGAGGTCCGTGTCGGCGCAAATGACGACGTGGCTTTCCTCGTCCGATTGCACGTCTTCGGCACCCGCTTCGATAGCGTGCATCATCATCGTATCTTCATCAGCGACAGAGGCCGGATAGATAATCTGGCCCTTCCGGTCGAACATGAACCCGACAGAGCCTGTTTCACCAAGGTTTCCGCCATTCTTGGAAAAGGTCGAACGGACGGTCGAAGCGGTCCGGTTACGGTTGTCGGTCATCGCCTCGACGATCACCGCGACGCCGTTGGGGCCGTAACCTTCGTACCGGATTTCATCGTAGTTCTCGGCGTCACCACCCTGCGATTTCTTGATCGCCCGATCAATCACATCCTTGGGCACGGAATTCGACTTGGCTTCTTTCACGGCAAGGCGCAGGCGCGGATTCTTGTCGGGGTCGGGATCGCCCATTTTTGCGGCAACCGTGATTTCCTTGGACAGTTTGGAAAACAGCTTTGAGCGCAGCTTGTCCTGCCGCCCCTTGCGGTGCTGAATGTTTGCCCATTTGGAATGTCCGGCCATGACGGAACCCTCTTCTCAGATCAATCTCGCGCCTCTATATGGCAACGCCGCGTTGTGCCGCAACCCTTTGTGACATGGACATTGCGCGCAGGATGAATCCGAAGATCAGCATCGAGAGGCCCATGAGGAACCCCAGATCAACGCGGTTGGTGCAACCTATTGGGCGGCAGACGTCAGCGGCCAGATAAACGGAATGGTGAAGGACACGATCGGGGCAAGCGACAGGTTCAGCGGGATGCCGAATTTCAGGAAGTCTCCGAATTTATAGCCGCCCGGACCATAGACCAGCGTATTCGTCTGATAGCCGATGGGGGTCGCAAATGACGCACTGGCCGCAATCATCACCGCCACCACAAGCGGGCGCGGGTCCACGCCCAGCGCGGCGGCCAAACCGATGGCAATCGGTGTCATGACAACCGCAACCGCGTTGTTGCTTACCAGTTCCGTCAGGATACTGGAAAGCAGATAGACCGAGAGGATCACGAAGAAGCCGGGAATAACCTGCATAACCGGCGCGATGCTGTCCGCGATCAATGCGACCGCACCAGACGATTGCAGGGCCGCCCCGACGCCCAGCATCGCGAAGATCAACGCAAGAAGCCGCCCGTCGATATGAGAAAACGCTTCTTCCGCGTCGATGCAGCCCGTCATCAAGACAATCGTCACGCCGACCATGGCCAGCAGCAGGATCGGTGCCACGTTGAGTGCGGCCAGAATGACAACGGCCAGCAGCACGCCGATTGCAATCGGGGCACGGCCACGCCGGTAGGCCCGCTCGGACGGTAGCGACACGTCGCCAAGGTTCATGTCGTCCGACAGGCGCTGGATGTCGTCCGGTGTCCCTTCCAGCAGCAGCGTATCACCCACCTTGACCACGATATCTTCAAGCTGAGAGCCGATATTCGTGTCCCGCCGGTGCACGGCCAGTGTATAGACTGCATACCGCCTGCGTAGACGCAAAGAACCGAGGCGGCGACCCACCATCTTGCAGTTCGGTGTGATCAGCACTTCGACCGTTGTGGTCTCGACCGCCGAAACCTGATCGACCCGCCGCAGTTCCGGTGTGGCCTGTAGCGACAACAGTTCGGCCATCGCGGTGCGCAGCACGACACGATCGCCGACCTGTAGCGTCACGGCTTTGAGGTTGCGCCGCAGCGAGGCATCGCCGCGGATGACGTCGATCAACCGCACGCCATCGCGCTGGAACAGTTTCACACCCGTGACTTCGCGCCCGATCAAGTTGCTGTCCGGCGGGATCACCGCTTCGGAAAAGAACCGCATCTTGGAACGGTCAGAAAGCATCGCACCCATGCTCGCCCGCTCCGGCAACAGCCGTGGGCCAAGAAAATAAAGATAGGTAAAGGTCCACGCCACCACCACGATGCCGACGGGGAAAATCTCGAGGATCGAAAACGGCTCCATCCCCTGCGAGCGGGCAACGCCGTCAACAAGCAGGTTGGTTGATGTACCAAGCAACGTCATCGTACCACCGACAATTGCTGCATAGCTCAGCGGAATCAGCAGCTTGGACGCCGAAGTACCCAATGTGCGCGATAGCTGGATGAACACCGGGATCATCACCACGACAAGAGGCGTATTGTTCATGATTGCACTGGCGAAGGCTACGAAAATCAGCGAACCACCGACGGCCTGCGCGGGGCTTTTCGCGGCCAGCCGTTCGACGAATTGGGTCAATTCGTTAAGCGCACCCGTGCGCACCAGCGCGCCAACGATGATGAACATCGCCGCGATCGTCCACGGTGCCGGGTTCGAGAACGTCAGGATGGCGTCGCCATAGGACAACACGCCCGTGACCAGCAATATCGACACGCCGATCATCGCGACAACCTCGGTCGGATAGATTTCCCGCAGGAACATCAGGAACATGACGGCCACGACCGCCATTGTCAGAATTGCGCCCTGCATGTCGGTAAGCTGGAAAAAATCGGTCATATGCTTGCCTGTGAAAGGCGTCCGCCCTCGCGGATCATTTCGACCCGCGTCGCCTTGCCTGTTTGATCATCGGTTTCGATGTAAAGTCCCGAAAGGGTCGCCTCTTCACTGGCAGGCGTAAAGCGGGCCTTGGGCATGCCGGTGATGAAGCGCCGCAAGGGCTCGGCCTTATCCATGCCGATCACTGAATTGTAGTCGCCGCACATGCCCGCATCGGATTGATATGCCGTTCCTCCCGGCAGGATCATCACATCGGCGGTCGGCACATGCGTGTGCGATCCGACCACGACGCTGGCCCGTCCGTCGCAGAAATGGCCCGTTGCCATCTTTTCGGATGTCGCTTCGCAGTGGATGTCGATCAGGCTGGCCTGCACAGCCCCGCCCAGCGGATACTGGCGTAATACACCATCGAGCGCCGAAAACGGGTCATCAAAGGGCCGCTTCATGAAAACCTGCCCCAACGCCTGTGCCACCAGCACCTTGCGCCCGCGCGTCGCGGTGAAAACCCGCGCCCCGGCACCCGGAGCCGATTTGGAATAATTGAGCGGGCGAATGATCCGGGGTTCCTGTTCGATGAACGTCAGCATGTCCTTCTGGTCGAACGCATGATCGCCAAGGGTCAGCACGTCCGCCCCGGCCTCTAGCAGAACTTTCGCGTGGGCTGCCGACAGCCCCACACCGCTGGTCGCGTTTTCCCCGTTTACGACAACGAAATCGAGCTTCCACAAATCGCGTAGTCGCGGCAAGTGTGTGGTGATGGCGTTGCGACCGGCGCGACCCATAATGTCGCCGAGGAACAATATTTTCATAGCTTGAGGTGTAGGTCCTTGCGAGGGGCACTTCTAGATGGAAATGACACCGGTTTCGGTGACGATCATATCAAGCGGCTGGTCCGTGGGTTCAAGCGGCAGCGCGTCCGCCTCCTGCGCAGCATAGGCGAAACCAATGGCAAGCGTTGGCTGCTTGGCACGCAATGCCGCGAGCGTGCGATCATAAAACCCGCCACCATACCCAAGTCGGCCGCCAGTGCGATCAAAGGCCACAAGTGGCACGATCAGGATTTCGGGGGTCATCCAGTCACCACTTTCCGGAATTGCGGCCCCGAACGTTCCTGCAACCATGCAACAGCCCGGGGACCATGTGCGAAACTTCAACGCTTGACCGGCCCCGATGATGACCGGTACGCCGACGGGTCCGTGCGCTGCCGCCTCTTCCATCGCGGGCAGCGGGTCGATTTCGGTGCGCATCGCCATGTAACCGGCCAGCGGCACGCCGCGATAGCCAGCCAGCACTTCCGACAGATAGCCCGCTGTGCCCTGCCCGGCCTCGTGTGCCGCCTTGCGCCGCGCAAAAGCGGCCGTTCGTGCCGCGGCTTTGATGTTCGCATCCGTCATAGCAGGTAGATCGCAGCAAGCCCGAGAAAGGCAAAAAAGCCGACAATGTCCGTTACCGTTGTCACGAATGCACCCGATGCCAGCGCGGGATCGACCTTGAGCTTGTCCAGAACAACCGGAATCATTGTGCCCGCCAGTCCGGCGATGACAAGGTTCACAACCATCGCTGCCGCCACCACGTAGCCCAGCTGCGGTATCCCGAACCAGACCGCGCCGATGACCCCCATGACCACGGCAAATACGATGCCGTTGATAAGGCCGACAAGCGCCTCTTTGCGGATCACGCGCCAGACGTTCGCGCCGGTCAGGTCGCGTGTCGCGATGGCGCGCACAGCCACGGTCAGTGATTGTGTTCCGGCATTCCCGCCCATTGACGCAACAATCGGCATCAGCACCGCAAGGGCCACCAGTTCGGAAATCGTGTTTTCGAACAGGCCGATCACCATAGAAGCCAGGATAGCCGTCACAAGATTAACGGCAAGCCAGGGAAATCGCTGGCGCGTCGTTTCGCGCACACCATCCGAAAGCGAGCCTTCACCCACACCCGCAAGGCGCAGCAAGTCTTCTTCGGCTTCTTCTTCAAGGAATGCCATTGCATCGTCGATGGTAATGACGCCGACAATCCGGTCGTCGTCGTCGACCACGGGGGCCGTAATCATGTGATAGTGGTTGATGGCCTGCGCCACCTCTTCCACATCCTGAGCGACGTGGAAGGTGCGAAAGCTGTCCTCCATGATGTCGCGCAGACGTGTCGCGCGCGGGCTGGACAGCAGCCGCCCAAGTGTCACGTAACCCACTGCTTTTAGACGCGGGTCCACAAGGATGATGTGATAGAACTGGTCCGGAAGGATCACGTCCGAACGCATGTAGTCGATGGCCTCTCCGACAGACCAGTGTTCAGGCGCGCGCACCAGTTCGCTTTGCATGTGCCGCCCGGCGGATTCCTCGGGGTAGGACAGCGCCTGCTCGACGGCGACACGGTCCGGCGCTGCCAATGCGTCAAGAACCTGTTCCTGCTGGTCCTCGTCCAGGTATTCGACAAGGTCCACGACATCGTCGCTTTCCAGATCGCGCACCACGGTGGCAAGGTCTTCGGGGGCGAGGCTTTCCAGCACTTCTTCCCGCAGGTTCTCGTCAAGTTCCGACAGGGTTTCGCCGTCGATCCCGCCTTTCCAGAGCGTCAGGAAGTCCCGTCTGTCGCGCGCGTCGACCTGTTCAATCAGATGCGCGATGTCGGCAGGGTGAATCGGCTCAAGTATCGCGTTGAGCGTGTCCACGTCTTGTGCTTGGACAGCCGCAAGAACGTCGGCGATCACGCGGTCTGTAATGCCGAAGGCTTCGTCTTCGGGATCGATGGTATCGCTATCTAACATGGGGCACCTCGCAAGCTGAGCCACAACATAGAGTTTCCGCGTGCCACCACAATGGCGTTTCAGGAATGACATCGCTAGTCTGCGCCACATGACGACACAGCTTCTTCTTGGCCAGACCCTTTCCTTTGACGGCGACCCGTTTATCGCCCCATGGGAGGACGTGACAAAGCACGACAGCGCAGGTGGGGTGCTGATCAAGGATGGTGTCATTTCCGCCGTTGGGACCGGTGCGGACCTGCGTGCGCGACATCCTGATGCAATGGTCGTGGATTATGGCGATCACCTGATCAGTGCGGGCTTTGTGGACGCCCATATGCACTATCCGCAGACCGGCATCATCGCCAGCTGGGGCAAGCAGCTGATTGACTGGCTGAACACATATACCTTCCCCGAAGAAGCGCGTTTTGGTGACCGGGTCTATGCGGACGACGTCGCGACGCGCACGCTTGACCTTGCACTTGCGAACGGCACGACCACGCTGACCAGTTTCTGCACGATCCATCCCGAAAGCGTTGATGCTTTTTTCGATGCGGCAGCCATCCGCAACATGGCGGTTGTCGCAGGCAAGACCTGCATGGATCGCAATGCGCCTGACAATCTGCGCGACACTGCAGCGCGGGCCTATGATGAAAGCAAGGCCTTGCTAGAACACTGGCACGGAAGGGGCCGCGCATCATACGCGATCACGCCGCGGTTTTCACCGACGTCGACGCCGGATCAACTTGCAGCACTCGGGGCGCTTTGGGCTGAACATCCAGACGTATTGATGCAGACCCACCTGAGCGAGCAGACAGCAGAACTATCCTGGGTGGCAGAGCTGTTTCCGGACGCGCGCGACTATCTGGAAACTTACGAAACCTTCGGGCTGCTGGGTGAAAACGGCGTGTTCGGCCATGCGATCCACCTGACAACGCGCGAACGTGATCGTCTGGCGGAAGCAGGCGCGGCCATCGTGCATTGTCCGACATCCAATATGTTTATCGGCTCGGGGCTGTGTCCGGTGTCCGCGCTCAAGCAGCAAACTATCGCTGTCGGGCTGGCAACGGACACGGGCGGCGGGTCTTCGTTTTCGATGCTGCGCACAATGGCGGCCGCCTACGAGGTGGGACAATTGTCCGGCACTGCCCTGCACCCTGCACAACTGATGTGGCTTGCAACAGAAGGATCGGCGGGA